>CADBBP010000071.1:0-15162 GCA_902792855.1 uncultured Prevotellaceae bacterium
GCCTAAGTCGGAGTAGTGCTTGAATACGCGCTCGGTGTCCCTGATGCTGTTGCGCCAACTCGACCAGAGAATGATTCCCACGCCGCGCTCCTTGGCGTAAGGAAGAAGGACGGAGAGGTCGATGTCGGGATTCAAACCCTCCAGCAGCGACTCCTCGCTGCTCCATCCCTCGTCGATGATGATGTATTCCAAGTGGTTCTTTTGGGCAAAGTCGATGTAGTAGCGGTAGGTGGAGGTGTTCATGCCGGCACGAAAGTCAACTCCCGTCAGGTTGGTGTTGTTCCACCAGTCCCAAGCTACTTTGCCGGGTTTCACCCATGACGTGTCTGCCAAGCGGCATGAGGGGCCGAAGCGATGCGACAAGTCAATGCCGAGAAGATAGGCGTCGCGCTCCACAACAGTCACCACGCGCCACGGCATCTCTGTATCGGAGGATATCGTGGCAATGTGCCCTGCACGACGAGTGGGAACGAGGTTGAGGCGTGCATGGCCGTTCACCTCCTCTGACAAGGCAACGGGGGCGAAGGCTCCTTTCAGGCCATGGGAGCCGTGGCGAAGAAGGAACATGCCGGGGTAGTCCACGACGCATGCATCGAGCACCACGGCCAATTTCCCTTCGGGGAGACGGACGGCAAGCGGGTTGATGGCCAACGAGTCGGAATACATTTCCGAGAGGAGCTGTTCGTCGTAATAACTCTCAAAGGAATAGCACCAACGCTCTCCAGCACGGTTGTCGTTCACGTATGGAACAAATGCCTTATAGTCGCCATAGAAATTGAATTCGGCTGTTTCGTCGGTAACAGTAATTGGCTTGCGGCTTCGGGAGGTGATGCGATAGGCCGCTGCATCGTCATCGGCACGAAACTCAACCTCGAACTGGCTGTTGCCTAACAATGCGGAATTGCCACGAGACCAACGAACA
The DNA here is from genome assembly GCA_902792855.1 of uncultured Prevotellaceae bacterium. GTDB lineage: Bacteria > Bacteroidota > Bacteroidia > Bacteroidales > Bacteroidaceae > Prevotella. Next base: position 923 of record CADBBP010000071.1, read on the forward strand.
CGCATGCCTGCAAGATGGCCGTTGATGCCTATCTCAGAAGGGGTGAGGACAACAGTCTCACCTTGGGAAACTTCCCATGTCATACGTTCTTTGTCGGCATGGATTGTCACATTCATTTTGTTGCCGGGTGAATGGAGCGTCACGTCAACGGCATGGCTGCACCAAGGGGCAAGGGAGAGCAGCAAGGCTGCAAGAATTGATTTTGTCATAATAGATAGGTTTTTCATGCAAAGGTAGTGAAACATTGCCAATATCATCAAATATGAATGAAAAAACTTTTATTTTTGTTCGATGGATTATTTTTTTTGATATTTTTTTCTCAAAAAAAGTTGGATGAGGAAAAAAAAAGATGTATTTTTGCATTTGTTTAGAGATATGGAACTTTTTCGTGTGTTTCCATAGATTGGGGAACTTTCGGGGTCCATTTCGTATTACGAAGTATAAATAATTATAATGTAAAATAATATGAGAAAGAATATGGTAAGGTTACTTTCTGTGTTTTTCCTTTTGACTTGGCTTTGCATACCACAAACAGCCCAAGCAAGTAGCAAGGATGATGCTAGAAAAAAGGTCAGTATGGCTACTCTTATTGGTGATGTCAATGGCGATGGTGTCATTTCTATTTCCGATGTGACTGTATTGGTGGACATTATCCTCGAGGGAGGTGACAATCCTGTAGCCGATGTCAATAATGATGGTTTAGTCAGTGTCGCCGATGTCACCTTGTTGGTGGACATTATTCTGAATGGTTACAACGCTTTCACCATAGAAACCAATGTTGGTATTGGTTACGGTGGGGGTGGTGTAGGACCTGCACGAGGAAATTCTTCCATTTGGGACGCAGAATAATTTGTCAATTATAGGATTTTTCTCTCCACTTACTTCGTTTATGAGGGGTGGAGAGATTTTTTGTTTTACATATTATTATGAGCCCGCAAAATAATACAGGTCTCTAAGGTCATTAAGGACTTTAAGGTCTTTAAGATAATCAGGGGAAGCGCGAAAGCGCTTCCCCTGAATGATTCTGCAAGTGTGTGAGGTGATTACTTGTTCACGTATTTCTTGCCATTCTTGATGAGGATGCCCTTTGTGCTGGGGCTCACACGCTGTCCGGCGAGGTTGTAAACGGGAGCATTGGCGGTCTCGCTTACGGTCTGGATGTCGTTGATGGCGTTGGTGTCGAGCCAGCGCGGGTCGCCTGTCTGGTTGGCCACTTGGTCAGCGCCTTGCACGGTGAAGTCGGCATTGGCGGCGTCCTTGAACATCGGGTCGCTGGCAAGGATGCTCTCGCTGTTGTCATAACCGGAGGGGTCCTCTGCTGCTCCGTTGAACCAATAGGTGTTGTAACCGAAGGTGGCAGTGGCTTGGTTCTGACGGCCTCCAAGGTAGCGGCGGGCCACCTGTCCGTTGCCGCAGTCCACGAAGATGTTCTTCGTCATCGTCCAGTAGGAGGTGTTGCGTCCGGCGAAGCCGCTGTAGTTGCCCCATTGTCCGCCTTTGGCCACGTTGTAGAACGTGTTGCTCTCATAAGTGATGCTGTTGCTCTCGAAACCGGCACGGTCGCAACGACCGGCGTTGGCGTAGCGCACGAAATAGTCTTGGTCGGTGCCTTTCCCGTAGAATGTGCTGTTCTTGACGGTGAGGTCGTTGACAAAGCCATTGGAACTCATGTCGATGACGGTCTTGGCAGCGGAGGCTTTCAGAGACACCACGCAGTTGTCGATGGTCATGGTGTGGATGCAGTATTTGGCACCGCCGTTGTCGCTGATGATTTGCGGCACGTCGCTGATGTTGCAGTTTGCTATCTCCACGCTCTCCACGATGTTGTAGTCGCCGGAGACGGTGGTGGTGGCGGGAGTGGCGCTCATTTGGATGAGGGCGTCGGTGCCGAGGGCGCTGGCGTCGATGTCAACATTCTTGATGACGATGTTGGAGGCGGCGGAGAAATTGGCGCCTGCGGCCAGTTTGATTTTGGCGTTGCTTCCTTCCACACCGGCGATGGTGATGTTGGAACGACTGATGGGTTTGCTCATGGTGTACTCGGCGTCGGCATCAAGGTTGATGACCACTTTGCCGTCTTGTGCTGTGGCTGCTGCTGCCAACTCAGAGAGGTCGTTGCCCACGGGGCCGGGTTCGCCGCCAGTGTTGAACTCATAGCCACCAAAGCCCACCTGTGAACTGTCTTGGAAGAGCCAGTAGCTCTTGCCAGCCTCCACCTTGAAGGTGATCCATCCCCAGAATGCTTGGCCACCAGTGGAGAGCACATATTGACGAGTCACGGCCAGTTCGTCGCATTTTTCTTTCTCAGCAGCCAACTGCTCCTCTGTGTAAGCGGCTGGCTCACCAGCTGCAGCGGCCTCCTCGTTCTTCTTCAGCATGTTGTAGTAACTGCTGTAGATGTAGTCGTTGTGTATGGAGTCGATTTGCTCGCTGTTGAAGAAGATTTGGTACTGCTCATAGATGGGGTTTCCTTGGTTGTCCAACTTTGGCTCGCCGGTTTCCGGGTCAAGGGCCGGGGTGTCGTAGTTCGCACGTTTGCCATTGACGTATCCCTCTGCTGTGAGTGGCACTGCCTGCTTGGTGACATCGTCGATGACGTAGGTGTTGCGGTTGCCCTTGTTGGCCCACACTTGTACTTTCAGCGTGCCGTCCACCTTGGGTGTGAACTTGTAATACAGTCCCACAAGCGGCATGGTCTGGCCGCCGGGCTTGTAGTAGTTGTACGCTGCACGATAAGTGCCGGTTGGCTCGCCGTCCCTATAGACTTCCTCGCAGTACATCTCCACATAAGGGTTGCCGGTTCCCATGACGAAATAGAGTTTCGTGCCGGCGGCATCGTTGATGTCGAGCTTGTTGTTGCCATTCTTCCATGAGATGGCGTTCCATGAACCCACGGAGGAAATTTGATAGGTGTGGTCCTCCTCGCTGATGACGGCTCCCGGAACGAGGTCTTGGCCTACGTTGGCACTGGGGTCTTCGGGGTCGATTTTGTTGGCGATGGTGGCTCCGCCTACGGCCTCGAGGGTCATGTTGGCGGTGCTGATGTTCACCACCGACTTGCCATCAACGATGTTGGTGGCTTCGCCGTTTTCATTGATAACAGAGGCAAACTCCGGCGCAAGGGTGATGGTGCCGGCATCGTCCACGATGATGGGTTTGTAACTCTCGGTTTGTGCATTGGCGCCCATTGTTAGCAGCGCCGTGGCGATTAAGGTAAAAATTTTCTTCATAAGCTTATAGGATTTGTTTTTAGGTTTCTTCTTGTTGCAGTTTGCGTCTATTTGGCTTCAAAATTAGACATTTCTCTGCAATTTGCTGCTCTTCTTGTCGCATTTTATGATTTTTTAACTTGTAAATGGCTTTGAGGTCCTTGGGGTCTTTAAGGTCCTTAAGGTCTTTAGGGTCCTTGGAGACCTTGGGGCTCTTGACCCCCTCATTGTATTCCGAAGTCCTGCTGCTGCTTTTCCACTTCCTCGAGGCTTTTGCGTCTTTCCTCCTCGGTCATGGTGCTGGGAGGTTGAGAGGTTGGGAGGTTTTTTGATGCAGCTTGCATTTCTTGGTTGTAGGAGGTGCTGATGTCGCGGTGGCACAACTTTCCTTCATAAGGTACGCTCTCTATCGTGAGTGTGTCGGCTGACGGGGCGTGAGCACCCTCGAAAGTGGGTCGTGCGATGATGCGTATGCTCCCGGCTTGGTGGGTGCTTCTTACGAGGATGGGTGCGCTGCCCCATTCCACTTGGCGGGGGTTGGCCATGATGCGCTCGTCGCCGATGATGCTTCCCTCTCCCTCCACGGTGAAGGTGACATGTTCGCGGGCGTTGCGTCTCACATTGCCGTTGTCGTCGGTCACCTCGGCGGTCACGACGATGAAGTCGCTGCCGTCGGCCACCAATTGCCGCCCCATCTCGTCGGCGTGGAGGCGAAGGCGTGTGCTGCGACGTGCGGGCATTTTCTTCTCGCTGCACACCACTTTGCCGCCAATGATGCCCTCGGCCAGAAGCGACACGTGTTGCCAGTCGCGATGGGTGTAACTATAGTCGCGGGCTTGCCAAAAGTCCCAGAAATCCTTGAACACCACGGGGGCGGAGGGTATGTCTTCGGCATCGTGTACGACGGGCAGCGTAGCGGTTTTTGCTCCTTCGAAGGCGGTGAGGCGAACGCTGTCGCAGTTGCTGAACACCACGACGTCGCTGCTGGAGTACTGTGTCATCTCATGGGCAATGAACACCATCGGTTCGCCAGGGACGCCGCTGGTCGCACCGCCGCCCTCCGGTGTCGTTTGGGCTCGGAAAGCCTCGAAGGCGTATTTCTTCTGACGGAAGGCGTCATAGATGCCGCCTAAGTAGGCATCGGGGTGATAGCCTCGTTGGTGGTCGAAGGGGTGCCATTGGCAACCGCCGATAAACTGCCTCTGTCCGCGATACATCATTCCGTAGGTGTCGGCGAGGGAGCGAGCCGCGGTGAGCATGGCCTGCTCGCCCCAGCCTCGAGCGGCGCGGTTGATGGCGTTGTGAGCGTACCAGTCGTCAACATATTCGCCCCATTCGCGCGTGAAGATGCATTTGTCGGTGTCGAGCGTCGTCTTGCCGATATTGTCGGCCCAGTCGTAAAGCACGTCGTAGTTCTCCTTCACACCGGCGGAATTCATGTCGGCGGCTGCGGCGGGGCGGCCGGGGTAGGGAAACTCCTCGCGGGTGATGGCGAGAGCCTGGAGGGCGAAGTCTTCGGGATAGCGGGTCTCGTTGAGGATGGGTTCCCACATCAATACGCTGGGGTGGTTGCGGTCGCGGCGGATGATGAGTCGCGTGTTCTGGTGCACCATCTCGCCCCACTCCGGAGCCTTGTTCCAGTATTGCCACCCTGGAGTGGGCACGATGACGAAGAGGCCAAGTTCGTCGCAGGCATCCATGAACGATGGGTCCTGTGGGTAGTGGGCGGCACGGATGATGGTCATCCCTGCATCCTTCAGGCGCTTGGCATCACGCCACTGCTGACTGTTGGGGAGGGCGTTGCCCACATAGGCGAAGTCTTGGTGGCGGTTGCCGCCCACAAGTTGGTGGTAGGGTTTCCCGTTGAGCCAAAAGCCGTCTTTGCCACGAAACTCGGCCTTCCGCAATCCCATCTTCACCATGCCACCATCGTAGCACTGCTTCCCGTCGAGCACACGCAGTTCTACGTCATAGAGGTCTGGGTGTTCGGGCGACCATAGCCGTGGGTTTTTGAGGGTGGTGAAGAGGGTGGCGGTGCACATCAGCCCAGGCAAGTCCTTGGGCATCGACACTTTCTGACGGATGGTCTTCACCACCTTGCCGTCTGGTGTTTTGATGATGGCCTCGATGACGGGCGTATGGGCTGTCTCGCTGTTGTTGCACACCTCCACGTCGATGTAGATGTCTGCGCTCCCTGCGCTGATGTTGTCGTAATGAAGGAAGATGCCGCCGCCGGCCACGTCGTCGCGCTCTAAGGCGTCGGTGATGTGCAGCGGCGACTTTCCTATGAGCCATACATCGCGGTACATGCCTCCGTGGTAGGCGAAGTCGAGTTGTGTCTGCTTCTTGCCGGGGGGATAGCTGTTGTCGTCGCTGTTGTCCGCCATGAGGGCGATGAGGCATTCCTCGCCGGCCTTGATGCCCATCTCGCTGAGGTTGATGATGATGGGGAGGTAGCCGCCCTTGTGCTCACAGGCTTGTCGTCCGTTGACAAATACTTTCTGCTTCCCCATGACGGCCTCGAAGTGCAGGGTGACCTCCTTGCCCTCCATGTCGGCGGGCATGGTGAAGTGCTTGCGATACCAGCAGGGGCCTTGGTAGTTGCGGCATCCACTGGCCTCCGAGGGCTCTAAGCGCACGGTGTGCGGGGCGCAGACGACGGGCCAGGTGCTGTCGTCGAGGGTGATGGCCTCACCATGTGGCACGTCGCCAATCATGAAGCGCCAGCCCTCATTGAAATTATAAACGACACGACCGGAGCCTTCAAGGGGGAAGAGGCCAGCCACAGAAGTGGGTTGGGCGGAGGCGGCGATTGTTAGCAGCAGCAGGGTGCTTGTGAGGATTTTTCGCATTTTCTGGGTTTATCTGAGATTTTCTGAGATTTTCTGGGAACATCTGGGCCATCCTATGATATCCTATGATATCCTATGACATCCTATGCCTTCCTATGATATCCTATGACATCCTATGCCATCCTATGATATCCTATGCCATCCTATGATGCATATCTATGGTATGAGCTCCACATGCTTGATGCGTTGGCGGCGCCAAGTATAGACGACGTGGATGTGGCCGTCGCGGCTCTGGATGATGGCGGGGTAGGAGTATTGCAGGATGGGGCTGTCTTCCAGGGTTATCCAGTGAGTCCAGTGTTGGCCGTCGTCGCTGCGGAGGATGGAGAGTGGTGTGCGCGCCCCCTTTTCTTTGGTCGGCTCGATGGGCCAGTCGTTGCAGATGAGGGCGTAGCCGCCGCCTTGCAGGTTGACGGCATCGATGCCGCTGTTGTTGTTGGGGGTGTCGATGAGTTGCAGTTTGCTCCATGTTTGTCCGTTGTCGCTGCTGTAGGTGACGCCGATGTGGCGGCTGCGTGTGCGGCAGAGGGCCTCTAAACGGCCGTCGGGTAGCACGATGATGGTGGGTTGGATGGCTTTCACGCCCTCGTCGGCCTCCACGAAGTTGGTGCGCCGCCATGTCTTGCCCATGTCGTCGCTATACTCGAAGTAGAGTTTCCATCCGTTGCGCTCGTCGCTGGTGGGCGAGATGAGGCGACCCTTGTTGAGGATGGGTTTGTTTTTGATGGGGCCGTAAAGGCTGTCGGGCAGTTGCTCGCGGCGGCTCCATGTCTTGCCGCCATCTTTCGAGCGCACCATCCATCCTTTCCAGCCAGCCACGTTGGGACCGATTTTGAAATAGAGCAGGAGTTCGCCGGAGGGGAGTTCGTAGAGCACGGGGTTCCAGCATGCTTCGCGGTGGTCGCTGCTGAAGACGCCGTCGGCCACCATCTGCGGCTTCGTCCACTCTTGTGCACCTTTCGGCTTGCGACTCACCCAGATGCACACGTCGGGATTGCGCTCTTTCGTGCCACCGAAATAGGTGGCCACCAGGTCGCCCTTGCGCGTCTCCACGATGCTGGCGGAGTGGCATTCGGGGAAGGAAGCTCTTTTGTAGAGGAATTCGTCCACCACCACTTGCGGACCGCGTTTGGGCAGGTCGCGTACGAAGTCCCAAGAGCCGGAGCCTACCTCTTGCCTTTCGCCTCCGGGGAGGCACACAGTGGCTGTGGTGTTGGCAGGTGTCTCAATGTGCCAGTGGAGTTTGCCGTTCTCCTTGCGCCATTTGCTGACGATGGGGCCGTAGATGGAGTTGTAGCTACCCTCGATGTTGTCGAGCTCATCGACGGTGAAGTCGGGTTGGAGCAGGATTTTCTTGAAACCGGGTTCTGCGGCACGGATGCCGACCACGTCTTCATAGAGCCAGGAGAGGAGGTCGCCCAATAGCATCACATGGTTGCCGCTGTTCATCTTCGGACTGGCGGTGTCGCCGTTCCACAGTTCCCAGATGGTGGTGGCTCCGTGCTCGGCCATGTATCCCCAACTGGGGTATTTCTTGTTGGTGGCCAAGAGCCAGGCCAGGTCGGTGCGACCCATGGCAGTGAGGCCATGCATGAGCCATCCTATTCCAATGACGCCACAGGTGACGGTGCCCAAGTTTTGGTCGATGAGGGCCTTGACGATGTTCTTGCCCACCTCTTGGCGGGTGTAGTCGTCAGGGGTCATTCCGAAGACGAGTGGGAGCAGGTTGGCGGTGACGGTGTTGTTGCCGTAGAAGGTGCTGTCGGGATAGAGGATGTGTCCCGGCACGGTGGTGGTGCCTCGGCGGATGGTGAGGAAGCGTTTGTTGAAGGCTTCCAAGGTGAGGGCTGCCTCTTCCTTGAAATAGGTGGCGTCGGCGGCCAGGCCTTGGAGTTGTGCGAAGCGCTGCATCATGTTGCACAGGCGGTAGTAGTAGGCCGACGAGATGAGCGTCCCGTCGGTGATGCGGGCGGGGTCTTCGCTGTGTATGAGTTCCTCGCGCTCGGGTGGCACGCACCAGTCGCCATATTTGTCTTTCTTGATGAGACCGCCATCTTGGTATTGGTATTTCAGGTGCTCCATCCATCGCTTCACGTTGGGGTAGTAGGTGCGCAGGGGTGCGTCGTCGCCGTAGTGGGTGAGGAGCATGTCGAGGGCCATGGGCAGGGCGGCGGGCCACGTCACGTCGTCGGAGTAGTAGTTCCAGAACGCCGGGGCGACGTCGGGGATGCAGCCGTCCTCGCGCTGCGCCTCGGCGATGTCGCGCACCCATTTGGCGTAGAGCGTGCCGTTGTCATAGAGGAATGCCTCGCCATAGCAGCCGCGGGTGCGGTCGCCCAACCACGGCTGGCGCTCGTCGCGCTGCGGACAGTCCACCGGCATTCCCTTGTAGTTGCTGCGCACGCCCCAGGAGGCGTTGCGATATACTTTGGTGAGGATGGTGTCGGTGGTGGCGAAGGAGCCGGTGGCGGTCATCTGGTCTTCCACCACCTCCCCGGAGAAGTCGGTGAGACGGGGGCTGCGCAGGCCGCTGACCTCCACGTACCTGAAGCCATGATAGACGAAGGTGGGTCGCCACCATCGTCCGTCTTCCGTGCCGTCGGCCACGTAGGTGTCGGTGGAGAGGGCATGCCGGAAATTCTCCACCCAGATGTTTCCGGTGGAGTCGAGGCGTTCAGCAAAGCGCAGGCGTATGGTGTCGCCGGGATGGGTGCCGCTGATGTTCACGGCGAGCCATCCGGCCATGTTCTGTCCCATGTCCACCACCACTTTGTCGCCCTTGGGAGTGACCGAGCGGGGCGTGATGGTTTGTGAGATGGTCATGTTGGGTGTCATGGCACCTCGCAGCGTACCTTGTGGAATGGCCACCCGTTCCGCCGCCTGCCACTCGCTGTCGTCGTATTGATGTGTAGTCCAGGGGCCGAGGGCCTTGCGGGCGTCATAGGTCTCTCCGTCGTATTCGTTGTTGCTGCGGATGGGGCCGTCGGCGGTGAGTTTCCACTTGTCGTTGGTGGACACCACCTTGCGATTGCCGTTTTCGTATTCGATGATGAGGTTGGCACGGAGCTTGGGATAGCCGAACTGTGTGATTTTGTACGGCTTTTTGTTCTGCTGCATGGTGTAGTAGCGGCCGTTGCCGAGGACGACGGCAATGGCGTGCTGTGCTTTGTCGCCTCCTGCCTTCAGCACGTCGGTCACGTCGAAGGCATTGTAGAGGATGGTCTTGCGATAGTCGGTGGGTGCAGGAGCGAGCACTTGATGGGTGCCGTTGACATCGGTGTCGATTTTCTCGCCGTCGATGTATGCCTCATACATGCCTAAGCCGCTGATGTAGAGGGTCGCCTGACGGATGGGGCCGTCGGCTTCGAAGGTGGTGCGCAGGTATCGTGCGCTGAGGCGGCTGTGCTCCTCCTCCACGTCCCATGGCATGGCGTGGTCGAGGCCTATCCATTGCCCTTGCCAGTCGCTCTCGGTGAGCAATCCCACGTTCCACATTGCCGTGGGGCTCCATTGGCTCTCGCCTTTCGTCGTACTCACCTTCACCCGCCAATAGCATCGGGTGTTGCTGCGGAGGGTCTTGCCGGCATACCGCACCCATTGCGACTGGTCGTTGCTGGCGGTGACGTCCCAGAGGTCTCCCTCCAATGCCTCTGCTTTTTCGGGACTGGATGCCACGATGATGTGGTAGGCAGTCTGCTTCACATCATTGAGCGTGCTGCTCAACACCCATCCGAGCCTTGGCGTGGGGGTGCTGATGCTCATGGGACGTGTCATCCGCTCGGTGCGCAGGTCGCTCACCTGTATGGTTGACGGAGCGGCTTTTTTACCTTTGGCAGGGAGCGGCGAGGCCGTGGCTGCTGGCAGGATGGCTGTGCATAGCACACATAATGCGAACAGTCGGCGGACGTGAGTGAAAAGTGTGTCTCTTACCATTTCTCTTCCAGTTGGGTTGCGTTCTTGTCGATGTAGTGGGCGTTGCTGTCCACGGCGATGAGCACGCGGTCGCTGCCTCGGAGGTAGGCTCCGTCCCAGGCGAAGTTGGTGGGCTGGTTGTCATATTGTCCCAAGTATTGCAGGGAACCGTCGGAGGGGTTCATCAACCACACGTCCTTCTTTGCACCACTCACTTTGGTGAGGTCGATGCGCATGGGCTTTCCGCTGTAGTTGTAGGCCAGGAGGTAGTCGTTGCCGCGGGTGGCGATGACGCGGTCGTAGCGTTCGCCGTTCTGTCCTGCCACCACGCTTTGGTCGGCCACACGCTCGGTGAAGGGGAAGGTGAGCATGAGCCACTTCAGGTATTTCATCTGCTGGTAGCCTGGGTCTTCCATGGCTTCCCACCATGCCTTTCCTGCTCCGAAGGAACCGAGCAAGCCGGGGCGCATGAACTGCATGATGCTGTTGTGGCCGTAGGTGTGGCCGAAGCAACCGGCGAAGACGGCCCAGTAGGCATACCGCCTCACGTCGTAGTCTTGCCAGCGAGGGGCGGAGAAGTCGTGCAGTCCTTGGGGGATGTCCTCGTAGGAAGGCTCGCCGTCGATGACGGGCCGCAGGGGGTCTTTCTCCGTGCTCATTTCCACATAGCGCCAGTTGTCCTCCTCGGTGTTGTCCTTGATGGTGTAGTCGCCGTCGCCGTTGCGCTGCCCGTAGCGGCGATGTCCGCTTTGAAACATGTTGAAGTCCATCCATTCACGGTCGTTGTACCACCAGGCGCTGGTGGTGCGCCCGCGAGGATGGAAGGTCATCAGGTGCACCGGGTCGGCTTTCTTGATGGCTCGTGCCAGGGCGTCCCATGAGGCGGTGCCTTTGTCGCCCATGATGTCGCCGCCAATCATCCAGATGATGTTGGGCTTGTCCTTGTAGCGTTCGCCGAGGAATTTTCCGTAACTGGTGGCCTTCTTCTCGTCCATCTTGGAGATTTGCGACCCCCAGATGCAGTCCATGGCGATATAGATGCCGTTGGCTGCTGCCATGTCCACGATGTAGTCGAGGTGGTCCCAGTAGCCGTAGGTGCCGGCCTTGGTGTAGGGTGCGAAGTTGAAGGTCGCGTCGTTGGCCGGCTGCCCATAGATGTTGAAGGTGGGTATGGCATTGAGGACTTGTATTTGCTCCACGTTGTAGCCTTCCTCCCGCTCTCGGTTGAGGAAAAACTCCACCTCGTCGCGGTTGAGACGTTCGGGCAGCAGCCAGGCGGTGTTGCCCAACCAGAAGAAGGGTGTGCCGTCCTGATGCACCAAGTAGCGTTGGTTGTCGGAAACTTTCAGTGGGCCGTGCTGCCAGGGTTGATGGATTTTTGCGGCGTGGGCGCTGGTGGCGAGGATGGCCAGCAGCAGCCATGACAGGGTTTTCTTCATGATTTTTTTGTTGATGGTGGTTATAGGAGCCATAGTGGCTATAGTTTTTATCGTATCTATAGTGCCTATATGATTATTTGTGATTGCTCATTCTCCTTTCAGGGTGATGATTTCTCCTTTCTTTGTCTTTATCTCGTAGAGATGGTAGCCGTTTTTCTGGGTGTGCTTCATCTTTCGTCCCTTGAGGGTGCTGGCACACCTGATGCGCAGGATGCCTCCGTTGTGGGAGGTGATGATGGCGCGTGTGATGCGTCCTCCGTCCCATTCCATGTCCACTTGTGCGTTGCCTCGTGCTTTCAGGCCGCTCACGGCACCCTGCTGCCAGGCGTCGGGGAGTGCCGGGAGGAGATGAATGGCGCCGTCGTGGCTTTGCAGCAACATCTCGGCGATGCCGGCGGTGCAACCGAAGTTGCCGTCGATTTGGAAGGGCGGGTGGGCGTCGAAGAGGTTGGAGTAGGTGCCTCCGCGCTTCTTCTCCGTCCGCACGAGGGTGAGCTGGTCGCCGATGAGTTTGAGGGCATGGTTGCCGTCGAGCAGGCGGGCCCAGAGGCACACCTTCCATCCCATGCTCCATCCTGTGGAGGGGTCGCCGCGGTGGATGAGCGAGGTCTTGGCGGCTTCGGCGAGTTTAGGCGTGGTGAGGGGTGAGATTTGGTTGCTGGGGAAGAGGGCGTAGAGGTGCGACACATGGCGGTGGGTGTCATCGGGGTTGTCCCAGTCGTCGAGCCATTCCTGCAACTGTCCCCAGCGACCCACCTGCAATGGGGGCAGTCCGGCCAACTTCTCCTTCAGACTGTCGGCCAGGGCGAGTGGTTCCTGGAGGATGCCGGATGCCTCGATGACGTGTGTGAAGAGGTCGCGGATGAGTTCGTTGTCCATCGTCACGCCGGCGGCAGTAGTGGCTCCGTATGGATGGGCGTTCTCCGGCGAGAGGCTCGGGCATATCACCCAGTAGTCTTTTTGCGGGTGGCGCACCATGATTTGGTTGAGGAAGCGGGCGGCTTCCACCATTGTGGGATAGACTTCCCTCAGGAATTGGGTGTCGCCGGTGTAGAGCCAGTGCTCCCAGAGATGCTGGCACATCCATGCCGCCCCGGTGGGCCAAAGTCCGGAAGGTGCCTTGTCAATGGCTCCCGTCACGCGCCAGATGTCGGTGTTGTGGTGGAGCACCCATCCGTCTGCACCATACATGATGCGGGCGCTCTCGTGTCCGGTGTGGCTGATGTCGCTGATGAGTGAGAAGAGAGGTGCGGTGAGGTCGGAGAGGTTGGTCACCTCGGCAGGCCAGTAGTTCATCTCGCAGTTGATGTTGGTGGTGTATTTGGAGTCCCAGTTGGGGAACATCTTGTCGTTCCAGATGCCTTGCAGGGTGGGGGGCTGGCAACCAGGCTGCGAGGTGCAGATAAGAAGGTATCTGCCAAACTGGAAATAGGTCTCCACGATGTGCTTGTCGTCGTGGTTTTTGAATTGCGCCACTCGCTCGTCTGTGGTGACGTGTGCGAAGCGGTCGGGACCCAAGTCGAGGCTCACCCTGTCGAAAAATTGCCGGTAGCGCGCTACATGCTCGCGCCTCATGGAGGGGTAGTCGTTGGCAAGTGCTTTTGTCAGCAGTTGCTCCGAGCGCACGGTGTCGTTGCCGCTGATGTCGTCATAACGGTTGAAATTTGTGGCGATGGTCACGTAGATGATGGCCTCGTCGGCACCGGTGATGCTCAGCACGCCGTCTTTGGAGGTGAGTGACCCGCCGGTGATGATGGCTGTGGCTCGCCCGGTGAAGGTGACTTTGCCTTTCAGTCCCTCGTGGTTGGAGGTGGTGCCGCTGAGGGCCACCTCCTTCCCCTCACTGCGTATGTCCACGTCGGCGTGTGGCGAGGTGAGGGTGGCCGTGCATGTGATGGCGCCTTTGCGGGTGGCAGTGAGGCGCACGGCAATGACGTTGTCGGCGAGCGATGCGATGTACTCGCGGCGGTATTCCACATCTCCGGCTGTGTAACGGGTGGTGGCCACGGCGGAGTCGAGCGACAACTCCCGGCGGTAGTTGGTGTAGTCGCCATGGCCGGGGAAGTGTATGTTGAGGTCGCCGAAGGGTTGGTAGGGCATGCCGTGGTTGGTGTTGCTCTGCACGTGCTGGGTGGCCATGTCCTGCGCCTCCTTGTATTTGCCTTCCCATACCAGTTGCCTCACCTTGGGCAGGTATTCCAAGGCCTCGGGGTTGGCGTTGTTGTTGGGCCGGCCGGCCCAGATGGTCTCCTCGTTCAACTGAAGGCGCTCTGCGGCGACGTTGCCGAAAACCATGGCTCCCAAGCGGCCGTTGCCAATAGGCAGTGCCTCGTTCCAATTTTGAGCGGGGCGGTCGTACCATAGTGTGTGGGGGCCGCTGGCCCGTGCGGATGCGGCATACATGGCCGACAGCAGGATGAGCAGCACCAGGGCGACTTGCCCAAGGGTGGGGCGCTCGGTGAAGAGGTGGGCGACATCGTTGTCGTGGGTGGTGGTGGGCATGGGCATTAGCGTTTTGGGGTGAATCTCAGGGTGTTCTCGTCTTCTATGTCAACTTTTCCCTCATCGAGTTTGGAGGCGTCGAGGCCGAAGGTGTCGATGAAGAACTGATAGACGGCTTGGCGTTTGTTGGGGCCGAAGTCGTGACGCTCGTCGGGCAGGTGGGTGTTGCTCACTTGTTCCTTGGCACCGTAGAAGTCATAGATGCGTTGCAGGAAAGGATATTCCAGGGTGGGGGTGGTGGAGGTCCAGTCGCCGCCGTCGCTCACCACATGCATGGGTTTGGGGGCGAAGGTTGCGGCGAGTTCGGCGTTGCAGGTGCCGCCTCC
>CADBBP010000071.1:15168-17106 GCA_902792855.1 uncultured Prevotellaceae bacterium
CCCGAACCGCCGTTGACGCCCACACGGGTGAGGTCGATGTCCTTGCGGCTCAGCATCAGGTCGAGGATGCGCAGGCCGTTGTATGCCTGCATCACATGGGCCTCACTGGTATGATGGGCTTCAGCCCCCACCTCGTCCTCGCTCTCGCCCCATCCCCAAAGGTCGTAACTCACGCAGATGGCTCCCATGCGTGCGAGGGTGGCATAACGCTTCTGCAAGTCGGCATTGTATCGCCCTTGGTTGAAATGCCCGTTGGGGCAGAGTATGAAGGGGGTTCCCCCCTTTGACGGATGGCTCTCGCTTCTCTCCCATCCTTTCTTCCATGACAGGGCTTTGGGGGAATAGATGCTTCCACAAATGGTGTGTCCGTTGACGGTGGTGAGTTGGAAATTCTGAACGGTATATCCGTCGTGTTTGCGGACGGGGCCGAACAAGTTCTTCTGAACAATGTCCTTCCTTTGTAGTGGGATGATACCCAGTCGCTCGCGCACCTCTTGGCGGAGCATGTCGCGGCGTGCCTCCCACTGTGCCTTGTCGGCATAGAGACTGCTCAGGTAAGCGATGAGCTTCTCACCGTCGGCAGGTTGCCGGCGGGGATACTCATATCGCTTTACCTTCCATACATTCTTCTGTTGAAATACAGGCTTGAAGTCAAAGGGGGCAAGCAGGTTGGTCAGCGTCTCTTCCACACTGTAGGGCCTGATGCGGAAATCGGCGTATGTCACCTTCAGTCCTGTGGTGTCCATGTCATATTTCAGCCGGATATCGAAACGCTGCTCCACATCCCGCATCACATCACTCAGCGAGCGGCTGAACTTATTCTCAAATGTCTGCGCCCCCGCCGATAAGGCAGTAGCGAGCAGCACAGCTATCATGATGTCTCTTCTCATCTTTTTATTATTTTTTTTATAGCCTCTATAGCATCTATAGCTTCTATAGCTTCTATAGCATCTATATCTACTATAGCCTCACTTCTATCTTTCCTATATTATCTCTCCGGGCTTTGAGCTGACCGTCGATGAGCAGGAGCAGCCCGCGGCCCTGATGGTAGCGCTGGCCGTCTTTGTCCCAGATGATGGTGAGCACATGCCCCCGGTAGTTGATGCCGTCGAGGCAGAAATAATCCCATCGCCCGCTGGGGACAAGTGGATTGATCACCACAAAGTTGTCGGTCTGCGGCCGAAGTCCCACCAGTCCTGTGATGATGAGGTCATTGAAAGTGGAGTGGTTGTAGTATCGGCTGCGCTCACGGTCGCCCATCAGCCATGCACCGTTCTTCTCATCGAGATATTCACCGATGTAGGGCCGGCCGCGGTGGTGCTGCGACTCTACATATAGCTCCATCTGCCGGAAGAAAACGGAGTCGCCGATCACATGTGGTTCGGGGTAGTCGTTCAGGTAGTTGGCCAGGGCGGTGAGGGTCTGTGAGGTGGCGAAAGGCCAGATGGCCCCGTCCCACTCACATCTTCCCACGCCATGGGAGCGGAACTGCGGATGGCGGCGCTCGGCGGTGGTGAGGCCATAAGGGGCTGAGAATCCTTTTTCGTCGAGAAGTTGCAGCCATGCGACATCGTATTTCGGATTGGTAAAGGTGAGGTTGAAATACCATGGGATATAGCCGATGGCCTCGCGCACTGCTGCCAGCGTGTCGCCCACGTCGCCGCGACGGGTCTCGAAGAATTGGTCTTCCTCATTCCACAGGTGAGTCACAATGAGGTTGCGCAGAGTTCCGGCTTTCTTGTTGTAGAGACGGGCATTTTCCACATCGTAATCCAGCATGCTCATCCAGGCCAGGGCCTCGGCATTGCCACACATGTAACTGTTGATGGTGGGCCGGGCATACTGCTTCTTGCGTCCGCCACTGATGCTCTCTTCCATACCGTCCTGCACGTCGCCCTGCCAGTAGAGTCCGGAGGGCAGGCGGTTGGTCGATTCCCA
>CADBBP010000072.1 GCA_902792855.1 uncultured Prevotellaceae bacterium
ATTGAGGGTTTGCGTACCATTGAACGACAGTGCGCTTCCCAAGGAAAGGTTGATGTTTTTCACATAACTGGCAAGGTCTTCACTCGCCACGCCGGTGGTATTGTCGGGTGAGGAGAGTACCCATGTGATGGTGCCGGATGCTTCAATGCCGGCGGGGTTGACAACAGTCACAGTATATGATGCAGATGCGTCACTGTAAGTGGAAGAGCCAGAGATGGCAGCTGTAATGACAGCCGAGCCATAGTTACCAGTGAGAGAGAGTTCACCAGTCTCGGCATTAATAGTAGCTACGTTTGAATTGCTGCTACTATAGACCACCTCGCTTGCTGCGGCCTCTGGGCTAACGTTAAGCGTGGGTAGCGTATATTCCTGCCCTTCCTTTACATACACCGTCTCAGCACTATAACTCATCGTCACTTCGGTTCGATTTTCCTTCCAGCCTATGGTGAACTCAGAGTTTATTTGAGTATAACTGTCTTTGCTGAAGGCCACGGTGATTTTAGAGGTTGCGCTTAGCCCCGTTATATCAATCGTTCCAGCAGTGGCATTGGTCATTGTTACATCGTCAGAAATAAGGTTGCCGGATGTGTTGTCATCTACATAAACACCCTTTACTACTACATTTGTCGTAGCATTATTGGAACCAGCAACCATTTTGAAACTTGTTAAAGTATAGCCAGAATTCGCAGTAACGACCAAGGCATTGTATTCCACATCGTCAATGGTAATCGTTGCTTTATTTGTTCTACATTTCACACCTTTGCTACTCATACCTGAAGATTGTTTGCTTCCATTTCCTGCGACATAGGTTCCATCAAGAGAGGCGCCTGTGCCATTAATGGCTTCATTGCTTTCTGAAACAGTGCCAGACTTCCACACATCCGTTCCCGTTTGTACAGCTGCGAAGGCTTGGGAAATGGCACATACCAGAAGCACTAAAAAAGTAAGAAATTTTTTCATTTTGTTATGGATTTGGTTAGTAATTTGTTTGTAGCTAAAATTTGTGGCAAAAATAGACAAAAAAAATCATATTTCGCACAAAAAAAACAAAAAGTTTTTAAAATGGGGGAAATATAAGGTTTTTGAGAGGTATTGGGGGGCGGAGGATAGTGGGGGGGAGAGAGTTGCGTTGACAACGCAACATACAGAACGGAGGAAACGGTGAGGCTATGGATGGGAGGGAGGGATGTTTCAGATGTAATACTCTGCAGAGTCGATGAGGCCGGCGCGGAGTGCGTATTTTGTCGCCTCGTGTGCGTTGTTGAGGCCGAGTTTTCTGAAGATGTTTTTGCGATGGGTGTTGACGGTATGGAAGCTGGAGAACCTCTTCTCCGCTATCTCCTTGGTGGTGGCCCCCAAGGCAATTTCCTTGAGGATTTCCGTTTCGGTCTTTGTGAGGACGGACTTCTCCTCTATTGGCTGTACTGCGAACATCATCTCTGCCGTTCGCTGGCAGATGAGCCTTCCCCCCTTGATGGCCTGTCGCAGGCACTCACGAATCTCGTTGATAGGCGACTCCTTGAGCAGCACGCTGACGAGACGCGATGCTCCGACAACTCTTTTCACGAAGTCGATGCTAAGGTCCTCGCTGAAGAGCACCCACCGGGTTTGGGCGAAGCAGTCAGCCATGACGAGCAATTCGTCGGCGTCGTTGATGTCGAAGAGGGTGTAGTCCATCACCACCACGGCATCGCCGTCCTGCCTCAGTAGTTCCATCAGTCCGGCCTTGTCATTGGCGCGGCGCAGGTCGTAGTCGCCCATCTGCCGGAGGAGGTACATCATTCCGGCCCGGGTGATGTCTTGGTTGTCGGAGAGGATAATCAGCATCTTTTAAAGGGATAAGGGGGATAGGAGCGATAGTATCTAGAGCATCTAGAGTATCTAGGATATCTAGAATATCTAGAGCATCTAGGATATCTAGAGCATCTAGAGTGGCTATAGGCCATTTAAAAAGGCAGGAGGTTTTCTTGTTCCACGCCGCAAGAGGTGAAGCCCATTTCCTCCGACTTTTCTTTTGACATGACGAAATAGGTGGCATCACCCTCGGCGCATAGGATGCCGTGTGCGTTTTCCACCTCGACATGAATGAAGGCGATGTTTCGTTTTTGCTCTGTCAGTCTCGCCCTGACGGTAACCTGCGTCTCATCGCTCTTGATGGCCTTGTGGAATTTCACGGCGAGTCGCGATGTCATCCCTGCGGCTTGCAACTTGCGTGTCACCACCCAACCTGCCGTCTCATCGATGAGCGTGCTGATGATGCCTCCATGCAGCACGCCCACCCATCCCTGGTAGTGCTGCTGTGGTATCCAGAAGCTGATGATGTCGTCGCCCTCCTCATAGAAGTCCATGTGGAGACCTATGGGATTTTCCGGTGCGCACCCGAAGCAATCATATCCCTCCTTGTGCGTCCAAGGGTTCTTGATCTTTCTCATATCTTAATCATATTACAATTTCGCAGTTCATCCTCACATTGAATGAGCAACACCCATCTTTCGCAGTTCATACCACTCCCCTCTCCCCTCGGAGAGGGGCCGGGGGTGAGGCTTTGTGAGGCTTTGTGAGGCTTTAGTTTTTTAGAACGAGAACTCAAATCCGAATCTCACCCCACGCTTGTGCACGCCCTTGTACCCAGTGTAACTAAGTCTTCTGACATACTCCACCATGAAGAACTTGAAGATGTTGTGCACACCTGCCCTGACCTCCCAGTAAGGCTCCTTTTTGTCCATAAGCCTGGTGCCAGTAGGGAATTGGAAGAGCGTTGTCGAGTTGGCGTTTTCTGCTATGAAGGGATTGTTTTTGTCGGTGAGGTGCCCCACCATTCCTCTCACGCCCACGACCTCTCTCCACTTGAGTTTGTGTACGAGCGGTATTCTGTTGAGTATTTTTCCATTCATGTCCCAGTTGATGTCGAGCGACGCATACCGGTCGTTGAGGAACTCCATGTTGTCCATGAGCGAGAAAGTACCTTCCGAGATGGTGTACGAGAGGTTGGCCGGTGGCATGATGAGCAGAGGGAATGGCACCCTGTTCCATTGCGCCCCAGCCTTGAGTCTGATGTCGAATTTTCCCCAACTGTTGAGCCAGAAGCGCTTGTAGATGCCCAATTCGGTAAAGTTGTACTTGTATTGCCCGTCGAGCAGTCCGTCGAAGCCCATGGTGTGTGAGATGGTGAACTCCGGGGCGTCGAAGTTGATGGGCAACCGGTGCTGCTTGGTGTTGACGTAAGTGCGTCCGGGACAATAAATGAGGCTGAGTGTCATCTCGGTAGTCTTCATTTTGGTCACCGGTGCCCCGTCGGCGAGGCGGTTGAAAGCCAGTTCACCCGTCGGCTCGTTGCTCTCGGTCTTGAAGTCGAAGATGGAGCGGAAGCCGTCCTCCGTCTCCCAGTCAAACCTCAATTCGTTTCGATGATAGAAATACATCTGGTCCACCTTCTTCCATCTGAAAGCAGTGAAGACATTGTCCTTGTCGGTGAAGAGGAATTTGTCCGACGGCGACATGACGTCATGTGCCGTTGTGAAGGCGATGGAGCGTATGGGGAACTCCAAGGGTTGGTATTCCTTTTTGTTGAATGACCAAGTGACCTGCGAGGAGTAGTAGTGCTTTTTGGTGTCCACACCGTAAGCATAGTAGCCCTTCCAGAAGAGTTGCGGGTGTAGTGCCGCCGTGGTCTGCCCTGACATTCTAAAGCGGTATCCATCGGCGAAGTTGGTGGAGACGATGGTGTTGATGGGTCCGATGTCAAACTTGCTCTTCTTTCCCGGCGGACTGGTTTCCACGAAGTTTTCGATGAGCAGTTTGGCTCCGGTGAGCAGGTATTTGAAGCCCTTCATCTGCTTCATGTTGTCGAGGAACTTGTCCATGTCGGCCTCGCTCTTGGTGAGGTCCACCTTGCGGGATTCGTCCCAGAACTGCTTGTCCTTCATCCTTGCATCGGCTACGACAGTGGTGGCAGCCCTTCCCTTGAACATTTTCTTGTCGATGGGTGCGAAGGAGTAGTCATGGAGGTAGGTGCTTCTGATGACGACGGCCTTGCTGAGGAAGTTGGCGATGGACATCTCCACGAGCATGTTGTCCACGGTGAGCACCCACTCGCCATTGTCGAGCTGGATGTACTCCTGCTCCACCTTGAGGTTTTCCACGAAGTTGACATCGCTCCGTTTGGGCAAGGTGAGGTTGCATTTCTTCACGTGCAGCGAGGAGTCGGCAATGATGAAGAGTTCTCCCCTGAAGCCGAAGTCCTGCTGGTTGTTGGGAGTGAACTGCAAGTGGTAGCACAGGTCCTTTCCCACGTAGGTGGTGTCCTCAATGTAGAAGCGGTAGAAGGCGACGGCATCCTTTCCTATGGGGCTGGTGAAATGGTATTGCAGCAACCTCACCTGGTCGTCGTAGATGTCCACATCAGTAAAGATGTCCTTGAGCAACGTGTTGAGGATGTTTCCCGTCTCGATGAGTTGGTTGACGCCGGAACTTCTCTGTCCGGTGATGATGTCCTTGGCGTTTTTGGGGTCTTTGCGGTAGATGTGTTGCGAGACGGTCTCGTCGATGGAGAGCGGCAGGATGAGTTTGTTGTTGAGGGGGCACAACTCCACCTGGTCAACCATCCACTGCTGCTTCTTCTCCTGCACCTCCTCCAGCTCCGTTGGCGTGACGTCGTTGACAGCGAGGGTGATTTTCTGGTATTTGTCATACTTGTAGAAATCGTGGTTGGTGAGGTCGGTGCGTTTCTTGGCCTCCACCACCCTTTTCATCAACTCCACGGCGGGGTTGTTCTTTCGGCTGTACTTGCTCTTCCTCTTGGACTTGACGACCACCTCGTCGAGTTTTTGCGCCTCCGGCTTGAGATAGACGATGATGTCGTGGGCTGTGTTCTCCTTGATGGTGATGTTCTGTGTGCGGTATCCCACCGCTTTGACGGTGAGCACCCATCCGTTGTGCCTCTCGATGGAGAAGCGTCCGTCGGGTCCTCCTGCGACAGCCACCTGGTGTCCCTTGTAGATGAGGCTGGCAAAGGGTATGGAGTCGCCGCTGAGTTTGTCGAGGACAACCCCCGTGAGCTGTGCGTCGGCAGGGAGTGCCAGCATCCAGGCAAAGATGATGGCAAGTATGTATTTAGTCGATTTCTTCATCTGGCAGATAGCCTCCCATCTCTCGGATGGCGTTTTTGAGCATGGTGTATTGCTGGTAGAGGTTGTTCACTGGCTCCTCCCCCTGTGTGTAGTCGTGCATGGGACTCTTGAGGTAGAAGCTGAGAAAGCGCTGGATGCCGTGCCTTCCGGCCCTGAGAGCCAGGTCTGACAACAGGCAAAGGTCGAGTAGCAGTGGTGCGGCGAGAATGGAGTCCCTGCAGAGGAAATTGATTTTTATCTGCATGGGGTACCCCATCCATCCGAAGATGTCGATGTTGTCCCATCCCTCCTTGCTGTCGTTGCGCGGGGGGTAGTAATTGATGCGCACCTTGTGGAAATAGTCGGTGTACAGGTCGGGCTGCTCCTCCGGCTTGAGGATGGTCTCAAGGGTGGAGAGTTTGCTCACCTCCTTCGTGCGGAAATTGGCCGGCTCGTCGAGCACCAGTCCGTCGCGGTTGCCAAGAATGTTGGTGGAGAACCATCCGCTAAGTCCCAGGCAACGTGTGCCGATGATGGGTGCGAAGCCGCTCTTGACGAGCGTCTGTCCGGTTTTGAAGTCCTTTCCTGCGATGGGCATGCCGGTTTTCTCTGCCAGCTGCCACATGGCCGGGATGTCAACGGTGGTGTTGGGGGCTCCCATGATGAAGGGTGCTCCCTCCGACAGTGCGGCGTAGGCATAGCACATGGATGGTGCGACATGCTCCACGTCGTTCTCCTTCATGGCCTTCTCAAGGCTCTCGATGGAGCCATGTACAGGCATGTGGACAGGGACGTAGATTTCTGTCGATGCGGCCCAGATGACGACCACGCGGCTGACGCCATAGTCCTTTTTAAACTGGCGTATGTCCTCCCTCACGGCCTCCGTCATCTCCCACCGGTTTTTCACGTCCTTGACGTTGTCTCCGTCGAGCCTTTTGGCGTAGTTCTTGTCGAAGGCTGCTTTCATCGGGACAATCTTCTCCAATTCGTCGCGCACCGGCTCGATGTCCTTCTGCTGCAGCACCTCTGCATAGACGGCTGCCTGGTAGGCGTTTTGCGGATAGACATCCCAGGTGGCGAAAACGATGTCGGAAAGTTGGGCCAACGGCACGATTTCGCTATATTTCAAGTATTTCCTCTCCTTTCCGGAGCCCACCCTTATCTTGTCATATTGTGTCAGAGAGCCGATGGGCTTTGCAAGTCCCTTGCGAGCCATGAACACGCCGGTGAAGAAAGTGGTGGCCACGGCGCCGCATCCCACCACCATGATGCCAAGCTTCCCGTCGGCTGGTTTTACTGTCTGATTCATATCCGTTTAGTTTTCTTATTTGACTTGTCTTTACTGATTGTTTCCTTTGTGTCGTTGATGCCGAAAATGGCCGGCAGACACCTCAGTCCGTCATTCAGCACCGCCTCAGCCACCTCGGTGCACCCGGCGGAGGGGTTCCACTCCTCGCCTTTCACCCACACGGTTCGGCAACCAATGGTGCGAGCAGGCAAGAGGTCTTTCTCATAACTGTCGCCCACCACGACAATGTCGGATGGAGGGAGTTGCAAGGCATTGGCGGCCAGTTGGAAGATGGCCGGGTCGGGCTTTCTCACGCCCACCACGGCAGACTCCACGACGTGCCGGAACAGCGTGTGCAATTGGAACTCCTCAAGCACCACGCCCATATTGCCATAGAAGTTGCTCACCAATGCCAGTGGAAAATGGCTGGCGAGCGTCTGCAGCACGCGGCGGCTCTCGCCCACCGTCGTCACCACGCGGGAGTAGAGGTCGTCGAGCAAAGCAGCCACCAGCGCCTTGCCGTCATCGGGGATGGCGGTTGGCCCCAACTGTTCCAGCAACCATTCCATCTGGATGCGCAACTTCACCTCCAAGGTCTTCCGGAAGGTGTACGACGTCTGGATGATAGGTCGTCGGGCCAGTGTGCGCTCAGCATGGACGTATGCCTGCCTGAAAGTCTCCTCGTCCACAGGTATGCGCTGTCTCTGATAGGCATGCCAGATGGCCTTCCCCCAGTGGCATCCCCAGGTGTCGAGGGTGCCTCCGTAATCGAAGATGAAAGCCCGTGGCGGTGTGAGGCCCGTGGGGCGTGGAAGGGTTCCGGCGTCGTTCATTCCTGTGTCTGTTGTGGGAAATATTTTTCGCAAATGTCGTGGCATAGGGTCTCGTGCTGCTTGTGCATGTGTATGTAGAGACATGTGAGCACCACCATCTCAAAGACGGGGAAGAGCCAAGGCACGTTGGACAGGCAGGCCACGTAGAGGCAGATGGCTCGCGTGTTGAATGTCAAGAGGTTGGTGTATTTCATCAGCGGGCGGCTGCCCTTGAGGAACTCCTCCCTCAACTGCTCTGGCACACACTCCACGTCGCCGTAGCGTTGTGTGAGCATGGCATAAAGACGCTGAAACCATGGTGTCTGCTGCTCCTGGCTCCGGCAGTAGTTGGCATAGTTGTAATGGAACGCCTTGGACAGCATTCGTTGGAAGAGCGGCAGGTCGGCAGGCACCGTCTCGTAGATGTGACGCTGCTGCTGGTAGTTGTCGAGTTCGCTGCCTGCCTTCCCCTTGAGCATCCACAGGTGCACCTGGCGATAGTAGTCGGCCAAGGCAGCCTGCGGGGAGTGGCAGAAAATGCCGGCGACGATGCAGAGCATCCACACCAGGTAGCCCCATGGGATGTCGGTCCCCGGCATGGGCATGATGGTGAGGCGCAGGGCGATGGCGATGTAGATGGCCACGAACCACACGTCTCCGGCAAAGCCGTCGAGCACGCGCCCCAAGAGGGTCTTCTTCCCCGTGAGTCGAGCCATCTGTCCGTCGGTGGAGTCGCAAAAATTGGCCAACATGAGCAACACCACACCTATTATATTATGTGTGAGGTCGGTGTGATAGAACATCACTCCGGCCGCCACGCCGAGGAAGATGGAGATGATGGTCACCACGTTCGGGTGAACGTTGAGACGCATCCATCCCAAGGCGAAGAAGAGGCCGACGGGCCGGGTGAAATGGACGTCGAGCCACTCCTCCGTGTCATCAGACTTGAACGAGACATGCAACATCTCGTTGAAAGTCATTTCAGACAGGGGCTTCACCCCCGGAGTGCTATGTTGGTCGGTCATGATATGACGTTTATTTCTCTATTTCTTGCCATGGCGATGGCACGGGCGGCGATGGCACGGGCGGCCTCCTCGCGGCAGGGTGCGAAGCTTGGCCAGTCGTTGAAGTCGATGATGGCCAGGCTGCCTTCCGGCGTGACGATGCAGTCACCACCATAGACTGGCACGTGGAGCAACCTTGACAAACGCTCGGCCTCCGCACGGAGGCGCGCGGCGTCGAAAGGATGGTGCTTCGGCGTGCCGTTGCGCTCCTCGTCGCCAAACTTGGAGAAGCCCTCCTCGGCCGGATAACAGGTGTGAAAGAAGTTTGCCCCCTCCACACCATAAAACTTCACCACGTCGCCCACGACATGCGCACTCACCACCACGCTGCTCACGCCGCGTTGCAGCATCTGGCGAGCCGCAGTGCTGGCCGCACGCTCGTCAGGGCAATACACCACGTCGCCCGGTTGTTGTGAGGCGGCGTCACCGCGCTTCACCCAATAACCATGGACACCCTTGTCGGGAGCCATGGGCAGGTGGTTGTCGCGCATCACGCGATGGAGGGTCTCACGAGCGCAGGCCTCCACGCCTGAGCCGCTGTTGAGTGTCACCTCGCCAAGTTGCTCGCGCTCGCGAAGGAAAGCCGTGGTGGACGGGAGACGACCCATCGACAACCAGGCATCCACCGACACAGCGGGCTGCCATCCAGACAACTCCCCCTCTCCCACCATCAGCACATCGACGCCAGTGGCAGTCAACTCGCCAACCACAGCCCTTGCTATGGCGGCATCGCGCTCTACGGAGTTGGGCGAGAAGCACTTCTGACGGGTGATGAAGACCATCCTCATGGGCGTCCCTCCGCAATGAAAGCCTCCGCCTTGGCGATGTCGGAGGCATGGTCGATGTCGAACACGGTCCCGAAGTCATAGGCCAGCAGGTGCTTGCCTTCACCCACCAACGCCCGTTGATAATTGCGCATGCGACTCTCGCCGCGCTCCACACAACGGCGCAGGGTGTCCAGGGCCGGAGGGGTGAGGCCGTAAATCCCTGCTGAGACATGACGGCACCGCCCACGCTCGTCGTAAAAGCCGGCAATGCTGCCGTCGGATGCAACATCCACAAAGAGAGGCTTCTCGTCGTCGATGTGACGGGTCACACCCATCACACCATCAACCCCGTCGGCACACGCCTTGTGGAGGAAGTCCACGTAACGAGCAAACTCCTCCTCACGAAAGACGGTATCGACAGTGGTGAGACAGAAGAGACCGCCAGAAAGAAGGGGTGCAAGTTCGTGGAAACTGTGCATGGAACTGGGCGTGCTGCGCACCACAAGGTTAAGAGGCACGACAGAACCGTCGAGCCCTCTGACAACGAGGCGGCGCAGATGCTCAGCCACACGCGATGAATGGTCGTTGCAAATGACCACCAACTCAGTCGCTCCGCACCGTGAAAAGATGCGTAGCAACCTGTCTATCAAAGCCTCACCGCACACTTCGACAAGCGGCTTCGGAGTCTCCACTCCCTCTCCGGTCAACCGGGAGCCCTCGCCGGCGGCTATGACTGCGAATTTCATCGTTGATGACCATTTGGCACACCCCCATGGCACGATGGCACGAGAATGCGGCGTTTAAAGCATGCAAAGTTAATCATTCTCAACAACAAATGAAAACATTTTGCCCAAAAATTGTTTTTAGAGGAGAATTAAGGGGTTTAAGGAGTTTAAGGGGTTTAAGGAGTTTAAGGGGTTTAAGGGGTTTAAGGGGTTTAAGGAGTTTAAGGGGTTTAAGAGAGCCTAGAGGTCCTAGGAGGTCTAGAGGTCCTAGGAGGTCCTAGGAGGTCCTAGGGGTCCTAGGGGTCATAGATATCCTAGGCCTTTAAGGACTTTAAATTAAAAAATTGGGGTTTTTATTTTGTTTTGTGTTCGGCTTGCACTATCTTTGCATGAAAATTGTGACATAGCCCGAAAAGAAATGGAATTTGAACTGATTGCCAAGACATTCATGGGTCTGGAACCCATCTTGGCACAAGAATTAACCGAGCTTGGAGCCAACGACGTGCAAATAGGCCGCCGGATGGTGTCGTTCAAAGGCGACAAAGAACTGATGTACCGTGCTAACTTTCAGCTGCACACAGCCATCCGCATTCTAAAACCCATCATTCACTTCAAGGCACGCAGTGCCGATGACGTGTATAACGAAGTGCTCAAGGTGGACTGGAGCAAATACCTTGACAACAGCAAAACCTTCGCCATCGACTCCGTTGTCTTCTCCGAAGAGTTCCGGCACTCCAAGTTTGTGGCATACAAGGTGAAAGACGCCATTGTGGACCAGTTCAGAGAGCGCACAGGAAACCGCCCCAACATCTCCATCGCCAACCCCGACATCCGACTGCACATACACATCGCCGACGAGGACGGGACCCTCAGCCTCGACTCCAGCGGCCAGTCGCTTCACCGCCGCGGATACCGCCAAGAGTCGGTGGAAAGGCTGGAAGGGCGAGTGCGATTTCATCGACCCCATGTGCGGTTCTGGAACGCTGCTCATCGAGGCTGCACTCATCGCCCAGAACATCTCACCGGGCATCTTCAGGAAGAGTTACGCCTTTGAGAAATGGCCCGACTTCGACGCCGAGCTTTTTGAAAGAATCTACAACGACGACTCCAAGGAGCGTCCCTTCGAGCATCATATCTATGGCTACGACATCGATATGAAAAGCGTCAACACCGCACGGCTCAACGTCCGGGCTGCAGGCCTTTCCAAAGTCATCACCGTGGAGCAAGCCGACATCAAGGACTTCACACAACCGGCAGAAAAAAGCATCATGGTGACCAATCCTCCCTATGGGGAGCGCATCTCGACCCCCGACCTCTTAGCCACCTACCGCACCATTGGCGACAGGCTCAAGCATGCTTTCATCGACAACGAGGCATGGATTCTCAGCTACAGGGAGGAATGCTTCGAGCAGATAGGTCTGAGGCCTTCCATCAAAATCCCCGTCTTCAACGGCTCGCTCGAATGCGAATTCCGCAAATACACCATCTTCGAGGGAAGACTCAAATCATTCCGCAACGAGGGTGGAGTGGTGAAGACAGAGGAGGAGAAGGCCGCCATGGCAGAAAAGCACCGCTTCAAGAAAAACAGGGAGTTCAAGCAACGCCTTGACGAGGAGAGCGAAAACGAAGAGGGCGACATCCGCTCCTTCACCTTCCACCGCCATGAGTTGGAAACATTCAAGAAAAAAGAGAAAAAGGACGACACACGCTCGGAGAAGAGGCCGGAGCGAGGCTGGAAACGCGACGACTACAACCGCGACGGAGAACGTCGCAAAGGCTA
The DNA here is from genome assembly GCA_902792855.1 of uncultured Prevotellaceae bacterium. GTDB lineage: Bacteria > Bacteroidota > Bacteroidia > Bacteroidales > Bacteroidaceae > Prevotella. Next base: position 11,545 of record CADBBP010000072.1, read on the forward strand.
CGACCGCGAAGAAAGGCGTGGCAAAGGCTACGACCGCGACGGAGGATACAAGCGAGGCTACGACCGCGATGGAGACCGACGCAAAGGCTACGACCGCGACGGAAGTTACAAGCGGCGCGACGGCGGGCGTCCCTTCGACCGCAAACGCCCCTTCGACCGCCGCGACGACCGCAAGAAAGGAAGGAGGGAAGACGATGAGTAAAAAGAACCCCCTTTCTTGGTTGTTTGCCATCCTCGCACTGCTGCCCACCAACGCCATGGCACAAAAAAAGACATTCACACTGGAAGACCTGAATTTCGGAGGCGCCAACTACCGTGCGATGACCCCCGAAAACCAGAGCTACGCCTGGTGGGGAGACCTGCTCGTGCACAACACCCGCGAGGCATGCCACAGTGTGGACGCCAAAACGCTGAGCGAGACGAAACTCTTCTCATGCGAGGAGGTGAACGCCGCCATCGGCAACGATGTCATCGGTGCATGCAATGGTGCGAAGTTCCCCTACCCCGGACAACCCCTTGTGCTCTTGGAAAACTACAGCACACGCCTGCTCTACGACTGGAAGGCAGGCAAGGTGGTGTGGAAGCAGGAAAAGGAGTACGACGTAAGCGACTGGAGTCCTGCCTCACGTGCACAAGCCTACGTGAAGGATGACAACCTGTATGTGGAGGATGGCGACGGCTCCACCAAGCAAGTGAGCACCGACGGCAGCCGCGAAATCGTCTATGGACAAAGCGTGCACCGTGACGAATTCGGCATCTACAAAGGCACCTTCTGGAGCCCCGACGGACGAAGGCTCGCCTTCTACCGCATGGACCAGAGCATGGTGACCGACTACCCGCAAGTGAACCTGTTCACACGCATCGCCACCGAGGAGCCCGACAAATACCCCATGGCTGGCGAGACAAGCCATGTGGTGACCGTGGGCGTTTATGACTTGGACACCGGCACCACCACCTACCTCGATGCCGGCGACCCCGTCAACCGCTACTTCACCAACATCCAATGGAGCCCCGACAGCAAACGCATCTACATACAAGAGCTCAACCGCGACCAGACAGACATGGAGCTCGTCGTGTATGACGCCGCCACGGGCAAACGGGAAAAGGTCATCTACCAAGAGCACAGCGACAAATACACCGAACCGCTCACCCCCATCACCTTCATTCCCTGGGACAACAAAAAATTCATCCTCCAAAGCCAAAAGGACGGATACAACCACCTTTACCTCATGGACTTGGAGGGAAAGCAACTCAAGCAACTCACCAAAGGGGAATGGGTGGTGCTCGACCTGGTGGGCTTCTGCAAGAAACGCAACAGCATCGTGATACTGTCAACAGAGGCAAGCCCCATCCAAAACAATCTCTACGAGGTGAGCCTGAACAATGGCAAGCGCACCCTCATCGACAACGGCAGGGGATGCCACGCCAACACCTACCAGGAAGACGGGCGGCACACCTCCATCCTCTCTGCATCGGGCACCATGCTCTTCGACAACTACACCGAGCCTGACGTGCCACGCAACATCGAACTCGCCACCTTGGGAAAGGACAAGCGGCAACGGCTCTTCACAGCCTCCAACCCATGGGCGGACTACGAAACGCCGGAATACAGCTGCGGCACCATCAAAGCCGCCGACGGAACCACCGACTTGTACTACCGCATGGTGAAACCCACACATTTCGACCCCAAGAAGAAATACCCCACCGTCATCTATGTCTATGGAGGTCCCCACGCCCGCAACGTGGAGGCACGATGGCATTGGGCTTCAAGGGGATGGGAAACCTATATGGCCCAAAAGGGCTACCTGCTCTTCATCCTCGACAACCGCGGAAGCATGGACAGGGGAAGGGAGTTTGAGCAAGCCACCTTCAGGCAACTCGGACAGGTGGAGATGGCCGACCAGATGTGCGGGGTGGAATACCTCAAACAACTGCCATACGTGGATGCCAACCGCATCGGTGTCCATGGGTGGAGCTATGGAGGGTACATGACCATCAGCCTCATGACCAACTATCCCGATGTCTTCAAGGTGGGAGTGGCCGGAGGCCCCGTCATCGACTGGAAATGGTATGAGGTGATGTACGGAGAGAGATACATGGACACCCCGCAGGACAACCCGGAAGGATATGAGAAGACATCGCTGCTCAGGCAGGCGAAAAACCTGAAAGGAAGGCTGCAAATCATCCAAGGCCTCAACGACAAGACCGTGGTGCCACAGCACTGCCTGCAGTTCATCGAAGAGTGCATCAAGGCCGGCACACAGCCCGACTTCTTCGTCTATCCGGGAGAACCTCACAACATGAGAGGACACAAGAGCGTGCACCTGCATGAGCGCATCACTAAATATTTCGAGGAGCACTTGTAATAAAAAATAGATAGATAGCAGCTATACTGACTATAGAAACTATAGAAACTATAGAGACTATAGCCACTATATAAAAAGGAAAAAAGATGAAAATATTGCTTTTAGGAAGCGGCGGCCGTGAGCACGCCCTCGCTTGGAAAATTGCCCAAAGCGAAAAAGTGAGCCACCTATACATCGCACCCGGCAACGCCGGCACTGCCTCCGTGGGAGAGAATGTCGCCCTGAAGGCCGACGACTTCGAGGGACTGAAAGCTTTCGCCGCCGCCAACGGCATCGACATGGTGGTGGTGGGTCCTGAAGACCCCTTGGTGAAAGGCATTTACGACGAGTTCGCCAACGACCCGCGCACAGCCGGCATCCCGGTAATCGGCCCCTCGGCACGCGGTGCTGTCTTAGAGGGCAGCAAGGACTTCGCCAAGGCATTCATGCAGAGGCACGGCATCCCCACCGCCCGCTACCAGACTTTCGACGGCACGACGCTCGAAGAAGGCCTCGCTTTCCTTGAGACGCTGCAACCACCCTACGTGCTCAAGGCCGACGGCCTGTGTGCCGGCAAGGGCGTGCTCATCCTGCCCACACTCGACGAGGCGAAACATCAACTTCGTGAGATGCTCGGAGGGATGTTCGGCAACGCATCCGCACGCGTGGTCATAGAGGAATACCTCGACGGCATCGAGTGCTCCGTCTTCGCCATCACCGACGGACGGCACTACAAAATCCTGCCCGAGGCCAAGGACTACAAGCGCATAGGCGAGCACGACACCGGCCTCAACACAGGAGGCATGGGCAGTGTCAGTCCCGTGCCGTTCGCCACCAAGGAGTGGATGAAGAAGGTGGAGGACCGCATCGTAAGACCCACCGTGGAGGGCCTTGCCGAAGAGGGCATCGACTACAAAGGCTTCATCTTCTTCGGCCTTACCAACGTGAAAGGCGAGCCGATGGTGATAGAATACAACTGCCGCATGGGCGACCCGGAGACGGAGAGCGTCATGCTACGGCTGAAAAGCGACTTGGTGGACCTCTTGGAGGGAGTGGCTGCCGGCGACCTGGACCAACGCGAGGTGGAGACCGACGAGCGGGCAGCAGTATGTGTCATGCTCGTCAGCGGAGGCTATCCGGGAGCATACAAGAAAGGCTATCCCATCGACGGCCTCGACAAGGTGGAAGGCTCCATCGTCTTCCACAGCGGAACAGCCATGGCCAACGGCCAGGTGGTGACCGCCGGAGGACGCGTCATCGCTGTGAGCAGCTACGGGCGCGACAAGGAGGAGGCGCTGGCCAAGAGTTTCCAAGAAGCAAAGAAGATAGCGTTCACCGGCAAATATTTCCGCAGCGACATCGGAAGCGACTTATAACGCAATGGGCTACAAGCGCTTCCAAAACATCTTCACAGAAAGCAAATATTTCCTGCCACTTGCCGTGATGGTGGCGGCAGGGGCATGCTACCTCTATGGAGTGGTGGAGGGAGGATGGTGGATGCAACTGACATGCCTTGCCATCTCCACCGTACTGTTGGCAGAGCTCAACAGGTCGCACCAACTCCTGCGGGTAAGCAGCCAGGCCACCCCGGCCATCTTCCTGCTGCTCGTGGCAACAGCCATCTTCATCCTCCCCGACTTGGAGGCAGAAATCATGATGCTGTGCTTCATCGCACTGCATTTCATGCTCTTCCACAGCCAGCAGCGAAAAGTGTCGCCGGGGTGGGTGTTCTATGGCTTCTTCTGCTTGGGACTGGCCAGCATGGTTTTCGTGCAGGCACTCTACTACGTGCCACTGCTGTGGGTGCTCATGGCGGCATGCCTCAGGGCATTCACTGCCAAGACGTTCTGGGCCTCCGTCCTGGGCCTCCTCACCCCCTACTGGCTCGCCGGGCCGGTCATCATCTTCCTGAGCGGCCCGGAGGTGGTGGCAGCACATTTCATCCGCCTCGCACAGGTGGAAGCCATCGGCGACTACTCCATGCTTGGCGAGCACGAATGGCTCGCCATGGGATGGACCGCCTTCCTGGCACTCATTGGCATCGTGCATTACGCCAACCAAGGCTATCAGGACAAGTTGCGCACACGACTGCTCCACGAGATGTTCATCACCATCGACCTGGTGACACTCATCTTCCTCGCACTGCAGCCACAACACTACAAAATACTCCTTGCTGTGGCCATTGCCAACACCAGCCCGCTCATCGCACACTACCTCACACTCACGCACACCTGGCTCACCAACATCTCGTTCTACCTCATCATACTCGGAACCCTGGCCATCATCGCATACAACTCATGGACGCCCTCATCCAATTTCTTGTCAGCTATGGTTACACAGGCATGCTTATATCTGCCTTTATAGCCGGAAGCTTCCTCCCCTTCAGCAGCGAGGCGGTGATGACCGGCCTCGTGGCGGCTGGGCTTGAGCCATTGCCGCTGCTCATCTACGGCACCATCGGCAACTGGGCGGGGAGCATGTTCAACTATTGCGTGGGACGCATGGGCAAGATGGAATGGGTGGAGCGATACCTCCACGTGAGCCAGGAGAACATGGAAAAGGCGCAGCGCTTCATGGGAAAGCGCGGCGCGTGGATGGGGTTCTTTGCCTTCCTGCCTGTCATCGGGACGGCCATCTGCATCACACTTGGCCTCATGCGGGCCAACCCCTCCATCACGGCAGTGAGCGTTTTCTTGGGAAAGGTAATCAGATATTTTCTCGTCGCATACGGTGCGGCAATGGTGTTTTGAGATGATGTTCACTTCGTGGTCTTCGCGTGAAAAAACAAACGCAGAATTGTCACACTTTATCGGAAAAAAGGTAAAAAAGGTCAAGAATCTAAAAATACGCTCAAAAGTAAGGTGGAAAGTCGTTTGATTTTCGTAATTTTGCCCCCAAATAGTCATATTTGAAATAAACTTATGAAGAAGTACAGATTGGTGGACAATGCGATGGGCTGGCTGGCATTCATTGTGGCCGCCTTTGTCTATTGCTCCACAGTAGAGCCAACGGCCAGTTTCTGGGACTGTCCAGAATTCATCACTACAGGTTACAAAATGGAGATAGGCCACCCGCCAGGGGCCCCGTTCTTCATGCTCACAGCCAACTTGTTCTCGCAGTTTGCGAGCGACCCCACGCAAGTGGCTTACATGGTGAACATCATGAACGCGCTGCTGAGTGCAGTGTGCATACTCTTCCTCTTCTGGACCATCACGCACCTGGCAAGACGCCTCATCCTGCGCGACTGGAGCGAGCTGACCACCGGCAAGCTGATTGCCATCGAGGCCGCCGGCCTCGTGGGAGCGCTCATCTACACCTTCAGCGACACATTCTGGTACAGCGCCGCTGAGGGAGAGGTGTATGCCTACTCCTCCGCCTTCACCGCCGTGGTGTTCTGGCTCATTCTCAAATGGGAGGATGAGGCCGACCAGCCACACAGCGACCGCTGGCTCGTGCTGATAGCCTACATGACAGGCCTATCCATCGGCGTACACCTGCTCAACCTGCTGTGCATCCCCGCCATCGTCCTCGTGTTCTACTACCGCAAGAACCCGGAGGCCAACCTCAAGGGGTCGCTGCTCGTGCTGCTGCTCTCCTTCGCCATCGTGGCAGCCGTGCTCTACGGCGTCGTGCCTGGCATCATCACCGTGGGTGGATGGTTTGAACTGCTCTTTGTCAACGTCATCGGGTGCCCGTTCAACACCGGCGTCATCATCTACCTCATCCTGCTCGTCACCGTCGTCATCTGGGCCATCTACGAGAGCTACGTGGACAAGAGTTCCACTCGCGTCAACGTGTCATTCATCATGGCCGTGGCCATGCTCGGCATCCCATTCTACGGCTACGGCGTGAGTGCAGCACTCACAGGCATCGTCGTCCTCGCCATCCTCTGGTTCTGCCTGCGGATCAAGCGCAAGGGCTCGCTGCTCATCACCACAAGGGTGAAGAACACGGCGCTGCTGTGCATGCTCATGCTCATGATAGGCTACTCCACCTACGCCGTCATCGTCATACGCTCGTCGGCCAACCCGCCCATGGACCAGAACTCTCCGGAGGACATCTTCACATTAGGCAACTACCTCAGCCGTGACCAATATGGCTACCGCCCATTGCTCTACGGACAGGCATACAACTCGGAGTACGCCATCGACGATGAAGGACGAATCAAGTTCTCCAAGAGCGCCCCCATCTACCAAAGGCGTGAGAAGGCCAACCCGACCGACCCCGACGAGTATTTCATCGTGGAATACAAGCAGCAGCCGCTGTACGCGCAGAACATGTTCTTCCCGAGAATGTACTCCGCACAGCACGCACAGAGCTATGAGAGCATCATCGACGTCAAAGGACGCATGGAGCCTCCCACCTACAGCCAGCAGATGATCAAGATGCCGACATTCATCGACAACATGAAATTCTTCCTCTCCTACCAATGCAACTTCATGTACTGGAGGTATTTCATGTGGAACTTCGCCGGTCGTCAGAACGACATACAGGGCGGCGGCGAGAAAGAGCACGGCAACTGGATTACGGGCATCAACTTCATCGACAACCACCTGCTCAACCTCGGCGACCAGGACATGCTGCCCGACGAACTCAAGACCAACAAGGGGCACAACGTCTTCTACTGCCTGCCGCTGCTGCTCGGACTGCTCGGCCTCTTCTGGCAAGCCTTCCGCGGGCAGAGGGGCATCAGGCAGTTCTGGGTCGTCTTCTTCCTCTTCTTCATGACAGGACTGGCCATCGTGGTGTATCTCAACCAGACCCCCAACCAACCACGTGAGCGTGACTACGCATACGCCGGCTCCTTCTACGCCTTCGCCATCTGGTGCGGCCTCGGAGTGACGGCAATCATCGACTGGCTGAAAAAACTCGGACTGAAACAGACCGCCGTGGCGGCAATAGCCGGCCTCGCATGCCTCGCCGTACCCATACAGATGGCATCGCAGACATGGGACGACCACGACCGCAGCGGAAGATACACCTGCCGCGACTTCGGCCTCAACTACCTCAACTCACTGCCTGACAAGGGGTACCCCATCATTTACACCAACGGCGACAACGACACCTTCCCATTGTGGTACAACCAGGAGACGGAGGGCAACCGCACCGACGCCCGCGTGTGCAACCTCAGTTACCTGCAGACCGACTGGTACATCGACCAGATGCTGCGGCCGGCATACGACTCGCCCAGCGTGCCCATCACATGGCCACGCATCGACTACTGCTCCGGCACCAACGACGTGGTGCGCGTGCAGCCGGAACTGAAGGCAGCCATCAGGGAATTCTACAAGCAGTATCCCGACATCGCCGTCAACAACTTGGGCGCCAACCCGTTTGAACTGAAGAACGTGCTCAAGTACTGGGTGCGCAACGACGTGAACGAGGAGCAGCGACGCATCAAGAACGAAATCCTCAACTTCGCCGGCGTGGAGTCCGACGCACACGTCGTGCCCACCGACTCCTTGCTCATGGACATCGACAAGGAGGCCGTCAAGAAGAGCGGCATGAAGATTGTGAACGACGAAATACCCGACCAGATGATGATTTCGCTCGCGGGAAAGAGCAGCCTCGGAAAGGGAGACCTCATGATGCTCGAAATGGTGTCGCAAGCCAACTGGACCAGACCCATCTACGTGGCCATCACCGTGGGAAGCGAGAACTACATGAACCTGGGAGAGAACTTCATCCAGGAAGGCCTCGCATGCCGCATCACACCGTTCACCGTCAATGCCCCCGACTCCCCCGCCACCATGATGGACACGGAGAAGACCTACGACCGCGTGATGAACAAGTTCCGCTTCGGAGGCCTCGACAAACCAGGGCTGTACCTCGACCAGACGGTCATGCGCATGTGCTACACACACCGGAAGCTCATGGGTGAACTTGCCACCAACCTCATTGCAGAGGGCCAAGGTGACAAGGCACGCAAAGTGCTCGAAAAAGCAGAGAAGGAAATACCGGAATACAATGTGCCCATGACGTATTTCAGCGGAGCCTACGACTTCCTCAGCGCATGGGGGAGCTTGGGCAACAAGAAACGCGCCATAGAAATCGCCGACTACATGTGGAACAACTCCCAGCAATACATCAACTGGTATTTCTCCAACAGCCCCAACTATGTGGTAGCATCGAAATACGACATCGAAAGGATGCACTTTGGTTCCATGCAACTGCTGTTGAGCAAGATGGAGAGCATCGACAAGGCTTGGTATGACAAGCACTACGACACCTTCGAAAAACTGCTCGGCGCTTACCAAGCGAAATTGGCTTCCGCCTATTAAACTGCTGGCATGATCCTCGAGCAACCCTCCTTCTGGCTAAGATGGATGTTCCCAAGAGCGCTGTGGAGAATGGACAAGCACGAGCATGCTGTCTATCTCACCTTCGACGACGGGCCCATCCCCGAAGCGACGCCCTTCATCCTGAAGACCCTGAAAGACTTTGAGGCAAAGGCGACATTCTTCATGGTGGGCGACAACGTCAGAAAATATCCCCACCTCCACCAGCAAGTGGTGGAGGCGGGGCATCAGGTGGGCAACCACACCTTCAACCACCTCGGAGGGCTGAAACACCTCACAAAAACTTACCTGGAAAACACAGAGAAAGCCAACCAACTCATTGGCGCACACCTATTCAGACCACCACACGGGTGGATGACACCCGCAGAATATTACTGGCTCCGCAAAAAATACCAAATCGTCATGTGGGACCTCGTCACACGTGACTACTCAAGAAGAATGACTGCCAGCGACGTGGTGGAAAACGTAAAGACTTACTCACGCAACGGGTCCATTATCACCTTCCACGACTCGCTCAAAAGCATCGACAAACTTCACATAGCCTTGCCCGCGTCCCTCAGATGGCTGCGCGAGCAAGGCTATGACTTCAAGGTTTTTGAGTGAGGGAGGGGCTATGGCGAAATGGCGGCGGAATAACGATATAACGGAATAACGGCATGACGAAACCTCGGAATAACGGAATAACGATATAACGGTATAACGCTTATCGTGATAACGGAATAACGATATAACGGAATAACGGAATAACGACACCAAAAAATAAAAAAAATGAAGCTGAAAATAAAAAGGTTTGGATATTACTGGCTTGACACATGGGTTCTTGCGAATGTCATTCAGCTTGCGACACAAGAATTTTGCTCACGCTATCTAAACCACAGCAATGACCCTTGCGGACGATTATATGACCAAATGACACAGGCGGCCCGCTCAGCCCCCGCAAACATAGCAGAAGGAAATTCTCGTCAGTCCACATCACGCGAGGCAGAGATGCGACTGACAGACGTGGCCCGAGCCACTCTCGCCGAACTCACCAACGACTATCTCAACTGGCTGCTAAGACAAGAGCAACTGCCGTGGTCCACCTTTGCACAGGAATACCGTCAAGTGGCCGCCATTCCCCTCGAAAAACCCACCTATCAAGATGATGTCCAATATAACAGCAGCGTTCATATCCTAAGACAGAAGCATCTTTTTGACCCATGGCTGATGAAGGACAACTCCATCACAGCAGCACAATGCATGATTGTACTCTGCAACCGGCTTGCCATGATGCTTGGCAAACAGATAGAAGCACAGATGGAGGCCTTCAGACAGGAAGGGGGCTTCACCGAAGGTCTCACAGCAGAGCGTCTCAACTATCGCCAAGAACAAAGCAAGGAAAACAACTCCCCCACCTGCCCCGTGTGCGGCAAGCCAATGATAAAAAGAATGGCCAAGAAAGGCATCAACTCCGGCAAAGAATTCTGGAGCTGCTCAGGCTATCCAGAATGCCGGGGGACAAGAAACATTACGGGATGAGGGGATGACGGGATGACGTTATACCGTTATTCCGTAATAACGAAAAATCGGAATTACGAAATAACGGAATAACGTTATAACGAGATTTCGGAATAACGATATAACGGAATAACGGAATAACGCCATAACGCCCTTAATCCTTAAACTCCTCCTTGCAGTATTTCCAGCCTTTTGCCTCGTAGATGGCATTGAGCCTGCGCTGGCGGGCCTTGTATTCCTCGTAGTTTTTTTGCTCGGGCAGCATCCACTGGAGCTCTGAGAGGGCACCCATTCTTGGGAGAACCTGATACTCAGCTAATTCCTTGGTGTAGATGTATTCTGTCCAGAGGTTGGCTTGGAGGCCGATGATGTGCGCCTTTTGCTCCGCTGTGAGCGTATCGGGTGCCGGTTCGAAGGAATACACTTTTTCTAATGGCACATATCCGCCGATGAGGAAGGGCTTGTTCCAATTATCCTCAGAGACCTGGTAGTAGTCGAAATAAAACCACGACGTAGGCACCATGATGACATCATGCCCCTTTGACGAAGCCGTTATTCCACCTTCCACGCCCCTCCAGCTCATAATGGTGGTAGAGGGGTTGACGTCGCAGTCGAGCAACTCGTCCCAACCGATGACCTTCTTCCCCTTGCTGTTGAGGAAGCGCTCCACCCTCTTCATGAAATACCCCTGCAGGCGGTCCTCGGCCGAATGTTTCCCATCGCCCTTGAGACCTTCCTTGGCGATGCGCTGCTGACAAAGCGCACACTCCTCCCACCGCTTGCGGGGAGCCTCGTCGCCACCAATGTGGAAATACTCCGCCGGGAAGAGCTGAATAAGTTCCTCCAGCACCCCCTCGACGAACTCAAACGTCTTATCCTTTCCGGCACAGAGGATGTCGTCGAACACCCCCCAGTTGGGTTCCACCTCGTAGGGACCGCCGGTGCACCCCAGTTCCGGGTATGCCGCAAGGGCGGCCTCCATGTGTCCCGGCATGTCAATCTCCGGCACCACGGTGATGTATCGCCGCGCCGCATAGTCCACAATCTCGCGTATCTGCTCTTGCGTGAAAAAGCCTCCATAACGCTGCCAGTGATAAAGCCCGGTGTTGCGCCCCACCACCGTGCGGTCGCGCCATGCCCCCACCTCGGTGAGGCGTGGGTATTTCTTGATTTCCACGCGCCACCCCTGGTCGTCGGTCAAGTGGAAATGGAAGACATTGATGTGGTGCAGCGCGAGCATGTCGATGTACTGCCTGACGAAGTCCATGTCATAGAAATGACGGCTCACGTCAAGGTGCATGCCGCGGTAGGCGAAACGAGGTTCGTCGTCCACCACCACCGCCGGCACCAACACCTCGCTGGTGCGCTTTGGCGGCAGCGCCTTGCGCAACGTCTGCACGCCACGGAAGACAGCCTGCGGCGTGGCCCCTTCCACGACAGCCCCCTTGCGGTCCACTGTGATACGGTAGGCCTCCTCACCCACCATCTTCTTGTTCAGTCGCAAGGTGATGGCAGGGCCGCGCACCTTTGAGGAGCGCACCGGTGGTTCCGTGCCAAGCACCTCGCCCACATATCCGGCAAGGAAGGAGGCATTGCGACGCATCTCGTCGCCACCCTCGAAGACGATGGCCTGGACCGACGACAAGGCGAGGTCCCCACCTTTCTGCTCCACACACTGCCGGGGCTTCGGCACAACGTTGAAATCCGCACGCTCCTGCGCCGGCGACAAGAGAGGGAGGGCCATGGCCAAGAGGAAAAGGAAATGTCTTCTCATAACAGTTTGCAATAAATGGTTAAACGTTAGGCTCCATGAAACGCCCCTCAATAGAATATGGGGCGTGTCTTTTTGGTGATGATGCGGTATAAGGCGCGTATGTCGTTCTGGCTGAGGGTGAAGTCGGCATATTCAGGCGACGGGTTGAGGGAGTGGAACGTGAAGGTGCCGTTGACGGGGTCCTCGTCGATGATTTGTTTGATGAGCACGCTGGAGCCGAAGACCACCACCCAGAAAGGATGGTCCTTGTAGCACAGCGAGGCCCAGCGGTCGCGCTCCCACTCACGCACCAACACGCGGTCGCCCGGTTCGAAACTCTGCCGCGTGCCGTCGTCCATGGAGTCACCCTTCACCTCAAAGGAGAGGTAATATCCCCGCGCCTTGCGGTCCACCTCGTAGGTCTCCCACCCCCACTCCTCCTCGTAGGGGTCCAGGCGGTCGGAGTCGTTGGCAAACTGCCCGAAGGCGGCAAACGGCACATGCTTGACCTTCATATACAACTTGTCGCCCACCTCGTAGATACGTGCGCCATGCGGGTTCTCCGTCACAAATTCCATCTTCCTGCCACTCTCCAACAAGAACAGGTCGTCGTCCATCTCCTTGTCGAGGAGCATCTCACCCTTGCCCGTGCGCACCCATTCCAGATTGACGCGTGGCTCGATGGTAACCAGTCGGTGCAGGAATTTCTCACTCAGCGGCACATGTTGGTTGATAATCTGGGAGAACGACGAGGGGTTGTATCCCATCGTCACCGCCAAACTTCGCTGCGAGGAGGCCACACGCTTCTCAAGCAGCCAAGCAACAATCATTTTCAATCTTTCCTTCATGGCTATCGGTTTAGGTTGGCATGGAGACATCGCCCAAGATCAATGAACTCAAAAATTCAATGAACAGTTGTGATTGACCCCATCATCGTTTATATTTCCTTCAAATTCTCAATCAAAAATGTATTTCTCACCATAAAAAATGGAAGAACGACGCAAAGATAGGAATAAAGAATGAGACATACAAACAAAATGCCAATTATTTTATTAAATAATTATATTATTAAATAATTATATAACTAAATAATTATATAACTAAATAATTATCCAAATGACGATGGCAACGATGTTTCAATCCCAACCCAACCTTGTCACTCGACAACCGAAACCCTCATTTCAATATCGTCAATGGGGCGGTCGTTACGCCTCGTGGCGGTGCCTTGTATCATCTCCACGACATCAAGGCCTTCCTCCACCTCTCCAAACACGGTGTATTGCCCGTCAAGGTGGGGCGTGCCGCCGACAGTGGAGTAAACGCGTATCTGCTCGTCGGAAAGGCCGACATTGCCGACACGCTTGTCGGCTTCAGCAGCCAGTCGCTCCTGCAACTCCTGAAGTCCGGCGCGGTCACGGTCCCTGCGCATCTGCATGATTTCCGAGCGGTGCTCGGCGGCAAGGGCATTGAAGGCTTCCTGAACGCGCTGCATCCGCAACTGCTTGGAGAACTGTCGCAGTTGCCCCTCACTATAGACCTGTCCCCAGACGATGTAGAACTGCGACCCGCTGCTCCTTCGCTCGGGGTTCACCTGGTCGCCCTGCCTGGCAGCAGCCAACGCACCGCGCTTATGCAACAGGTTGTCCTTGATTTCCGCCTCAATGGTGTAATCGGGACCACCCGCCCCCAGCATCTTGCTGGCAGGAGCACCCTTGGAGTCGGGGTCGCCACCTTGAATCATAAAGTCCTTGATGACCCTATGGAACAGCGTCCCGTCATAATAGCCCTCCTTTGCCAATTTCAGGAAATTGTCCCGATGCAGAGGGGTCTCGTCGTATAGGCGAACGATGATGTCGCCCAGCATGGTCTGAATTTTTACTTTCATTGTTTTTATATTAGGTTTTCAAATATGCAAAATGATGTTCATACAAAGTTTTGGCTGACGTAAGACCTAAGGAAACCATCCATGATGATGGCACATTTTGCCTTTCGACTGCAAACATACGAATAATAGATGAGAATCCATCCATTTCAAAGAAAATCTTCATCAGAAATCTCATTTTTTGGGTTGGCTTCTGTTTTGTAAAAAATTTTTTGATTAATTCGTGGTAATTCGCGTTAAAAATAATCATCACTGAATAGAAACAAAATGCAATCAAAATATTAATAAAACTTAAAAAATCTTTTAATTCTTGGAGTTGTTTATATTTCATATTATATTTGCAACCGTTTTCAGTAAAAACATTCATATTAACATAAACATTCAACAATAAT
>CADBBP010000073.1 GCA_902792855.1 uncultured Prevotellaceae bacterium
GATTATTTTTTTCAACACGAATATCCACGAATTGGACATAAATTTTTTAATGAAATAGACGTAAATTATAAGTTTCACCCATCTTTTTACACCTATGAGTGACAATTCTTGAATAATTATATGATAATTATATGTTTTATGATTTTGCTAAATGGTTACCATCGCTTGTACTAGCAGGAATATATATGAAGGGGTTGTAGAAAAGAAAAGCAAGCTTTCCTTTTGCATTTCACTCGTTTATTCGTAATTTTGCATGTCCAACGCTATTGCTATGAGAAAAAGACTGTTATTCATCGTTGCAATCATCACATTCGTCATGGGGTGCGGCCTACGCTCTGGAGCGCCAAGCCTCACAGCCATCGACTCCCTCTTGGTGGAAGGTCTGAACGACTCAGCCTACCATGAGGTGCTGAAATTGCAGGACACACCCTTTAGTGAAGACGGAGACAAGGCTCACTACAACCTGCTCTTGACACAGACATCCTACCTGACAGCCAACACTCTCTCTTCCGACTCGCTGATAGACTTCGCCATCAATTATTACAAGCAGAGCGGAGATAAAGAGAAGTTGACTGATGCCTATTATTACAAAGCCTCCGGCTATTACGACAGGGAAGACTATCAGCAAGCGGTCGTCCTGTTCAAGGAAGCCGAAAACATCGCTCAGCAAACAGGCAACCTGCGCCAGTTGTATAAAATCGATGAAAGCTTGTATTACGTCAATGGTTTTGCCGGCAACTACAACCTGCAGTTGGACTATGCACGGAAGTCATTACGCGTGGCACAGAGAGCGACCGAAAAGAACTGGATAGCCTATTCCTATTATCATCTATGCCACGCCTTCCAAAACCTTGAGATGGCTGACAGTTTTTGCCTTTATGCGGAAAGGCTGGCACCCTATTTGGATGAAGCCTACCCGGAAGACAAGCCCCATTTCTTAGCATGCATGGGATTCATGCATTATAAAAGAGGTGAATGGCAACAAGCCCGCAACTGCTACGAGGAGGCTTTGAAATACCAAGAGAACTCCCTCACATTAGGAAACCTTGCCGACGTCTGTATAAAGGAAAACAACGACGGCATGCCCAAGGATGTTGTCATATACAACATGTTGCAGTATGACCTGGACCACCACCGAGGGTTGGAGGATGCCTGCGAAAGGTTGTATGCCGTCTATGCCATCAAGGACAGCGTCAACACAGCACTCAAAGACAGGTCCATACAAACCTTGCAACAACGTTACGACGAGGAGGCCGCAAGCCATGCCTTTGAGAAAAAGCTGATGGCATGGGGTATTGTCGCTGCCGTATTGGTAGGTGTCATCCTCTTCCTCATAGTCTATCACTACTATCAGCAGGAAAAGGCCAAAACGGCCATGAACGAACAGAAAATCCTTCTCAACCAATACGTGAATGAAAAGGAGCAGTTGGAAGAAAAGGTGAGAAATGCCGACCAATGCATCAAGGAAGACACCATCAAGATAACGGAATATGAATCCCAAGTGGAGTTTCTGAAGAACCAAAACGCCCTCCTGGAGCAGGCAAAGAAGCAACAGACCCAGAACGAAGAATACGTGAAGCAAGCCATTGCCTCCTACCATGCCCATGTAGAGGAGTTGAAAGCCGAGCGCAAGCAAAACCTGCAAAAGATAGACGAGTTGAGCACCAGCATCAAACAACTGGTGGACGGCATGTCCGTGAGACTCTCACACGGAAAAGTTCTCTACGACCATGTGCTACACAACGGCACGACCTTGGAATGGAGTGCCGACGAATACAAATGCTTTGTGGAATACTACCATGCCTCGCACATTTTCTATTTCAAGAAAGTTAATCAGCAACATCCCAACTTGACGCCTCACAACGCCTTCTTCCTCATTCTCCAAGAGATAGGAAAGACAGACGAGGAGATATGCCGCATCATGGGGATAGGCAGGGAAGCCATACGCTCCATCAAATACCGCATCAAGAAAAGCGACGGGAAATAGGCATCCCCTTCACATCATCTCACTTTGAACGCTTGGTTGCCCGTCCTGATGACAAACATGGACGAGGCGGGGAGGGCGAGTTGCAAGTCGCTGCCATTGCCAAGGCACTGCGTGACGAGGACGCCCCGTAAATCATACACACATACCTTTTGCCCTGCAGGCACCCCCATGAGGGTCAGTTGGTCGCCCTCGCGTCTCCAGTGGCAGAATTGCTCCCTTATGTCGTCCATGCCGTCGTAGTCATCAAAGGTTGCTCGGATGATGACCTTCTGGCAGGCAGGCACGTTGAAAGAGAGTGATGGGCCGTTTCTCACCGTGGTGGTGGTGCCGCTTGATGAAACTGTCACCATCATCCAGCCAGTGACTTGCCGGTCGCCTTTTGGTGTTGTCTGGATGGTCATGGGCCGACCGGTGAAAAACTTGCCATCGAACGTACCCTTGCTCAGAGGAATGCCATTGATGGTGGTGGACACAGCCTCCAAGTCCTCATCAGTGGCATCCACGTTGACCTGAATGGGGACGGGTGTGCCTAATTGGTAGTATTTTGAGAGGTGGTTGTAGAAATGGTTGGTGCGGGCCGATAGCCAATCGCGGGCGGTGGAAAGTTCACTGTCATAGTTGGGCCACCATTGGTTGATGAGTTTGCGGTGGTATGGGTATTCGTTCTTGATGGCCTCGTACATCGGGTCCCAAAACTCCCGGGTGCCTTTGGAGTTCATGAAGTCGCCCATGTAGATGGCAGCCCGGTCGATGAACTCCCTCTTGAAGTCGTTGTCTTCCATCATCCTGCGGAAGAGGCGCGTATGCTCATAATGGTTGGCCCAGTTGCGGCCGGAGTCGTAGTTGGGATTGTATATCCACTCGATGGAGTTGTAGGAGGCACTGGAGCCATAGAGTCCCAGTCCGAAGTCGGTGTCCTTGGCCACAAAGCGCCAGAGGCCGCCGGTTTTCCGAGGGCGCCACATCACGATGTTGTTGCCGGGGAAGTCTTGGTTGTTGTAGAAGAGGTTCATCACCATGAGGTTGATGAACTCCTTCCAGTCAATCCACTGGGCATATTCCTCAAGCGTGTGGCCGTGCTCGCCGTAAAAGGCTTCAAACAGTTTCCAGTTTGCATCATCCCCCTCCTTCACTTCATACCAGTTCTCCAGCATGTCGATGTCCTCCAAGCCGTCGTAATTGGTGAAGATGTTGTCTCCCGTACTTCGCTCGCGGATGTTGAGCATACCTTTGTAAATGCCATTGACATAGAATGCCGCCGGCCGCCATGCCTGCCAGTCGAGGTCGGTGTTTGCCGCCATGGTGCGCTGGATGATGGCATCGCGCATGTAGAGATAGTCGAAGTCGTTGCCGGCGTTTCTCAGGATGATCGACTTGTATTTCACGAGTCCCGGCCTTTGGTCGGGAAAGAATTCGTATTTGAGTTGCTTCTTCCCGAACCGTTTGTTGGCATATACCACGAGCGACTTCAACTGCGAGCCACGGGAGGCACCTCCCTGCACACGCGTCTCACAGAGCTGGTTAATGCCGCTTTCCACATCGGCCCCCTCGAAATACTCCATATTGATGGGGCGACGCCAGTCGAACTCATAGTTCTTCTTTCCACTTTTGTAAGTGCCATCGACGTAGATGCCCAATTTGTTGTCAAAGAAATACTTGTTGTCGGTGACGATGGAGACGACGGGGATGGTGACCTCGCGGTTGTGAAAGATGTATGACTGCGTGGTGGATCGTGGCGAGAGCCATCCCTCGCAGAAAAGCTTCGCCCTGATGACCTGGGTCTTGGTGATGGACAGCTGTCCTTGATAGGTAGGACTGCTTTCGGTGGGTTCGCTGCCATTGTAGGTGAAGCGGATGACGGTGCCCTCGGGACTTCCCTCCGGCACACTCAGTCGGAGGAAGATGGTTTGCCTTCCCTCGACAACCCTTCCCTTCTCACTGAATATCGGCTCACCCAAGATCTGGCTGCAAACCTTCCCACAGTTGGCGGTGCCGGGAGTAGGCTTTTCCATATACCCCCACTGCTCGGAGGCATCCACCCTTCGTCCGTAGGCGATGTTGGGAGCCGG
This sequence comes from uncultured Prevotellaceae bacterium, assembly GCA_902792855.1. GTDB lineage: Bacteria > Bacteroidota > Bacteroidia > Bacteroidales > Bacteroidaceae > Prevotella. The sequence continues at coordinate 4,057 of CADBBP010000073.1, forward strand.
CTGCTTGTCCATCTCCGTCACCTTGTCCACCACGACGCCGTTTTTGAAGAGATACACCGCCCCACCCTCTCCCGACTCCAGTTTGAAATCGGTGTGCAACTTGCTGGCCTCCTTGTCGCAATAAACAACGAGGAAGGCACCCTTTGGCAGTTGTCGAGTAGGCAGTTGCCAAGCCTCGCCGGCATTCTCTGTCAGTCCGATACGATAGTCCTGCAGGTTTGCGACCCCTTCTCCCGGGTTGTAAAGTTCCACCCAGGAGTCGGGAAACTCGTTGAGGTCATCCATGATGCAGTCGATGTTCGACTGCATCAACTCATTGATGACCAATTGCGCCATGAGCGTGAAAGGCATGCCCAAGGCGACTGCCGTCAGAAGAGCGAACTTTCTCATACGAGTTTGTATTACATTCCTATTCCACCAGACACTTGTCCAATTCTGCGGCTATGTACTTTTTGTCGAGTTTCTGTCCGATAAAGACGATTTTCTGCATTCGGTCGCCATAACGCTCGTCCCAGTCGCGACGCAACCCCGGCTCGCGCTCCAACAGCTGCCGCAGTTCGTCGGCGGGCATGGTGGCATACCATTGTCCTGCATTCTTGATGCTCAACTGTTTTCCAGCCTGCTCGAAGAGGTAGCATGTCTCCCTCTCGTCGTCGAAATAGCACAATCCCTTGGCACGGATGACGTTCTTGGGCCATTTGCGGGCCACGAACTCATCAAACAGCCCCAAGTCCATGGGTTGGCGGCGGTAATACACGTAGGTGCCGATGCCATATTCCTCCACTTCCCCACCCTCGTGATGATGGTGATGATGGTGGTGATGCCCATGCTCCTCATGATGATGGTCTTCGTCGTGGTCTTCATCATGGTCTTCGTCGTGGTCATCGTCGTGGTCTTCATCATGGTCGTGATGATGGTCATGTTCGTGATCATCATCGTCGTCATGGTCATGGTCGTCATCATCCTCCTCGTGTTCATCCTCTTCATGATGGCTTTCCAGTTCCTTCACCCAGGTAGCCGATGAAGCCACGTCGTTGAAATCGAAGGCGTGTGTGTTGAGGATTTTCTCCAACTCCACTTCCCCATAGTCGCATTCGATGATTTGCGCCTTTGGTTGCAGCGAACGGATGATTTGCTTGATGCGCTCGCGCTCCTCCTTGGTCACTTCGGATATCTTATTGAGCAGCACGATGTTGCAAAATTCTATTTGCTGTATCACGAGGTTTTCGATATCCTCCTCGTCCAGATTGCTTTTGAGCAAGTCATCGCCATTGGCGAAGTCGCTTTGCATCCTCAGTGCGTCCACCACGGTGACGATGCAGTCGAGGCGTGCCAGGCCGTCCTTGACATACTCCACTCCCATGGTGGGCATGGAGCAGATGGTCTGCGCGATGGGAGCCGGCTCGCAGATGCCGCTTGCCTCGATGACGATGTAGTCGAACTTCTTCATGCGTGTGATGTCTCGCAGTTGCTCCACGAGGTCCATTTTCAACGTGCAGCAGATGCATCCGTTCTGCAAGGCCACGAGGCTCTCGTCCTTCTTGCCCACGATGCCCCCTTTCTCTATCAAGTCGGCATCGATGTTCACCTCGCCGATATCGTTTACAATGACTGCAAACTTCACTCCCATGGAGTTGGAAAGTATTCTGTTTACCAAAGTTGTTTTGCCGCTGCCCAAGTAGCCGGTGAGCAGCAATACAGGAATGTCTTTTACTCTCATTTTTATTTAAAGATAATTTTTGGAGTGCAAAAGTAGTAAAAAAACGTTTTATTCGACCGAAAAAGGGGTTAAAAATGTGGTTTTTTGCACATTACTTGATATAAATCGAGGAATTATATGTACTTTTGCATACCATTGGCATGGCACATCATCCATGACTGGACGATGGATGTTATCAACCTTCTAATAACAATTGTATGACATTGAATTTATTTCCAAGAAAACTGTTGAAGTTCATGTTGTGTCTTTGCTGCATGAGCATGACACTCCAAACCTCGGCCCAAGTACACAGCCGGCAATGGAAGCACGTGTTGCACACCACAGATGACGCGTTCTTCAAATCCTCAGAAGCCCGCCGCATAGGCGACCAACTGATGCTCTATCAACGCGTGACAGGTGGGTGGCCCAAGAACATAGACATGGTGAGCCCTCTCAGCGACGAGGAGCGCGCGAAAGTGCTTGCCGACAAGCAACGCATCGACGACTCCACCACTGACAACGACGCCACCAACATCCAGATGCGTTTCTTGGCACGCCTCTTCCACGCCACCCACGACAAGCAAGTGCGCGAGGCGTTCTGCCATGCCGTGGAATACCTGCTCTCCGGACAATACGACAATGGCGGCTGGCCACAGTTCTGGCCCAACCCTCACGGCTACCAAGTGCATATCACCTACAACGACGACGCCATGGTCAACACGATGCTCCTGCTCCGCGACGTGGCAGAGGCCAAGGCACCCTTTGAAAAAGCCCTCACTACCAAGGCCCTTCGCAAGCAAGCACAAGCAGCATTCGACAAAGGGGTGGAGTGCATCCTGAAGACCCAGATTGTGGTGGACGGACAACCCACCGTGTGGTGCCAGCAGCACAACCGCGAAACCTTCCTCCCCGCCCCAGCCAGGGCGTTTGAACTACCTTCTTTCTGTTCGATGGAAAGTGCCTCCATCACACACTTGCTTATGTCGCTCCCACTTCCCGACGAAAGAGTGAAAAAAGCCATACACGGGGCCATGAAATGGCTGGACACCTACAAACTGACAGGGTTGCGACTGAAAAGAGTCTATGACCAGGCTTCCGGCCAGCGTGACATTCAATTAGTGGAAGACCCGAATGGCAACCCCTTGTGGGCACGTTACTACGACCTTGAACGATGCCGTCCCTTTGTTTGCGACCGCGACGGCGTGCCACGACAGCGGCTGGAGGACATCGGTTCGGAACGTCGCAACGGATATGCATGGTATGGCGACCGCCCTGCCTCGCTCTATGACATTTATTCACGCTGGGCGGAGAAGTACGACCCCACGCATAAGGTGTCCATCAGTCTTTCCACCAAGGGAGCCAACGAAAACGGCTTGCTCAACATCTTTGAGCCGATAAAAGCCGACCCCTCACGCTTCGACGCCGTGGTCGAACCCGGTGAGCAGATACAAGAAGCAATCGACAAGGCACCTCGCGACGGCACAAGGCCTTACACCATCCTCATTCGCAAAGGCACGTACAACCAAAAAGTCATCGTTTGCAGGCCTCACATCGTGCTGGTGGGCGAAGACAGGGACAGCACCATCCTCGTCTTGGCAGAAGCCAACGACAAACGCTTGGTGACAGAATATGACGGGAAGCCCGTGGGCAACGGCGTGGTGGTGCTACAGGAAGGTGCCGACGACTGCGTCATCAGCGGGATGACCATCTACAACAACTACGGCACCACCGTGGAGAACACCACACGCCATCAAATGGCCGTCTTTGGCAGAGCCACCCGAACCATCATCGTCAACTGCAACATCTGGGCCGACGGCAACGACGCCCTCTCCCTATGGGCGCCGGAGGGCAATGGCATGTATTATCATGCCGACCTCTCGCTGCGCTGCCCCGGCGTGGACTTCCTCTGCCCCAGGGGATGGTGCTACGCCACAAGGTGCAAGTTCTATGGTGACAGCCGCGCCATCGTCTGGCATGACGGACGTGGCGACAAGGACAAGAAGCTGGTCATCACCAATTCCCATTTCGATGCCGCAAGTCCTACGCCCTTAGGAAGATACCACCATGATGCCCAGTTCTATTTCGTGTCGTGCTCCATGTCGAAAAACATCCTCGACAGCAACATTGGCTATGCCTATACCGACAAGGTGCTCGACCCCTGCCCTTGGGGGCAGCGTGTCTATTTCAACAACTGCACACGCGAGGGCGGGCATGGCACGTGGATGAACGACAACCTCAGCGAGGCAGAAGGTTCGCCAGAATACCACACCGTCACCGCCACATGGACCTTCAAGGGCAAATGGGACCCCGAGAAAGTGGTCAGGGAACTATGGAGCCACATTTGTTATTGAGTTGTGATAATCACCTCACAAAAGAGCGTGATTATTCAGCGATTTTTCTTTTAACACGAATTACCGCGAATTAGGCAAAAATTCTTAAAGGAATGGACATAAATTATATGTTTCTCCCATTTTTGAACCGCTATAAGCACAAGGTTATGTATAATTATACGGTAATTATATGTTATATAATCATCGCTGAATGGTAACAAAAGAGCATAATAAACAAAAAAAGTGTGAATTATTTGCTATTTCGCTGACAATTCATTAACTTTGTCACATCATTGCAACACATCATTCGCCACATCTTATGGACAACATATTGAAAACATACATCCTCCTCACCCTATTGTTTGTATCGGCATCAGCCACATACGGACAAGAGCAACGGACATTCTGGTTGGGGGCGGACATCAGCGGCACCACCGCCATGGAAGCCCACGGCCAAAGGCTTTACAACACACGAGGCGAAATAAGGGAAAACACCGCCTTGATGGCCGAATATGGGTTGAATGCCGTCAGACTTCGCGTGTGGGTGGCCCCACGAGGAGGATTCTGCAACAAGGACGACGTGCTGGAAATGGCCAAGCGAGCCAAGTATTACAACATGGCCGTGATGGTGGACTTCCATTACAGCGACTGGTGGGCCGACCCAGGAAAGCAGCACATCCCCGCCTCGTGGCAATACTTGAAATATGACGAGATGAAACATGAGTTGGCCGCACACACACGAGAGGTGTTGCAACAGCTCAAAGACCACCACATCGACGTGAAATGGGTGCAGGTGGGCAACGAGACCACGCACGGATTCTTGTGGCCGATGGGCCGGGCAGAGGAAAACATGGAGCAGTATGCCGGACTGTCACAAGCCGGGTATGAGGCAGTGAAGCAGGTCTTTCCTGATGCACAAGTCATCGTACACCTCGATGGGGGATGCGACCCGAAGCGTTATGATTTCATCTTTGACGGGTTGAAGAAACATGGTGCCAAATGGGACCTCATCGGACTTAGCGTCTATCCTTACTGGGACCAAGAGGCAGGCCTGGAAAAAGACGCCCAAGGCACCATACGCGACTTCGCCAGCAACATCAAGCGCATGTATGAGAAATACGGCACGGAGTCGATGGTGGTGGAGACGGGCGTGGAGAGCAAGAAGCCCGTTGAGGGCAAGGCCGTCATGAAGGCCATCCTCGATGCCGCCCGCAACGACTGCGGCGGACATTGCCACGGCGTGTTCTACTGGGCACCCGAACTGGAGGGAGCATATCCGCTCGGGGCTTTTGACAACCACCGGCCCACCATCATCATGGATGCTTTCAAGGAATTCAAATGACTTTCACATAACTTTACAACACAACTCCTAAAGAAGATGACAAAAGACTTCATAAAAACAATGGCACTGTGCATGGTTGCCTGTCTCGCGATACTTTCATGCGCCAGCACCGACCCGTCGGGACTTTCAAAAGCGGAGAGACAACAGCAACAAGCCATGATGGTGCAAAAAGCTCTTCTCGACAGAAACTACACCATCTCCGTGCAAAGCGCACATCCCACCGGCGGAGCACCCATCAACCTCTCCAGCCCTTATTCCTTGAAAGTAAATGGCGACACCGTCGTCTCCTATCTTCCCTTCTTCGGACGAGCCTACTCCGTACCTTACGGCGGTGGGAAAGGCCTCAACTTCACAGGAAAGGTCATCAGTTATGAGACCAGCCGTAACAAAAAGGAATACAATATCAAAATGGGGGTGGACAGCGACGAAGACCAATATATCTATTACATCGATGTGTATGAAAATGGACGTGCCGTCATCCTGGTAGCCTCCAAAAACCGCTCCAACATCACATTTTACGGAGAAATGGACGACCAAAACCTCTCTGCAAAATGAAATCAACCTAAACACTACATAAAATGAGAAAAACAGCCACCCTGCTCGTACTTGCTGCCATGCCTGTGGCCTTGATGGCACAAAAATCATTCGAGCTGTCATTGAAAAACGAAAGCACCATCCCTGCCAAGGATTACCCGGTGAGCATCAACTTGAAAGCGCATGCCATGGAGGTGCGCTCCGCCATGGTCACCGACAATGGAAAGGAAATACCCTGCCAACTCGACGACCTCGACGGCGACGGCACATACGACGAACTCTTCCTGCTCACTGACTTGGAGAAACGCGGAGAGAAAACGCTGAAAGTGACACTCTATGACAGCGGTGCTCCACGACAATACGAACCCAAAGTGTATGTGGACATGATGCTCACCAACAAGAAAATCAAGGAGAGCAACAAGCAAGACCTGTACATCCAAAACCTCACCGTGGACAGGGGTGTCAATCCCTACTGGATGCTCCACCACCATGGGGCGGCCTTCGAGAACGAACTGGTGGCCTATCGCATCTACTTCGACCACCGACAGACGGTGGACATTTATGGGAAATACCGCAAGGGGTTGGAGTTGAAGCAGACACAATTCTATCCCGACACAGAGCAGAAGGTAGCCGGCTTTGGCGACGACGTGCTGTGGGTGGGCAACACCTTCGGCGTGGGCACCCTGCGGGGATGGGACGGAAAAGAACCCGTGATGGTGAGCGACGTGGAGCACAGGGGGCAGCGAATAGTGGCAAGAGGAGGTAACTCCTACGAGCCAACCGGTGGACATGACCACCCTCTACACTCTCCATGCCGGCCATCGCGACTGCCGTGTTGACGTGTCTTTCAGTCGTGACGTGAGCGACTTGAGATTCTCCACCGGTGTCATCAACGTGAAAAACTCCACCGAGTTCAGCGACAAAAAAGGGTTGAGAGGATGCTGGGGCACCGACTGGCCCGTATCGGAAAAGGACTCCGCCGGACACAAGCGCGAGACCGTGGGATTGGGCATCTGCCTCCCCCAGGAGGTTGTGGAAAACGAGTTGCCAGCCAACAAGGACAACTACCCATACGTGGTGAAAGTAAACGGCAACCACCTGACGTACCACATCTCATTTTGCAGCGACAACGAGTCCTTCGGAATGCACAGCGAAAAGGAATGGTATGCCTGTTTGCAGGAATGGAAAAAGGCACTTGGCGTGAAAGTAACGGTGAAAACTCGTTAAATTCACACCTCTTTGCCGTTATTACGGAAATTATTCGTATCTTTGCATTCCATTAATCCGAAGAATCAGTTATCAATCATCAAAAGACATGCAATTTACAGCAAAACAGATAGCAGACATGGTGGGTGGAAAAGTGGAGGGAAACCCCGACGCTCTTGTCAACTCATTCTGCAAAATTGAAGAGGGCAAGGAGGGAGCCATCTCATTCCTTTCCAATCCCAAGTACACACATTACATCTACGAAACCAAGTCGAGCGTGGTGCTCGTCAATGAAGACCTGGCATTGGACCATCCCGTGGAAGCCACCCTCATACGCGTGGCCAACGCATACGAGACCGTGGCCAAGTTGCTGCAGGTGTACGAATCGATGAAACCACGCAAGAAGGGCATCGACCCGCTGGCTTTCATCTCACCAACAGCAAAAATCGGCAACGACTGCTATGTCGGTCCCTTCGCTTTCGTAGGCGACAACGTCGAACTTGGCGACAACTGCCAGGTGTTCCCCCATGCCTACATCGGTGAAGGGGTGAAAGTGGGCAATGGATGCACACTATATCCCGGAGCAACCATCTACCACGGTTGCAAGATAGGCAACAACGTCATCCTCCATGCCGGCAGTGTGGTGGGCGCCGACGGTTTCGGTTTCGCACCAGGGCCGGAAGGATACGACAAGATACCTCAGATAGGCATCGTCACCATCGAGGACAACGTGGAGATAGGCGCAAACACATGCATCGACCGCTCGACGATGGGAAGCACGTATGTGCGCAAGGGGGTCAAGCTCGACAATTTGGTGCAGATAGCCCACAACACCGACATCGGCGCCAACACCGTCATGTCGGCCCAAGTGGGAGTGGCCGGAAGCACCAAGGTGGGACAATGGTGCATGCTGGGAGGACAGGCCGGACTGGCAGGGCACATCACCGTGGGAAACAAGGTGAACATCGGCGCACAATCCGGCGTCATAGGCAACCTGAAAGACGGACTGACCCTCATCGGCTCGCCCACCCAGGAGCCAAGAGCTTTCTTCAAAGAGGTGGCACTCACAAGACGCCTTCCCGAAATGCAACAACAACTGAAAGAGTTGCAGAAAGAAATCAAAGAACTTAAGAAAAAATTGGAACATGATGAATAAGCAAAAGACACTGAAGGGCAGTTTCTCCCTCTTTGGAAAAGGACTGCACACCGGTCTCAATCTGACGGTGACTTTCAATCCGGCACCTGAAAACACCGGGCTGCGCATCCAACGCATCGACTTGGACGGGCATCCCATCATTGAGGCGAAAGCCGAACTGGTGACCGACACCCAGCGTGGCACCGTGCTGTGCCAGGACGACGTACGCGTTTCCACCGTGGAGCATGGGCTGGCAGCACTCTATGCCTTGGGCATCGACAACTGCCTCATTCAAGTCAACGGCCCCGAATTCCCCATCCTCGACGGAAGCGCTGCCACATACGTGGAATGCATCAACAAGGTGGGTATCGAAGAGCAAAACGCCCCGAAGGACTATTACATCATCAGACACAAGATAGAAGTGAGGGACGAGGAAAGCGGTTCGTGCATCACCATCCTGCCCGATGAAGACTTCAGTATCACCGTGATGTGCTCCTTTGAGTCGAAATTCATCAACAGCCAGTTTGCAACCCTCGACAACATCGGCCTCTTCGAAAAAGAAGTGGCACCGGCAAGAACTTTCGTCTTCGTGCGCGACATCGAGCCATTGCTCAACGCCAACCTCATCAAGGGAGGAGACATGGACAACGCCATTGTCATCTATGAGCGGCAGATACCACAGGAGCGCCTCGACCAACTCGCCGACTTGCTCAAAGTGCCACACATGGACGCCACAAAGATGGGATACATCCAGCCAAGACCGCTGCAATGGGAAAACGAGTGTACACGACACAAGTTGCTCGACATTGTGGGCGACATGGCACTCATCGGCAAACCCCTCAAGGGACGCATCATCGCAACACGTCCGGGGCACACCATCAACAACAAGTTCGCACGCCTCTTGTGTCGCGAAATACGCAAGCACAGCGTGCAAGCACCCATCTACAATCCCAACGACCCACCCGTGATGGACAACAACCGCATCCGCGAACTGCTGCCGCACAGATACCCCATGCAGTTGGTGGACAAGGTGATTGAATTAGGAAGCAACTACATCGTAGGCGTGAAGAACGTCAGTGCCAACGAGCCTTTCTTCCAAGGACATTTCCCACAAGAGCCCGTCATGCCAGGCGTGCTGATGGTGGAAGCCATGGCCCAGTGCGGAGGATTGCTGGTGCTCAACACCGTGGAAGACCCGGAGCTATACTCCACCTATTTTATGAAAATAGACGACGTGAAATTCCGGCAGAAAATCGTGCCGGGCGACACACTACTTTTCAAGGTGGAACTCCTTCACCCGCTCCGGCATGGCATCAGTTCCATGAAGGGATACATGTTCGTGGGCGACATCGTGGTGGCGGAAGCCACATTCACTGCTCAGATTGTAAAAAACAAATAAGCATTACCTCTCGTCACGAGCATTACCATTCACTAAACAAGACCAAACATCCATTATGAACCAAATCAGCCCACTCGCATACATCCACCCCGAGGCGCAACTTGGCGACAACAACGTCATTGGCCCATTTTGCTACATCGACCGCAACACGGTGATTGGCAACGGCAACGTGCTGCAGAACAGCGTCACCATCAACTATGGTGCACGCATAGGAAACGGGAACGAGTTCTTCGCCGGAGGCAGCATCTCTGCCAAGCCCCAAGACTTGAAATTCAAAGGCGAGGACTCCATCTGCCAAATCGGCGACAACAACAGTTTTCGCGAGAATGTCAACATCTCGCGCGGTACGGCATCAAAAGGCACCACCCAGATAGGCAACAACTGCCTGCTGATGGAAAACGTGCACGTGGCGCACGACTGCTTCCTGGGCAACAACCTCATCATTGGCAATTCCACGAAGTTGGCAGGCGAAGTGATTGTGGACGACAATGCCATCATCAGCGCTGCCGTGCTGTGCCACCAATTCTGCCGCATAGCAGGATTTGTCATGATACAAGGCGGTTCCCGCTTCAGTCTCGACATTCCACCCTACATCATTGCTGGCAGGGAGCCAACGCGCTACTGCGGCATCAACATCATAGGGTTGCGCCGCAGAGGTTACTCCGCAGAAACCATCGACTTGATACACAATGCATACCGTCTCCTCTACTCCAAGACGGTGAGGCAGGAAGGCATAGATGCCATCAAGCAAGAACTGCCCATCACCAAAGAGGTGGAATACATCATACAATTCGTACAGTCGTCACAGCGCGGCATCATCAGGTAGGCACTCGCAAGCAACTGACATGCAGACGCTGTTTGTGGTGACAGGCCCCACTGCCGTGGGAAAAACGGACGTCACGCTGCATTTGGCAGAGATGCTGGGCGTGCCGGTCATCAACGCCGACTCCCGGCAGATGTATGCCGAGATACCCATCGGCACGGCAGCCCCCACCCCAAGCCAGATGGCACGCGTCAAGCATCTGTTCGTGGGAACGCTGCACTTGACAGACTATTACAGCGCATCGAAATACGAGAGCGACGTGCTAAGCCTTCTCCAACCACCTGGTGAACTGTCGCACTCCCCCCACGCACTCATGTCGGGAGGAAGCATGATGTACATAGACGCCGTGTGCGACGGCATCGACGACATTCCCACCATCGACGACGAAACAAGAAGGCTGTTGAAGCAAAGGTTGGAAACAGAGGGTTTGGAAAGGCTACTGGAGGAGTTGAGGGTACTTGACCCAGAATACTACCAAATAGTGGACCGCAAAAACACACGCCGCGTGGTGCATGCCCTGGAAATATGCTATATGACAGGGCGCACATACACCTCCTTTCGCACCAACACACCAAGGGAAAGACCGTTCAATGTAGTGAAAATAGGCCTCAACAGAGACAGGGCCGAACTATATGAACGCATCAACCAAAGAGTAGAGGACATGGTAGAAAACGGGCTGGTGGAAGAAGCAAGAAGCGTGTACCACCTGAAAGGGGTGAATGCACTCAACACAGTGGGCTACCGTGAAATGTTCGACTACTTCGAGGGAAAGTACACACTCGAGGAAGCCGTGGAACGCATACAAGGCAACACGCGGCGCTATTGCCGCAAGCAACTAACCTGGTTGAAAAGAGACCAACGCATCAAGTGGTTCCATCCCGATGACATGGAGCAAATTCTGAGCTATGTGACCAGAATGGCGGGTAATGTGAAATCATAGACCACGCTCACCAAGAGCACAACAAGAAATACGAATTGAGAATACTCTTATGGCCTTTCCGAATGGTGAGGGCGGTGTGCAGATGGTATGCACACCTGTTCATCGGACGCCGATGGTACGTCAAAATACTATCGGGGGTTGTGTCGTTCATCATTTTCTCATTGGTGTACTTCGGAATGGTGGACATCAACTTCCTCGGCCTTTTCGGACGCTCGCCGGGGTTTTACGAAATTTCAAACCCACCATCCAACTCCGCCTCTGAAGTGTTCAGCAAAGATGGGAAAACCATTGGGAAATTCTACAATGAGAATCGTAGTCCGGTGAAATACGAGGACGTGGCCCCTGTCTTCTGGGACGCACTTGTAGATACAGAGGACGAGCGTTTCTATCACCATCGGGGTATTGACTTCCAAGGTGTGTTGGGTGCCATCAAGGATGCCATTGTGAGAAGCGACCCTCGCGGTGCTTCCACCATCACCCAGCAACTGGCGAAAAACATGTTCCGCATGCGGACACAGACCTCAGACGGACTGCTCAGCGACATTCCCGGACTGAGGATGCTCATCGTGAAAAGCAAGGAATGGATTTTGGCTACCAAAATAGAGATGGTCTATGACAAGCAGGAAATCCTCACCATGTATGCCAACACCGTGGACTTTGGCAGCAACTGCTATGGCATCAAGACGGCATGCAAGACCTATTTCAACATCACACCTGCCGAGCTCACCACCGACCAGGCGGCCGTGCTGGTGGGCATCCTCAAGGCAACCTCGAGATACAACCCCGTCATCAACCCGGAAAACAGCCATCAGCGTCGCAATGTCGTCATGTCGCTCATGGTGAAAAACAAGCATCTTTCGGAAAGTGAGTACCAGCAGCTGGCAAGCACCCCCACCCCGCTCAACTACCACTCCGACACAGGCGCTACCGGACAGAGTGCCTATTTCAAGGACGCCGTGGAGGCAAGCCTTGCCAAATGGTGCCACGATACCGGTTATGACCTTTACACCTCCGGACTGAAAATATACACCACGCTCGACACCGACCTTCAGTCATACGCTGAAAACGCATTGATTGGGCAAATGGAGAAGCTGCAGACCAGTTTCAACAAGGACTGGGGCGGCGACGAACCTTGGCGCGACGAGAAGGGGAAGGTCATACCAGATTTCATTGAGAAAATGGCAAAGAAACTGCCCGAATATGAAATATTGAAAGAGAAGTATGACGGCAACAAGGACTCCATAGACTACTATCTGAACAAGCCTCACAATGTAACCTTGTTTGACTACAGACATGGCACATACGAGGCAGAAATGAGCACACTCGACTCGCTGCGCACCATGTTGCGATTTCTTCATGCTGGCATGGTGGTGATGGAACCACAGACCGGAGCCGTGCTGGCTTGGGTGGGCGACATCAACTACATGACATGGAAGTATGACAAGGTGACAGCCATGCGCCAACCAGGCTCCACCTTCAAACTTTTTGTCTATACCGAAGCCATGAACCAGGGACTTGCCCCATGCGACAAAAGGCGGGATGAAGCAGTGCACGTGCCCATTTACGACGAGAAGACACATTCAGAGAGCCTGTGGTCTCCCACCAATGCCAGCAAGAGCTTCTCCGGCGACTCCATGCTGCTAAAACGAGCCTTCGCCACCAGTGTCAACTCCATCGCCGTCAGACTTGGTGTGGAGATGGGGGTGAAAAATGTCATCAACACCGCACACGCCATGGGTATCAAAAGCGAGCTCGACACACACCCGTCCACCCTCCTTGGCTCCTCCGATGTCAACCTATTGGAAATGGTCAACGCTTATTGCACCATTGCCAACGACGGATTAAGGCACGAACCAGTGCTCGTCACACGCATCCTCGACAGTGAAGACAACCTCATCTACCAAGGTCCTGAAGACAGCCCGAGAGCCATACCCTATAAAAGTGCATTCATGATGCAGCAGATGCTGATGAACGGTGTGGACGAGGGAACGTCACGCAGACTGAAACCCTATGTGGAAAGGTATTCCGACACCGACGTAGGCGGAAAGACCGGCACGTCGAACAATGTCGCCGACGGATGGTACATCGCCGTCACACCTGGCCTTGTATGCGGTGCCTGGGTGGGTGGCGAATACCGGCAGATACATTTCAGAAGCGGAAGACTGGGACAAGGGGCCGCCACAGCCCTGCCCATCTGCGGCAGTTTCCTCAAGTGGGTACTTCGGGATCCCGCGTATAAGAAATACCATAGGTTTTTCGAAGTGCCTCCCGGTGAGGATGTCAACTACGACTTGTTCATCTGCAACCCCACCCCTGCCCCGTCGCCTCGTCCGGCAGTCGTCGAGCCTTCGGAAAATGACAACGAACAACTTGAAGAAGACAGAGACAATCCCATCGACAACAACGCCAACAGCAGTACCCGGGAAACGGAAATCTACATACCCGAAAGAGAAGACGACATACTGTTCTAAACCCAACAAGACGACAATTGGACAAGCGCAGCACCATCGACCCAGACAATCCGGAGTTTGAAAAAGCCCTCCAGATTGTGAAGTACACCAACCACAGCCTCTTCCTCACAGGAAAGGCCGGCACAGGAAAGTCCACTTTCCTGCGCCATATCTGCGCCACCACGAAAAAAAAGCACATCGTCTTGGCTCCCACAGGCATTGCGGCCATCAACGTGGGAGGCAGCACGCTGCACAGCTTCTTCAAAATACCATTCCACCCCTTGTTGCCCAACGACAGCCGTTTCTCGGAGCGCAACATACGGGAAACCCTGAAATACACCGGCACGAAACGCAAAATCATACGCGAAGTGGAACTCATCATCATCGACGAAATCAGCATGGTGAGAGCCGACATCATAGACTTTGTGGACAAAGTGCTCCGTATCTACACTCGCAACCGCCACACACCGTTTGGAGGAAAGCAAGTGCTGTTTGTGGGTGACATCTTCCAACTCGAACCTGTGGTGCGCGAGGAAGACCGACAGTTGCTCAGGCCATTTTACAATTCCCTGTTCTTCTTCGATGCAAAGGTGTTCCAGGAAATGCAACTTGTGAGCATCGAATTGACCAAGGTGTACCGCCAAAACGACCAAACTTTCATCTCCCTGCTCGACCACATACGCACCAACAACATCACCCAAGGTGAGTTGGCATTGCTCAACCAACGTGTCGGCCATCAAGTGGACAAAGAGGGCGACTTTTCCATCACCCTCTCCACACGACGTGACACTGTGGACTACATCAACGAGCAACAACTCGACAAACTCCCCGGCGACGTGGTGCGACTGGAAGGGGAAATCACCGGGGAATTCCCTGCCGGAAACCTCCCCACACTCATGGAACTATATGTCAAGCCAGGAGCGCAAGTCATCTTCCTCAAAAACGACTTCGACCATCGGTGGGTCAATGGCACCTTGGGTGTCATCACTGCCATCGACTTGGACGACGAGGGAGAGGAAATTCTCACCATTATCACGGAGGGAGGCGATGAATATGACGTGACACGAGACTACTGGAGCAACATACGTTACACTTACAACGAGGAAGAGGAGAAAATTGAGGAGGAGGAAATAGGTCGTTTCATCCAGTTTCCCATACGCCTGGCATGGGCCATCACCGTACACAAGAGCCAGGGGCTCACCTTCAAGCACGTGAACATCGACCTTTCCGGAGGAGCCTTTGCCGGGGGCCAAACCTACGTGGCACTGTCAAGATGCGAGTCGCTGGACGGAATTGGCTTGAAAGAACCAGTAAGGATGAGCGACATCTTCGTGCGCTCCGAAGTGGTGCGCTTCTCACGCAACTACAACAACGAGCGACTCATCCAGAGCGCTTTGGACGCCTCCCAAGCCGACAAGGAATACCACGATGCCGTGGTGGCACTCGACGAGGGCGATGCAGACAAGTTCCTCGACAATTTCTTCAAGGCCATCCACCACCGCTACGACATCGAGAAGCCACGCGAAAAGCGCTTCATCCGCCGAAAGCTCAACCAACTGCTCGCCCTACGACAAGAAAACAAACGGCTGCGCGACGAACAAACAAAGCAACGCAAGTTTCTCCAAAAACTCGCCGCCGAATATACCCTTATGGGCAAGGACTGCGAGCGAGAAGGCATGCCTGACGCCGCCATTTCCAACTACCGCAAGGCCCTGGAGCTCTACCCAGAAGCTCAAGAGCCCCGGAAGCGCATCAAAAAATTGGAGAAGAAAAAATAACCCACCCCCATCAGAAAAAAACAAAAACAATGGAAATCAAGAAATCAGCATTCACCCTTAGCAGTCCCACCGTGGATAAATGCCCTGCCGACAACAAGCCGGAATATGCTTTCATCGGACGTTCCAACGTGGGAAAGTCGAGTCTCATCAACATGCTTTGCAACCACAAGGGGTTGGCCAAGACTTCATCCACCCCGGGCAAGACACTGCTCATCAATCATTTCATCATCAACAACGAATGGTATCTCGTTGACCTGCCTGGCTATGGCTTTGCCAAACGCTCAAAAAGCATGCAGCAAAAGCTTCAGAACATGATTTCGTCATACATTCTCATGCGCGAGCAACTGGTCAACGTCTTCGTGCTCATCGACATACGCTTGGAACCACAGAAAATCGACCGCGAGTTCATCGACTGGCTTGGCACAAGTGGCATCCCCTTCTCCATTGTTTTCACCAAAGCCGACAAACTCTCCTTCCAAAAATCCAACGAGAACGTACGCAAATACCTTGATACCATGAGCGACACTTGGGAGGAGTTCCCACCCTATTTCATTACCAGCAGCGAAACAAAGCGTGGGCGGGAGGAAATACTCGACTACATTGAATCCATCAACAAAAACCTGGCATCACCCTCACAACCATGAATGCTTGCCTTGACGTACAAAACCTCACCAAGACCTTTGGGGCGCTGACCCTTTTTGAAAAAATCTCCTTCTCCGTCGCTGAAGGGCAACGGGTGGGCTTGGTGGCTAAAAACGGAATGGGCAAGTCAACACTGCTATCCATCCTCACCGGAAAGGAAGGATGCGACGAGGGCGAGATTGTTTATCGTCGAGACTTGAAAGTGGGCTTCTTGGAGCAATCGCCGGTCTTCGACCCCGAGGAGTCGGTGCTCGATGCTTGTTTCAACCACCAAGGAGACGACGAGAAAGTGCTTCGAGCAAAACAAGTACTCACCCAACTGAAAATCAGTGACCTCAGCCAACCGATGGGACAGTTGAGCGGAGGGCAGCAAAAGCGGGTGGCTCTGGCCAACGTGCTGCTCACAGAACCCGACCTCCTGATACTCGATGAGCCAACCAACCACCTCGACCTCGACATGATAGAGTGGCTTGAGGGTTATTTATCCAGAGGGAACCGCACCTTGCTGATGGTGACCCACGACCGTTTCTTCCTCGACCGTGTCTGTGACTTGATTCTCGAACTCGACGACCACACCATCTACACTTACAAAGGCAACTACGCCTACTATCTTGAAAAGAGGCAGCACCGCATCGATGTGGCAAGGGCTGAAATCACCCGGGCCAACAACCTCTACCGCCGCGAACTGGAGTGGATGCGCCGCCAGCCACAAGCTCGCGGGCACAAGGCGAAATATCGGGAAGATGCCTTCTACGAGTTGGAGCGCAAGGCCAAGCAACGCATCGAAGAACGGCAAATGAGGCTGAAATCCAGCAACGTATATATCGGCAGCAAAATCTTCGAGTGCCAGTATGTCTCCAAGGCTTGGGGAGAAAAAGTCATGCTCAAGGACTTTTACTACAATTTCGCACGTTTTGAGAAGATGGGCATCGTGGGCAACAACGGTACGGGAAAGTCCACGTTCCTCAAGTTGCTCCTGGGACTGGAGCCGGTGGATAGCGGACGTTTCGACATTGGCGACACTGTGCGTTTTGGCTATTTCTCCCAAGAGGGGTTGCAGTTTGACGAGCGGCAGAAAGTGCTTGACGTAGTGCGCGACATCGCAGACTACATCGATTTGGGAGGCGGAAAGCATTTCACAGCCTCACAATTCCTGCAGCATTTCCAGTTCACGCCAGAGCAACAATACAATTATGTTTACAAACTTAGCGGCGGCGAGCGACGGAAACTCTACTTGTGCACCGTACTCATGCGCAACCCAAACTTCCTTGTGCTTGACGAACCTACCAACGACCTCGACATCCAAACCCTGCAAATCTTGGAGGAGTATCTGACCGACTTTCCCGGCTGTGTCATCGTGGTGAGCCACGACCGCTATTTCATGGACAAGGTGGTGGACCATCTCTTGGTGTTCAAGGGTGACGGCATCATCAAGGACTTCCCAGGCAACTATTCGCAATATCGTGAATGGTGCGGGCTGCGTGCGAAGGAAGAGGTCAAGGAAGAGAAGGGCGACAAGCGGGTGAAGCGTGACTATCGCAACGCCGACAAGCGCAAGATGACCTACAAGGAGAAGACGGAATTTGCCCGCCTGGAAAAAGAGATAGCCTTGCTGGAAGATGAAAAGCAGCAAATAGAGACAGCATTATGTGGCGGTACCGACGACGTGGAGGCCATCACAGCCATGAGCAAGCGCCTGCCACTTCTCATCGACGAATTAGACGAGAAAAGCATGCGCTGGCTCGAGCTGAGCGAGATGGAATGATCATTGCATTGCCTGCAGCACCTGGAGGGCAATGGCTTCCATTCCTTTTTTAGATGGATGACCGTTTATCTTGTGTATGTCGTGCAAGGCGATGCACGGAACATTGTAATGCTGGCAGATGGTCTTGCACGATTCGGTAATGTCGTCACGCAATTCGCTGTTGAGGATGAAATACACCTTCACGTTGGGATAACGATGGGTGACATGGTGCAACATATAGGCCATGGCAGGACGGAAGGTGTAGAAGTCACTCTTCCGCCATCCCTCATATTTGTATTCTCCCACCGGCTCGCCCGCCCAGCTGTCGTTGGTGGCACCGAAGATGAGAAGGATGTCGGGATTGCCAAGGTTGTCCATACGTGTGAGGAACGAACGCTCGGAGTAGTCGTTGCCGTCATAGCCCTGATAACCAATGGTGCTGCCACTGTAAGAATTGTTCACACACAAACGGTACCCGCCTTGCTTGGCAACCTGCCACCACCATGTCTGTGCCACGTCGTCCACGTCGGTGCGGTTGCCGCTTTCCTCGTAATACCACATTTCGTTGGTGGAGGGGGTGACATACCCTTCGAAGGTGGAATAAGAATCGCCCAAGACGGAAATGGAGGGCTTTTGTGCGCACGCGCCCGTGGTGAACAAGATGAGCAGTGCGAAAAGAAATGCTTTTCTCATAAAATAATCGTTGATTGATAGAAATGATTGTTCAGAAAGGAGCTTCGCCTGGCGATGAAGGGCCAAGTGGGTCATCGGGCATGTTGTTCAACTTCGAACCGATGATTTCACCGCCTGCGGTGGGAGGTACGTAACTGTCCTCCGGGTTGTCAAACCGGGTGTACTGGCCGCGGAAATGGAGCAGCACGTCACCAACGGCACCCTTGCGGTGCTTGGCGATGATGATCTGGGCCATGCCGCGCAGGTCGTTGCCATTCTCGTCGTGATAGATGTGGTAGTACTCGGGTCTGTGCACGAACAGCACCATGTCGGCATCCTGCTCGATGGCTCCCGACTCGCGCAAGTCGCTCAGCTGGGGACGCTTGCCGCCCTCATTGTCACGCTGTTCCACGGAGCGGTTGAGCTGCGAAAGTGCGATGATGGGGATGTCGAGTTCCTTGGCCAATGACTTGAGGGAGCGGCTGATGGTGGAAACCTCCTCCTGGCGGTTGCCGAAGCGCATGCCGTTGGCATTCATCAGCTGCAGGTAGTCAATCATGATGATCTCCACCTTCTTCTCCCTCACGAGGCGGCGGGCTTTCGTGCGTAATTCGAAGATGGAGAGACCGGGAGTGTCGTCAAGGTAGAGGGGAGCACCCTCGAGTTTGCGGATGTTTGTGTCGAGGCGGCGCCACTCTGCATCGTCCAACTGGCCGTTCATCACCTTCTTGCTGTCTATCTCACACGTGTTGGAAATAAGACGGTTGACCAACTGGATGTTGCTCATCTCAAGTGAAAAGAAAGCGGTTGGCACGCGATTGTCCACCGCCACGTTCTTGGCGATGGAAAGGGCGAAGGAAGTCTTGCCCATGGCCGGACGCCCGGCAAGGATTACCAGGTCGCTCTTCTGCCATCCGGAGGTCATGTCGTCAAGCTTCGTGTAGCCACTGGACACACCAGTCAAGCCGCCAGCATTGGAAGCGGCACGTTGCATGATGTCAAGGGCGGACTTCACCACAGGGTCTATCTGCGTGTAGTCCTGACGCATGTTCTTCTGGGAGAGTTCAAAAAGCTTGCCCTCGGCTTCCTGCATCACCAACTCGATGTCGTTGCCCTCGTCGAAAGCCAGCGTCTCAATCTGGCTGGCGAAAGTGATGAGTTGCCGGGCCAGGTATTTCTGGGCGAGGATACGCGAATGGTATTCCACATGGGCAGATGAAGCCACGTGGGCCGTCAGGTCATAGACATACATCTGTCCGCCAACTTCTTCCAAAGTTCCGTCGCGCTTGAGCTGTTCGGTGACGGTGATGATATCAACGGGGTTTTCGTTGATGCTGAGGGTCTGGATGGCGGCGAAAACTTTCTGGTTTCTTGGCTCATAGAATGTTTCGGGACGAAGGATTTCGCTCACTACGGTGAAAGCGTCCTTGTCCACCATGAGGGCACCCAGCACGAGACGCTCGGTCTCCACTGATTGTGGGGGGAGGTGTCCCAAGCCCGGGTCGAAGGTTGGCGTTTTGGCAGAAGCCACGCGCCGCTGGTTGTTGTTGCTATTAGAATTATTTGGCATGATTGGTCAATAGTGAATGTTTGGGCGGCAAAATTACGAAAAATCGAGTGCAGAACAAAAAGAATCTTATTCTTTTTTCATCCAATAATACCTCTCATTCTCTGTCATCTTCTCAATGGCATAGCGCAATGTCGTTCGTGGCATTTCACAAGCATGCTGCTCGAGGAAGCCACGTAACAAATCCATACTCACGTGTTTGCCCATCTCCCGAAGCATCCATCCCACAGCTTTGTGCATCAAGTCGTGAGGGTTATGAAGATGCATCTCAGCGTAGCGCAGGCACCACGAAGGGTCTCCATAACGTGAAGTTGTCCAAGTGCACACCATGCTCATGCGTTCACGCCAAAGGTTTCCGCTAAGGGCCAACTCGTCAATGATGTCCGTCTTGTTACCAAGCAGCGTAGGCAGCGTCAGCCATCGACCGAGAATCTTTGGGGCGGACAAATCCACCAAGTCCCAGTTGTTGGCATAATCCCCATAGGTTATGTACATTCTGACAATTTCATCACGTTTCTTTATCGCTTCCTTGTCGTCACACCATCTCTTGGTTGTCCACTTTTCAAAGTTTTTCACCATCATCAGCAGTCCGCAAAGTCTAATTTCATGGTAACGGTTGGTCAGCAGTGTTGCTATTTCACCAAGGGGCAAATCGGCTGCATGCTTTACCACTTCCCTTGTTTGCGGTACTTTCAAGCCAAGGAACTCATCACCCTCACCATATTGCCCTTTGCCAGTCTTGAAAAAACGAATTAGTTGGCAACGTTGCTCCTCATCGCGCAGCGTTTCCATATAAGCTACAACATCGTCAGCCGACATGCATTTAATAGTTTCCATATAGATTGCCATATTCATTGGATTTATCAATCATTTACACGCTTGTATTATCTGATATAATGCGTTTCAACAAGTTTTTCTTGGATCTTTGGAGAGCCAAATTGCTTCATCCCAAGATGAATGGACTTGATGAGGAATGCCATGTTAAGGGCGAGTTGTCGCATGGTCTGCATACCCTCTTCGTCGCGGATTACCTCTCCAGGGTCGGTGCCGTGGGCAATGCTCCAATATTGCGACGGAACCACCGGCATATTGGTCTTGAGAAAATACTTATTGAGAACATCCATTGTAGTCGTGGCACCCCCACGACGGGCGATGCATATAGAAGCACCCACTTTCATGCTCCAGTCAGTATGAAGGTTGGAGTAGAATAGCCGGTCGAGCAAAGACAACAATGTTCCATTGGGTGAGGCGAAATAGACGGGGGTACC
>CADBBP010000074.1 GCA_902792855.1 uncultured Prevotellaceae bacterium
TCAACAGGCTGATGAGGCAAAAACAGAAAAGACAACTCGCCGTCAAGCAAATGGAGGTCAATCTCAAAAAATACGAGATGGAGGAGGAGAAAATCCGCTTCTTCACCAATATCAGCCACGACTTGAAGACACCTTTGGCATTGGTGATGGCTCCAATTGAAAAACTAAGGGCGCTCAACCTCCCTGCCCCCATACGGACGGAAATGGATGTGGTTTGGAGAAACGCCCACCAACTCTACGACCTCATCCTCGAACTGCTCGACTTCAGAAGACTTGACGTAGGAATGGAGAAACTCAACCTCAAGCATGGGGACATCGTGAGCTTTGTCAGGCAGACGGCACAAGGGTTTGCATATTATGCAGCATTCAAGGAGATCAAGATGCTGCTGAAACTGCCGCCAACGGCCTTGGAAATAGACTTTGATGAAAACAAGTTGAGGCGCATTGTCACCAATTTGCTCTCCAATGCTTACAAGTACAACACCGACAAAGGTTCCGTCACCGTGGAACTGAAGGTCAAGGGTGAGGAGAAGCCGCAGCAAATCGTTCTCTCCATTGCCGACACCGGCATTGGTGTGAAGGACAAGCGGCACGTCTTCGACCGGTTCATGCAGGAAAGCCATGGGCACGAGCAAGAGGGAAGCGGCCTGGGGCTGCACATCGTGAAGCAATATGTGGATATGATGGGAGGAAGCATCGACGTGACCGACAACACCCCCAAAGGAACGGTCTTCACGGTGACATTGCCCATCAATTCGGACTCCGAGGCCAACCTTGTGGAGCAGGTCGTCTTGGAGACGGAGGAGAATGACGAGGAAAACGTTGAAAAGGAAAAGAAGGATGAAAAACCCACCATCCTGGTGGTAGAGGACAACACGGATGCGCGGCAGTTCCTGCAAAGAATCCTCGAAGGCGAATATCATATCCTCGTGGCTGCCAATGGAAAGGAGGCCTTGCGCATCATTGCCAAAAACAATGACGTGAGCATCGTGGTGAGCGATATCATGATGCCGGTCATGGATGGCATCACGCTCTTCAGGCAACTCAAAAACAACATCAACTATTCGCACATCCCTGTCGTCCTGCTCACTGCCAAGAGCGGTGAGGAAGACATCGTGGAAAGTTTGAAAGAGGGGGTGGCCGACTATATCACCAAACCCTTCAGCCTTGAAGTGCTCAAGCTAAGGATAAGGAAAATATTGGAATGGACACATGACGCACACCAAAAAGTGGGGGCGGGTATAGAAATCAAGCCAAGTGAAATCACCGTCAGCTCACTCGACGAGGAACTCATCTCACACGTCATGGAGAGCATCGAGGCCAACATGCAGGAAAGTGACTATTCCGTGGCGCAACTCAGTTCCGATGTCGGAATGACAAGGGGGCACCTCTACAAGAAACTCATGGCCATCACCGGGAAGGCACCGCTTGAGTTCATCAGAATCGTCAAGATGAAAAGGGGGAAGAGCCTCTTGGACCAGGGAAAGACCAACATCTCCGAGGTGGCCGACATGGTGGGGCTTTCACCCAAGCAGTTCACCAACTATTTCAAGCAGACTTATGGAGAAATACCATCCGAATATCTGAAGAGAAACAAATAAAGATTGCAATCATGAAAAACGTTAGTGGCAAACATTTCTTGCTGGTGCTGTGTGCCATCATGGCCGCAGCCACGCTGCAAGCTGGAAAGTATCAGCATTTCAAAGTCTCGACCTATGTGAGGGCGCAAGACGTGGCTCGCATGGACGACGAGAAGTTCCTCAATGACACATGGGAGACCGTGAGCAGCCAGGTGGACCTCGACAAGATTTACCTCGAGACACACCGCGATGCATTCACCGTGCCGGAGAAAACCATGAAGAAGGTGAAGAAATTCTTCCTCTCCAAAGGACTGCAGGTGGGAGGGGGCATCACCTTCACACGCTCGGAACCTTCCGACTTCGAGACCTACAGCTATGCAAGGCAGGAGGAGCGGGAGCAGGTGAAGCACATCTCGGAATACACCGCCAAACTTTTCGATGACTTCATCCTCGACGACTTCTTCTTCATCGACTTGAAAAACGATGACGAGATAGCGGCAAAGGGAAACAAGTCGTGGACGGAATACAGGCTGAGGCTTATGGCTGACGCGGGGAGAGAACTGGTGGTGAACCCCGCAAAGGCTGTCAACCCAAAAGTGAAAGTCATTGTCAAATACCCCAACTGGTACGACCATTTCCACGGACTGGGGTTCAACATCGAGGAGGAGCCCACCTATTTCGACGGCATCTGGACAGGGACGGAAACCCGCGACCCGGCTTCCGCCCAGCACCTGCAAAACTATCTCAGCTACAACATTATGAAATATTTTGATAACATCGCTCCCGGGCGCAACGGAGGGGGATGGGTGGATGCCGGTGGCATACACATGAGCATGGACAGGTATGCCGAGCAACTGCATCTCACCATGCTCTCCAAGACGCAGGAAATCATCCTCTGGAACTACATGCAACTGGCTGAGGTGAAAATCATGCCGGCCATGCGGGCTCCTTGGCAGGACCTGGGGGGCAACAGTTTCAGATACGACGACATGGTGAAGCCGTTCACCAAAAACGGGAAGAGCATCACGCCCACCACGATGGCAAGGTTTGCTGACCAGACGCTGCACCAGACGGACAAGTTGGTGGGATTGCTTGGCAGTCCCGTCGGACTGGTGTCCTACAAGCCCTACCATTCCTCCGGCGAGGAATTTCTGCAAAACTACTTGGGCATGGTCGGACTGCCCATGGACATGCACCCGGTGTGGAAGGAAGGATGCCGGCAAATCCTCCTCACACAGCAGGCGGCGAAAGACAAGGACATCGTGGAGAAAATCAAGCGGCAGCTCAAGGGGGGTGGCGACGTCATCATCACCACCGGTCTGCTCAAGGCCATCAAGGAGCAGCTTGCCGACGTGGTGGAGTTGGATTGCGGTGACTTGAAAGCCATCGTCAACGATTTCGGGATGGCAGGAAAGGCGGAGCGAGAGATGATCATCCCGCAGGTGAAATATTTCACCAACGACGCCTGGGAGGTCGTCAGCGCCGGAAGGCCGCTCACACGGGGCGTCTCCGGCTTCCCCATCCTCCTGCGTGACACCTATTCAAAAGGGATGCTCTTCGTACTCACCATCCCCGACGACTTTGGTGACCTGTACGACTTCCCGCCGCAAGCCCTCAATGTCATCCGAAGGGCCATGAGCAAGGATGTGGGGGCATACATCGAGGGGCCGTCGAAAGTGGCGCTCTTCCCCTACGACAACAAGACGATGGTGGTGGAGAATTTCAACGACAACGCCGTGGATTTGAGGGTGGTGGTCAACGACAAGGTCAATACTCTGGTGAACCTTCTCACTGGTGAGCAAATCAAGCCTGCTGAGGTGAAACCCAGTAGGAACCGCTTTTATGGATATGCTGAAGGGCAGACGGTGTTCGACCTCAAACTGCCGGCACATAGTTATGTGGGTCTAAAATATTGAAACCATGAAATCAGTTGTTAGCATCATCTTGATGTCCTTCCTTCCCGCCATGACGGCTGTGGCGCAGAGTTATGCCACCAGCCTCATGAGCCACGAGGCAGAGATAGACGACATCATCAGCAGCATGACACTCGAAGAGAAAGTGGCGATGCTGCATGGCAAGAACATGTTCTCCTCACAAGGCGTCCCAAGACTGGGCATTGCCGATATGGAATATGCCGACGGGCCGTTCGGCATCAGGGAGGAGATGGAACCCCACTCCTGGAACTCGGCACACCTCACCACCGACTCGGCCACTTTCTTCCCCACCGGTTCGGCGTTGGCTGCCACATGGAGCACGAAATGGGCTTATGCGTATGGAAAAGGTATGGGAAGGGAGGCTCGTTTCAGGGGAAAGGACATGGTGCTCGGACCGGCCATCAACATCCAGCGTATTCCAACGGGGGGCAGGACATACGAATATCTCAGTGAAGACCCGCTGCTCAGCGGCTTCCTCGCCGTGGCCTACACCAAGGGGATGCAGGAGCAGGGTGCCGCCGTCTGCCTGAAACACTACGCTCTCAACAACCAGGAAGACTACCGGGGATTTGTGGACGTGAGGATAGGAGACAGGGCTATGCATGAGGTTTATCTCAAGCCCTTTGAGATGGCTGTGAGGGAGGCCGACGCTTGGGGTGTCATGGCGGCATACAACAAGGTGCGGGGAAGGTGGTGCTCGGAGAACGCGCTGGTGCTCGACACCATCCTCAGACAGCAGTGGGGCTTTCCTGGAATGGTCATCAGCGACTGGGGCGGCGTACACTCCACCACGGGTGCCGTGACGGCCGGCTTGAATGTCGAGATGCCGGGAGCACGCTATATGGGAAAAGCCTTGCTCGACTCTGTCAACACGGGTAAGGTGAGCCAGGAGGTCATCGACCAGCGGGTGAGGGAAATCTTGCGCGTGAGGTTTGCCGTCAAGCCCGTTGCCAAGGAGGAGGCCAACAAGCACCCCGTCGGCAACCGCGAGGAGATGGACATCGCCTTGGAGGTGGCGCGGCGTGCCATCGTCTTGCTGAAGAACGATGACTTGCTGCCCATCGACAACAAGCGCATAAGGAAGGTCGCGGTCATCGGTGAGAATGCCGTGACCAAGATGGCCTTGGGCGGAGTGGGTGCCGGCGTGAAGACCCGTTGCGAGATAACACCGCTTGAGGGATTGACGGAGGCGCTCGGACCCGGTGTGAAAGTCACCTACGTGCCGGGGTACAAGAGCTTCGGAAGGGCAGACCGTGACCAGAAAAAGTCTCCCATCCAAAAGGCTGACCCCAAACTCATGGCGCAGGCGGTGAAGGCGGCGAAAAAGGCCGATGTCGTGCTTTTCTTCGCAGGAGACAATAGGGAGGTGGAGACGGAGGGCTCCGACCGCAAAAGCATCACACTCCCTTCCGGCCAGGATGAACTGGCAAGAGCGTTGGCAAAAGCAAACAAAAAACTCGTCACCATCATCGTCTCCGGGGGGCCGGTGGATGTGACGACGGTGAAGGAGGTCTCCGGGGCATTGGTGCAGGCGTGGTTCAATGGTTCCATGGGTGGTAAGGCGTTGGGAGAGGTGCTTTCAGGAAAAGTCTCGCCGTCGGGAAAACTGCCCATGACGTGGCCGAGAAGGTTGGAGGATGTGCCGGCATACGCCACGGGGACTTATCCGCAAAACCTGAACAGCGACAGCCAGGGCGACATCTTCGTAGGACTGGTCAACAACCAAGCCAATGACCGGCGCCAGCAACTCGTCGCCAACTATGCCGAGGAAGACTTGGTGGGCTATCGGTGGTATGACTGCAAGTCGGTGGGCGTGGCCTATCCTTTCGGCCATGGGCTTTCCTACGCCCGGTTTGAATACAGCGACATGGAGGTGAAGCCGGCGGTGGAGGGTCTCGAGGTGACTTTCGCCATCACCAATACGTCCGACAGGGATGCCGAGGAGGTGGCACAGGTGTATGTGGCAAGGCCATTGTCGAAGATACACCGCCCGGTGAAGGAACTCAAGGGGTTCCAACGCGTTGAACTGAAGGCTGGTGAGAGAAAGGTGGTGAGCATCTTGCTGCGCAACGCCGACCTCTACCATTGGGATGAGGATTCGCAGGCGTGGATGCTCGAACAAGGCAAAATCGTCATCGCCGCCGGAGGCTCGTCCGACAATTTGCCCTTGAAAGCCGAGGCGGAACTGATGGCAGTGGGCAGGTAAAGGGAGGAGGACATTTTTTATAAAGTGTCTCCAAAAATAAGACAAATCGTCAACCCATCTGATTATTTGCTCTAAATATTTGTGTTTTTGCTCGCTAATTCGTATCTTTGCAAACAGATACTAACAAGAGTAAAAACACAAATAACTTTAACTATGCTTTTATCAACCTTATTAGAAATCGTATTAGTCATTAATGAAATCATGGCCTCCAATGTCGGAACAGCCATGAGTCCAGCAACCAATTTCGACAGTTGGATTGAAATCTACAACCCTAGTGACGAGGCCATCAACCTTGGTGGTATGTACCTCAGCAACGACCCCTCCAATCCCACCTTGTGGCACATGCCTAACGACATGGGCAGCGTCCCGGCCAAAGGCTTCAAGGTGGTGTGGTTAGGCTCCAATGACATTAAGACGACGCAAGCACCCTTCAAACTCGACTGCGAAGGCGGCACCATCTACCTCAACGACAAGAACGGGCAATTGGTCACCAGCGAGACATACCCGGAGACCATGAGCTACACTTCCTGGGCACGCAAGACCGATGGCACGGGCGACTGGGGATGGACGGCAGACGCCACACCTGGCAAGTCCAACGCCAGGGCTGTGTTCGCCGACCAACGCCTTGACGCACCCATCGTCAGCAAAGGCAGCCAAATTTTCAACAACCTCCTCTCCTTCCAAGTCACCATCCCGGAAGGGGCCACGTTGGCTTACACCACTGACGGCAGCCTCCCACAGTTGCCCAAGCAAGGACAGGCAGGACCCCATTGGACCAACTACGTCATCAACGGCGACTGCGAGGGCGACGATGTCACCTCCCTCGTGGGAAAGGACGGCAACGAGAACGGAGCGTTGAACACCAAAATCATCGACGGAGTGGGATTCGACGGCTCGCGAGGCGTGAAGGTGCATGCCGTGGCCAGTCCCGCAGAGGACTGGGACACACAGTTCTTCGTCTATACCCCCGACCATGTGTGGAAAACCAACGAGAAATACCGCTTCAAGATGAAGGTGCGCGCCGACAAGGCTTGTCACATCTCCGTGCAGTCGCACACCACCCCCACCAACTACATCCACTGGCAGATGCTGGCAGACAACGGCTATGACATCACCACCGCATGGCAGGAGATTGTCTATGAAGGAACCATCACCCAGGACCAGACGAGCGGCGACAGCAAAGCCATGCAGACCATCGCCTTCAACCTCAACGAGTTGAGAGGAACGGACAACAATTTCTATTTCGACGATGTCTCGTGGGAAATGGTCACCGTCGTCACCAATTGGATTGACTTCGTCATCAATGGTGACTGCGAGAGCAATGACGTCACCTCCCTTGTGGGAAAGGATGGCAACGAAAACGGGGCGTTCAACACCAAGATCATCGACGGAGTGGGATACAACAGTTCGCGAGGCGTGAAGGTGCATGCCGTGGCCAGTCCGCAACAAGACTGGGACACCCAGTTCTTCGTCTATACCCCCGACCATGTGTGGAAGACCAACGAGAAATTCCGCTTCAAGATGAAGGTGCGCGCCGACAAGGCCTGCCACATCTCCGTGCAGTCGCACACCACCCCCGGCGACTACATCCACTGGCAGATGCTGGCAGACAACGGCTATGACATCACCACCACATGGAAGGAGATTACATACGAAGGCACCATCACCCAGGACCAGACGAGCAGCGACAGCAGAGCCATGCAGACCATCGCCTTCAACCTCAATGAGTTGAGAGGTACGGACAACAACTTCTATTTCGACGACATCTCGTGGGCGATCTTTGACGACGGACAGGTAGCCTCCAGCACCCAGGTCAGCACCGACGGCAAGTTCACCGCCAGCACCACCACCAACTACCGCTTCCGCCTCTTCCAGGATGGGTACCTGCCCAGCGTGCCTGTCACACGCTCCTTTATCAAAACCGACAACCAATACACCATCCCCGTCGTCTCCATCGTCGGTGACGAGAGGTATTTCTCCGACGACATGTGGGGCATCGACACCGAAGGCACCAACGGCAGAACCGGCAACGGACAGTGGGAGCCTCGCAACTACAACATGGACTGGGAGCGACCCGTCAACTTCTCCTTCATCGACACCGAAGGCGAAATGCCCATCAACCAGGATGTGGAAATCTCCGTGTCGGGAGGATGGACACGCTCGGCCAACCCAAGGTCGTTCAAACTCAAGTCAGGAAAGGAATTTGACGGACAGAACACGCTGAACTACATGTTCTTCCCTCAGAAACCCTACCTGAGAAACAAGACCATCCTGCTGCGCAATGGTGGCAACGACGTGTGGGGGGATGATGGCGGCAGCCGATTCATGGACCCCGCCTTGCAGACCATCATCCAGCGGGCCGGCATCAACCTCGACCTGCAGTCCTACGTCCCTGTCATCGAATATGTCAACGGAGTGATGAAGGGCGTGCTCAACATGAGGGAGCCCAACAACAAGAAATACGTGGAAGCCAACTGGGGCTATGATCGACATGTTTGAGATGAGCTCTGATTCCAACCTCGTCTTCATGGTGGGTACCAGCGAGGTGCTTGAACGCATCTATGAACTCGGTGCGGCAGCACCCGATGCAAACGCATACAAGGAACTAAGGAAAATCCTCGACATCGATGAGTTCATCAACTACATGGCCGTAGAGCTCTTCCTCGGTTCCGACGACTGGCCACACAACAACATCAAGGGCTTCCGAAGCCAAGATGACGGCAGGTACCGCTTCGTCACCTTCGACCTCGACTACTCCTTCAAATACGACGACCCCTTCCAGGAATTCAAAAACGACCAGTGGCACACCTTCAACTACATCTACGACACCGGCGAACAACGGTACGAGGAAATCAAACTCGTCACCTTCTTCCTCAACATGCTCAAGAATGAAGCGTTCCGCAAGCAGTTCATCGACACCTACTGCCTCATCGGCGGCAGCGTCTTCGAGAAGGAGCGTAGCACCGCCATCGTCAACGAACTGGCCGACCAGGTGCGACCGATGGCGCAGCTCGACGGCAATCGAACCCCCGACGGCTCCGCCAACATCATCAAAGAGCAACTTAAGACCCGCAATGCACAGATGACCTCGCGCATGAAAGAGTTCCAGCCCATGCAACTCTCCAATGTGAACAAGCAGCAGGTGCAACTCTCCACCGACACAGAAGGTGCCAACCTCTACGTCAACGGCCTCGAAGTGCCATACGCCGACTTCAACGGCTACCTCTTCGCCCCCGTACAAATAGAGGCTAAGGCCCCAGCAGGACATGTCTTTGCTGGATGGAAGAAAGGCAACTCTAACACATTCTTCTCCACGGAGCCGGTCATCGACCTGCCCACTGACAACAGTATGAAGCTGACGGCCTGCTTCACCCCAATGACGGAGGCCGAGCGGCTCCAGGAGGGGTTCACACCCGTCCGCATCAACGAGGTGAGCGCCGCGAACAACATCTATGTCAATGAGTATTGGAAGCGCAACGACTGGGTGGAACTTTACAACACCACCGACCAGCCTGTTGACGTGGAGGGGATGTACCTCACCGACAACCTGAGCAAGCCGCACAAATACCAGATACAGAAAGGCGAGAGTACCGCCAACACCGTCATACCACCTCATGGACACCTCATTATCTGGTGCGACAAACTGATGCCTGCCAGTCAGTTGCACGCATCGTTCAAACTTGGTGCCGAAGGGGGCGACATGATGCTCTCCGCTTCTGACGACTCTTGGAGCGACGTCTTCTCCTACCCTGAGCACAAGGAGGATGAGACAGTGGGCAGATACCCCGACGGGTGCAACACCGTGCAGGTGATGAACGTACCGACCATCGAGAAAGCCAACATCACCAGCAGTTATGCCGTCACATACGAAAAATTACTGATGGGTGACGTCAACCGTGACGGCTTCGTCTCAGTGGTGGACGTGACATTGACCGTTGACTACATCCTCGGAAACGTAAAGGATGATTTCAACTTCAATAATGCTGACATCAACGGCGACGGCTTCATCAACGTATCCGACATAACGGCTATCGTTGACATCATCCTGAAATAAGGCTATTCGCCCAAGGCAGTCCTTTTCGCCACGCGGCGGCGCATACCGTCCACGTCGAGGATGCCTTGGGCGATGCTGTCGGCTGGGATGTCTTTGGTGACTTGGGAATCTGCTTATTCCTTCAGATGGAGGCGCAGGCCGAACTCGATGGAGGGCGCGCAGGGATGCTCCTTGTAATAGTGCTCGAAAGAGGTGCCGTCATCGAAATAATAGCCCATGGATGGCTCGAGATAGAGGCCGAAGTGGGGCGAGAGGGCGTATTCTGCCCCTGCGGCACCTTCCACCGAGAATTGCCAGGGCTGCTCGTTGATGCATTTCTCCACCTTTGCCGAACCGGAGAGGTAGAGTTGGAAATGGTTTGTGGACCATAATTTCCACGACAAGCCCAAGGGGATGCCAAGGTAATGAAGATGCTGGTCGCTGCTGCTTGTAAACATGGAGCGTGTGACGCTGAACTCCGTGCGAAGATAGGTGTAGGATATGCCGCTCAACAAACTCAGACGCTCGCCCAACTTGTATTCCACACTCGCACCAATGCGCATGGGGGGATGGTGCTTCTCCACTTGCTTGGATTCCGATGTTTCAATGAAAGGGTTGTTTGCGTCTAAGGAATAGAAGTTGGCTTTATTCGTTGCAACCAAGTAAACGGTGACGTCCTCACCACGATTGGGGGAAGACACCGCCAGCAAGCCGTCGGAGGCGTTCAGGCCTATAGACCATTTCCCTCTATGGGAAGACGGGGTGGACGGCGGCATGTATGGCTTGGTTGGTTGGGTACGGGGACTGTCCTGTGGCTTTGCCTTCGGACTGTCGGATGAGGACGGTGAGGCGGGAGGGGTGCTTGCCTCGGCATCCTCTGCGTGCGGTGTGGCCTCGGCCAACTGCTCCACCATGGGAGAGGTGGGCTCGGTCAACTGCTCCACCACGGGAGAGGTGGGCTCGTTGTTTTCCTTGGCCTCTACCGTTTGCACGGTCTCGCTGTTCTTCCCACGCTTCACGGTTTTGCCGAATGCCATGTTCTTCTCGGTTGCCATGCTTTCCCCATGCTTGTTGTTGGGCACGTCTTCCCAGGCTTCCTCGTTCCTGTCGGCATCGTCGGCAGGTTTTGCGTTCTCTGTCTCCTGTGTGGCCTTCTCGTTTCCTGGCCGTGGGGAGGTGACGGCTGTCAGGGGAGGTTCGGTGGTGTTGGGTTGGTGCAGGGTGAACCATCCCACAAGCAGGAGGATGGTGGCTGCGGCTGCCCAAGCCCAGTATCTCCGTGAGGAGGGGCGGACGACTGTTTCGGGAGCAAGGCCCATCTGTTCGCTGATGCCTTCCCACAGTCCGGAGGGGGGAGCCTTGCGGTGACCCTCCAATTTGTTTCTCATCTCTTCTTTCCAACTCTCTTTCATCGCTTCCCGTTGATTATTTCCTTGATTCGTTTTGCCAACAACCGTTTTGCATGGTGGAGCTGCGTGGCCGACGTGCTCTCCTTGATGCCTAATAGTTCGCCTATCTTGCGGTGGGGGTATCCCTCGAAGACGTAGAGGTTTAATACTGTGCGATAGCCGTCGGGAAGTTCGCTCACCAAACGGTGAAGCTCTTCCGGCGAGACAAGTTCAGTGGCAGGGGACTCGTCGGGCAGGTCTGGCATCGCCACATCGTGCTCCACAAAAAGCATGCGCTTGCGATTTCTTAGGAAGCCAAGCGCCTCGTTGGCCACAATCTTCGACATCCAACCCTTGAAACTCGCCTCGCCGCGATATTCCATCGAGGGGATGGACGTGAAGATTTTCACGAAACTGTTTTGAAGCACGTCTTTCGCGTCGCTCTCAGTGGGAACATAACGATAGCAGACCGATGAGAGCTCTTCTACATAGGTGTCGTAGAGTTGTCTCATCGCTCCTCGGTCTTGCTTACGTATGCGCTCAACGAGATTATCGACCATTGCTCATTCTGGAATGCTTTATTTTATAATTGCAAAATTCGCAATTCTTGCATGAAACACATTCCTTTTAAGGTTCTTTAACACTCGGAGGGGAGATAATGGCGTTGCCAAATTACGTTCCCTCTCTCTCGTTTTGGCCAAAGTGTCATTTTCATAGGACGAAAAATCCGAGGTGTGTTTAAGAAGGAAGTAATACTGAAATAGAAAAAAACTCCCTCCGCACTGGACGGAGGGAGTGTCATGGGTTATTTCCTAAACAAGTCCTTTTCCTTGAGAAACACCACTTTGCCGTATTTCTCCAATTCCTTGAGGTTGAGTTTCTTCTTACTGCCTACGATGCCTAAGACGCGGTGGGAGGCATTGCCTTTAATATTTCGCTCATAATACTTGCCAAGGTCTGCCATCGTCGTTCCTTGGTAAAGTTCCACCAGTCCCTTCCGGCTGTCGCTTTGGTAGCCGTTGCGTTGTGAAATGGCTATCGTTGAGCCAATTTCACGGAAGGAGGGGAATTCGTTGTACACCTCGTTGATGCAGTTCTGTCGTGCTATGTCGAAATGGTTCTGTATCATGGGCATGTCGTGCAAGAGTGAGTCCACCAAGGCAATGGCGCTCATTGTCTTGTCGCCCTGTGTCCCCACATAACTGATAAGTCCCATGGGTGATTTTGGATTGCGAAGGCGTGGGCGTGTCATGAGTACGCTGCTTGTGGAGTAGGCCATCGAGCGGAACTCGCGCACCTCCTGGAACAGCACCGACGACATGCTGCCACCGAAATACTCCTCCATCAGGAAGGCCGGCACACGGTCGGCCAAGGTGGGTGTGGCTGGCAGTTGGTCGTAGGTGAAGAAGAGCGTCTGGCGCGCCTTTGGCATGTCGAAGACATAGACCACAGGACTGTCGTAGGCAATGGGTGTGGGGCTGTAGTCTATATATGCTTTGCTGCTTCGCTCCACAGGCAGGGTGCTGCGCACCACGCCCTCCACCTCGCCGATGTCGAGTGTGCCGCTGTAAACAATGTCGCAAGCACTCTCCTTGACGGCGTCAAAGGCCGACAGCAGGTCTTCGCCCGAGAGTTTCTTCACCTCCTTGTACGTCAGGCGGTGTAGCGACGGGGATTGGTCGCCTGTGGACACTTTCTGAAACATGGCCTTCATCACGTCGGTGTTTTCCTCGGTCAAGGATTTCTCCTCGGCTTTCACCATGTCTTTGACGTTTTTCAGGGCCTTCTCGTTGCTCTTCATGTGTTGGAGAAAATGCCTCACCAATTTCATCGTTTCCGCGAAATTCTTGTCAATACCCGTCACGGTGAGCGTGATGTTGTTGTTGGAACATTCCATCGACATCTCTGCTCCGAGGAAGTCAAAGGCGGTGCCTAATTGCTGGCGGGTGAGTGAGTCGGTGCCTATGTTGTTGACCAGGCTGGAGGCCCATTCAAGTCGTGGGTCTGCCCGTAAACCGCGGTTGTAAATCACCGTAAGTTCAAACAGGTCGTTCAAGTGATTTTTCACCGCGTAGAGTTTCGCTTGTCCGCCCAAGGCAATGGAGGTGGCGTCGTGTTCGAAGTCGAGGAGGCGAGGGGAGGCCTCCTTCACCGGAAGGGTGGCAAGGCGCTTGGCATACGCCGACTCCACACCTTTGTTCTTGGGCACCACGGGGGTGTAGCCCGGCTGCGACACCTTGTCCTTGGGCGGGCTGCCGTATTTCTTCTTGAACCTCACGAAGGGAGCTTCGAGATAGCGCTTGGAGGCGGCTGCCACTTCATCGCGTGTCACCTTTTCGATGGCGTTCACCTTGTCCATGTACTCGCGCCAGCTATGACCGCTGCTCATCGTCATCACCATCTGCATGAAACGCTTGTCAATCGTTTCCAGTTCTTGCATCGCCTCGTGGCGTACCTTCTGTTTCTGTGCAACAAACGCCTCGTCGCTGAAGTCGCCGTTGGTGATGTGGCGGATTTCTTCCATGCAGGCTGCCTCGGCCTTCTCACTCTTTGAGAACAGGTTGGGGACGAGCAGCATCAGCGTGACGCCGGCATCGTTGAGTGCGGTGGGCGTGATGAGTGCCACCATCACCGCTCCTTCGTTGACAAGCGAGTCCAGGCGGCCGGCATTGCCGTTGGAGAGTAGTTTGGTGGCTATGGTGAGGGCGTTGGCGTCTTTCTCATAGTCGGTGCAGGATTTGAACACCAAGGCCTCCATGCTGACAAGGGGAACGGGCAAGGTCACCGGTATGGTGCGCACCTCTTGGATGTCGGGCAGTGGCGAGGGGACACGGGTGGGTTTCACGCCACGAGGGATGCGGCCGAATGTGCGCTCAAGCAGCGGCATGATGCTGTCGGCGGAGAAGTCCCCAGTGAGCACCAACCCCATGTTGCTTGCTACATAGTATTTCTCGTAGAAAGCCTTCATCTCGGAGAGGCGGGGGTTCTTCAAGTTCTCCGTGCTGCCGATGATTGGGTAAGCGTAGGCGTTGGTGCCAAACAACTCTTCGAAGCACTTGTTGCGGATTTGGCTGGCTATGTCGTCATCGCCCATGTTCTTCTCTTCATACACGGTCTCCAGTTCTCCTTGGAACATGCGGAAAACGGGGTTGAGAAGGCGGTCGCTGTTCAGGATGCACCAATGCTCCAAGTAGGTGGGGGTGAACATGTTGTGGTAGAAAGTGAAGTCGTAGGACGTGCCGGCGTTCAACTTGCTGCCACCATAGCGCGAGATGAGGTTGCTGAACTCGTTGGGGATGGCGTATTCGCCCGCCTTCTGGCTGAGACGGTTGATGTCTTTCTGAATGGCGCTGCGGGCTGCGTCGTCTTGCGTGGCGGCGAGACGGTCGTAGCAGGCGGCAATGGAGTCGAGCCAAGGTTTCTCACTGGCGTAGTCGGTGGTGCCGATTTCCTCCGTGCCCTTGAACATGATGTGCTCGAAATAGTGGGCAATGCCTGTGTTGGGGCAGTCTTTCGCACCGGCGTGCACCACCACGGCTCCGTAAATCTTGGGCTGAGAATGGTCTTCGTTGAGCCATACGGTCATGCCGTTGCTCAAGGTGTGCTCGCTCACTTCCAACGCACGGGGGAGTTGGGATGACATCGGGAGGGACAGCGCCAACAGCAATGTCAGCATCCATGTCCTTGCGTGTGATTTTCTTCTCATAGTGGCATTCGTTTGCATTGATGCTGCAAAGTTAATACTTTTTAGTCCAATTCGTGAAATTTCGTGTTGAAAAAAAATTGCAGAAGAATTACGCTACACCCATCAAACGTTAATCTTTCATAATCGTGTGCCTTGTTTGTGAAAATTGCTTACCTTTGCTGCCTGAAACATAAAAACGCATTCAGAATGAAGAAAATCTACACCTTGTTGCTGGCCATCATGGCCATGGGGAGTGCAGCATTTGCACAGACCGACGGATACAACCGGCTGAAGAATGCAGGCTCCGGGCATGTCGCCAACTTTGAAAGCAGTTATTCGTTTGCTCCCAACGCCACCATGGAGGAGGCAGCATCACTGCCGGGGACCGTAGCGTGGATGGCTTTCGAAGACGATGTCGTGACAAATCTCAGGGCGCAAAATGTGGACCTCGTCAATGTGGTCATACCTACATTGAAAGCTATGATTCCCACCATCATCGATGAGCCCACCTTCACTGCACTCAAGGACTCCGTCATCGACATGGCCAACACCTTCATGGGAAAGACCATGGCCACCGTCCTTGTGGGTGCCGTGAGGAGATACACCTACGACAACTTCCTCACCTATGTGGACGAGATGGACACCAAACTCTACTATAAAAAGGTGGATGGTGGCTACCAACTCTATATGAACGCTCCCAAGTTCCCACTCGACGCCGGCGACCTCACCTCATACGTCACGGGAAAAGTCAACGGTTACCTCTCGCTTTATTACGGCACCATGGAGGAACTGGCCAAACAATACTTGGTGGGAAGGGAGAGCATGTTGCCCATGGTCAACAGTTTCGTGGAGCATTTCAGGTTTGGAGAAACCTACTACCTCACAGAGCAGCAAGACCCAACCTACGGACCGCAGTTCGGCTTCGCCAACTCCCTCGACATTGAAAGCCAGGGCAATGCTGCCGTGTGGACCTTTGAGACGTTGGACAATGAAACCAACTTCTTCGGCCCGAAGGGTGCGTTCCAGGGTGACAATGGCAAATGGTACGCCCCCTTTGCCGCCGACTTCTCCATCACACTGCCCAAAGGTGTCACTGCATGGTATGTCACCAACGAGGTGGACCCTGGCAAGTCGCAGATACAAAGGATGAAGGTGCAGGAAGGGAAGGTCATACCCCCAATGACCCCCATTATCCTCGAACTCAACGGCCCGGATGCTGCCGACAACAAGATGGTGGTGGGCAAGGATTGGGAAGAGGACGTTCTCGCAGAGGACAACGCACTGAGCCTCGCTACGGACACCCTCGGCTTCCTGCTCGGCAAGACACTCCCGGCTCCCGACGCACACTATTATGTCTTTGGCCTTAAAGACGGGAAATTGGCCCTTGTGCAGAGCGAGCAGACATTCCTCAACCCCAACGAGCCATACTTCTACCTCGACGACGCCCGCATGGAGAAAAACGTTTCCGGATGCCTCGTCTTGGAAGACAATGTGGACGCCATCAACACCATCCTCGCCGGCAAACCAGCAAGCGGTGTGTATTACGACCTCCAAGGCCGTCCCGTGGAGCATCCCACCAAGGGCATATACATCATCAACGGCAAAAAGGTGGTGCTGAAATAAAACAAACAAGGACCATACAAAATATCGGGCGGATGTGCAATGATTGCCATCCGCCCGAAAATGTTTCTATAACTGTCGTTGCCTTAGTTGGCAGCCTCGAACTCGCGCAGGAACCTCACGTCGTTCTCGGAGAACATGCGCAGGTCGCTCACGCGGTATTTCAAGTTGGTGATGCGCTCAACGCCCACGCCGAAGGCATAGCCGCTGTAAACGCTGCTGTCGATGCCGCAAAGTTCAAGAACGTTCGGGTCAACCATTCCGCAACCCAAAATCTCCACCCATCCGGTGTGCTTGCAGAAGCCGCAACCCTCGCCGCCGCAGATGAAGCAAGAGATGTCCATCTCGGCACTTGGCTCCGTGAAGGGGAAGAAACTGGGACGAAGGCGAATCTTGGTGTCGGCACCGAAGAGCTCGCGGGCGAAGGTGAGCAGCACCTGCTTCAAGTCGGTGAACGACACGTTCTTGTCGATATACAATCCCTCAATCTGGTGGAAGAAGCAGTGGGCGCGGGCGGTGATTGCCTCGTTGCGATACACCCTTCCAGGGCAGATGACGCGGATGGGAGGCTGGGTGGTGTCCATCACACGGGCCTGCACGGAACTGGTGTGGCTGCGGAGGATGATGTTCTTGGCCACGTCGTCGGGATTTGTCTCCACGAAGAACGTGTCCTGCATGTCGCGGGCGGGGTGGTCGGCGGCAAAGTTCATCTTCGTGAACACATGGAGGTCGTCCTCCACCTCCGGGCCGTCGGCAAGGGTGAAGCCCATGCGGGAGAAGATGTCGATAATCTCGTTGGTCACGATGGAGATGGGATGACGTGTGCCAAGTGTGATGGGGTAGGGGGTGCGCGTCAAGTCCACCGTGTCGTCCACCTGTGATGCACCGGCCAGCGCCTCGCGCAATGCGTTGATGCGCTCGGTGGCCGTCTGTTTCAATTCGTTGATTTTCATACCCACCGCGCGCTTCTGGTCGGCGGCAACAGTACGGAAGTCGTTCATCAGCGAGGCTATCTCGCCACGCTTGCTGAGATATTTCAGGCGAAGGGCCTCCAATTCCTCTGCATTCGAGGCCGTCAGCTCGTTCACTTCCTGTAGCAGGGCTTCTATCTTCTCTAACAGCATTTTTTTATTTATTTAATATAAGGTGGGGAAAACTCCCACACCGTGACTACATGTGCGAGTTGAAGCAAAACACGCTTCAAAATTCATGCAAAGGTAATATTTTTCACGCAATAATGGAAAAATATCGAAATAAAGTTGTAATTTTGCGCGGAATATATCCCTTTTGCGGTATTTATATGAGAAAAAGTACCATCCTTCTTTTCTGCCTGGCATGCTTCGTCATAAGCATGACCCTTGGCTGCAAGGACAAGAAACCGGAGGTGGAACCCCCTGTTGTTGTGGTGGACACCATGGAAATCGTGGACACCGTGCCACAAGTGGTGATTGACACCGTGCCGGAGACAGCGCGAGACAGCCTCATCTCCGCCACCCCCGTGCCAAAGGCCGCCGACGAGCTGTTCGACGACTTCCTCTTCCTTTTCACAGCCAACAAGAAACTGCAGTATGAAAGGGTCGATTTCCCTTTGCCGGTCTTCGAGGGCGACAGCCAAAGCAAAATTGAGAAGAAAGACTGGAAAATGGAGCGATTCTTCTCCGAGCAGGAGTTCTACACCCTCATCCTCGACGACGAGAGCCAGCTCGAGTTGCCCAAGGACACCACCATCGACAGCGTGGTGGTGGAGAAAATCCTGCTTCGGGCAAAGACCGTCGAGCAGCATGTCTTCAACAGGAACAACGGGCAGTGGCGCCTCACCGGCATCAACAGGAACACCATGTTCCAAAATCAAAACAAGTCATTCCTCGCTTTTTACGAGCGCTTCGCATCCGACTCCATCTTCCAGCAGCAGAGCATCCACGACCCCGTGGAGGCCGTGCTGCCAGACCCCGATGACGACTATGCCATGATGGAGGGAGAGTTTCATCCCGAGCAATGGGATGAGTTCAAACCATTTTTCCTGCCCAGCGACACCATCTACAATGTCATCTACGGGCAGAAATACAGGCGTTCAAAGCAGAAACTTTTCATCATCAGGGGGCTCGCCAACGGCTTCGAGACAGAGATGACTTTCAAGCAGATGGATGGAAAGTGGATGCTTGTGAAAATTGTAGAATAAGTAAGCACATGAAAGACTACGAGCATTTCAACCTCATAGAGCACAACACTTTCGGCATCAACGCGACATGCCGTAGGTTCGTGGAGTTTGACAACGAAGAGGAGGTGACGCCGTTCCTTTGCTCCCTCACCGACAACGACTTGCCGTTGCTCATCCTCGGGGCGGGAAGCAACCTTCTGCTAACCAAGGATTTTGATGGGACGGTGCTCCACTCGGCCATCAAGGGGGTGGAGAGCAAATGCGACAACGGCTTCGTGTACCTCACCTGCGGTTCCGGGGAGACGTGGGATGACATCGTGGCCCTGTGCATCGACCATGGATGGCATGGCATGGAGAACCTCTCGCACATCCCTGGAGAAGTGGGGGCCTCCGCCGTGCAGAACATCGGGGCCTACGGAGTGGAGGTCAAGGACCTCATCTGGAGCATCGATGCCATCGAGGTGTCCACAGGGCTGAGGGTGGTCATCCCACGCAGTGAATGCGAATATGCCTACCGCGACAGCAGGTTCAAGCATGACTGGAAAAACCAGTTCTTCATCACTGCTGTCACCTACCGCCTCTCCGAGACCTTCAATCCCACGCTTGAATA
This sequence comes from uncultured Prevotellaceae bacterium, assembly GCA_902792855.1. Taxonomy (GTDB): domain Bacteria; phylum Bacteroidota; class Bacteroidia; order Bacteroidales; family Bacteroidaceae; genus Prevotella. Next base: position 19,215 of record CADBBP010000074.1, read on the forward strand.
TGGAAACATCAAGCAGCAACTCCATGCAAAGGGAGTGGAAAACCCCACGGCAAGGCAACTCCGGGAGGCTGTCATCGACATCAGGAACGAAAAGTTGCCCGACCCCAAGGTGACGGGAAATGCCGGCAGTTTCTTTGTCAACCCCGTTGTTGACAGGGAGCAATACCTGAAACTGGTGGCGGCATATCCCGACATGCCGCATTACTATGTGGACGAGAACCACGAGAAAATCCCTGCTGGATGGCTCATCGACAAATGCGGCTGGAAGGGGCGCTCATTGGGAAATGCGGGTGTGCACGACAAGCAGGCCCTTGTGCTCGTCAACAAGGGAGGAGCCTCCGGTCAGGAGGTGCTCAAACTGTGTGAGGCCATCAGGGAAGACGTCCTGGGAAAGTTCGGCATCAAAATATACACGGAGGTCAACATCGTCTAACATCACCTGCCTATGAGAATCACCATCCTCGGCTCAGGCACCTCGGGGGGAGTTCCCAGCGTGGGCTGCCGCTGCGAAGTGTGCAGGAGCGACGACCCCCGCGACAACAGGTTGCGCTCGTCGGCACTCATAGAGACAAATACCACCCGGGTGCTCATAGACTGCGGTCCCGACTTCAGACAGCAAATCATGCCCTTCGACTTCCAGCGCATCGATGCCGTGCTGCTCACACACATACACTACGACCATGTGGCCGGCATCGACGACATCCGGCCTTTTTGCGTCTTCGGCCCCATCAATGTCTATGCCGACGAACGGACGGCCAAGGCGCTACACACCACCATGCCTTATTGCTTCGGGGAGCACCTCTACCCGGGTGTGCCACTGCTCAACCTGCAAGCCATCAAACCCCACGAGCCGCTGCAGGTGGGCGACATCACCATTCTCCCGTTCCTGGTGATGCACGGCAAACTGCCCATACTCGCCTTCAGAATAGGCAAACTGGCATACATCACCGACATGAAAACCATCGATGAGGCGGAAATGCCTTACTTGGAGGGCGTGGAGACACTCGTGGTCAACGCGTTGAGAAAAAATAAGCAGCACCACTCGCACCAGACCTTGGAGGAGGCGGTGGCTTTCGCATCAAGGGTGGGTGCAGAGCGCACAGTCGTCATCCACATGTCGCATGGCATTGGGCTGCACGCCGACACGACGGAGACACTGCCGCCAAAAGTGTGTCTGGCACACGACGGCCTCATGATGGAGGTGTGACCATGGCAAGGGGCATGCAGATAGCCGCAAGTGTGCTCATGCTGCTCATCGGAGGGCTGACATACCTCCTTTTCAGACCCACGACCTTGGTGCTCTTCCAACTTGTGCGCCTCATGGGACTGGAAGATGCGGTGATGCGATGGAGGGAGGAGGTGGCCGGGGCAAGGATGCCGGAATTTGTCGTCTATTGCCTCCCCAATGGCTTGTGGGCTGCGGCATACGTGCTGCTCATCCACGCACTGCTCATGGGGCAACCTGCAAAAACAAGGCTCCTGGCAGTAGCCGTCATACCGCTCATCGGGGCGGGGGCGGAGGCCATGCAGGCATTTGGCTTCCTGCCGGGAACATACGACAACGGCGACATGGCCTGCCTGCTCGCCCCCCTTGCTGCCTACGCAGCATTCATTTACAAACAACATGACAACAACTGAACAAAATGGCAAATTTTTTCACGAACAAGCAAGTGACCATCATCGTCTGCTGTGTGGCGGCGGTCTTCGTCTGTATGGGATTAATCACCATTGTGGCAGAACTTGCTGAAGATGACGACACCGGAAAGCAGTTGGTGATGGACAACCAAGGCAGCGACGAAAGTGGAAGAAAATACAAGTTTGAAAACAAGGATTACCGCTCGGAGGGAGCAGGCAACGAGGACAGCGTCGTGGTGAACAAGCCTCTTGAGGGAGACCCCTACAAGGAGCTTGAGGAACTCGTTGGCCTCACATCCGTGAAAGAGGAGGTGAAATCGCTCGCCAATTTCGTCAAGGTGCAGAAAATGAGGGAGAAGAAGGGGCTGAAGACCCCCAAGTTGTCTTATCACCTCGTTTTCACGGGAAGCCCCGGAACGGGAAAGACCACCGTGGCAAGAATTGTGGCGAGAATATACAAAGACCTCGGCATCCTGAAAAAGGGACACCTCGTGGAGACGGACAGGTCGGGGCTGATTGGTGAGTATGTGGGTCAGACGGCGCCAAGGGTGAACCAAATTTGCGACTCCGCGCTCAATGGCGTGCTCTTCATCGACGAGGCATACGCCATCACGCAAAACGACAAGGGGAGCGACTATGGAGCCGAGGCTGTGGCAACATTGCTCAAGAGGATGGAGGACGACAGAGACCGCCTCGTCGTCATCGTTGCCGGATACACCAACGAGATGAAGCATTTCATCGAGTCCAACCCGGGCCTCCAGTCCAGGTTCAACAAGTACATCAATTTCCCCGACTACACACCAGCCGAACTGTTCGACATCTTCCGCCTGTACCTCAAGAAAAACGAGTACACCATCACGAAGGAGGCCGCACAATACATGAAGAACGAACTCGAATACGTGGTGAAGAACAAAAGCCGCAATTTTGGCAACGCCCGTTATGTGAGAAACGTTTTCGAGAAAGCCATTCAGTGCCAGGCCGACAGGGTCTCGCAGATGAAAAATGTCTCCGACGACCAACTTGTTGAAATCACACTCGCCGACATCAAGGAGGGAATGAAACTCACTCACTAATTTTATACACTCTATCAATTCATGAGAAAGTTATTTTTTTTATGCTTCGCGTTCTTGCTGACGGGAGCCAGTGCACAGAACATTCAAATGCATTATGACTTGGGAAAGGTCATTGAAGACGACCTGCAAGGAAGACCAAGTTTTACAACCACGGTGGAACTTTTCAAGCCCGACAAATGGGGAAGCACCTTCTTCTTTGTCGATCTCGACTATCTGCACGACGGAGTGGCGGGAGCATACTGGGAGGTTGCAAGGGAAGTGAACATCACAAGCAACAAGCAGTGGGCGGCACACGTGGAATACAATGGAGGTTCGACATCCAGCAAATTTACCAATATGTCAACACGATACCAGCACGCCTTCCTTGCCGGACCGGCTTGGAACATCGCCTCTGCCGACTATTCCAAGACGCTGTCCTTGCAGGCCATGTACAAATACTATTTCAAGGGGCAGAACCCTTGGAACAGGCCCTACAGCGGCTTCCAGGCCACTGCAATATGGGGCGTGCATTTCTCACAGAGGATGTTTTCGTTCTTGGGCTTCATCGATTGTTGGTACGACCGCAGCGTGCGAGGCAACTGGATTACCATCTCGGAGCCGCAGCTGTGGTTCAACGTCAATGCGCTGAAGGGGTGCAAGGACATCAACCTCAGCTTGGGAACGGAGGTGGAAATCAGCAACAATTTCGTCTTCGACGACAAGGGGAGAAACGACAAGTTTCACGCCATCCCCACCATCGCGGCAAAATGGACTTTCTGACAAGCGTTGTGCACAAATCAAGCAGTATCGAAGGGAGACGGTCTTGACGCCCGTCTTCACCTCCCTTGAGGTGGTCATAGACGTGCTCATACCGTACATCACGGCCAAACTCATCGACTTGGGCATCAACGCCGGCGACATGCAAAACGTCTATCTCTTCGGAGGCACCATGCTCGCCATGGCTTTCCTGAGCCTCTATTTCGGCATCAAGGCCGGACAATTCTCCGCCTACGCATCGACCGGCTTCGCCGCCAACCTCAGGGAGGCCATGTACACCAACATACAGACGTTCTCCTTCTCCGACATTGACAAGTTCAGCACCTCGGGACTTGTCACCAGGATGACCACGGATGTCTCCAACTTGCAAAGCGCCTTCCAGCAACTGCTCAGGATTACTGTCAGGGCACCTCTGCGAATGCTTTTCAGCATTTGCATGTGCTTTGTCATCGATGCAAGGATGAGTGTCATCTTCATCATTGCCTTGGTCATCTTGTCGATTTTCCTCTACCTGCTCATCAGCAAGGTGTCGGGATTGTTCAAAATGGTCTTCGAGCGATACGACGAACTCAACAAGAGCGTGCAGGAAAACATCTCGGGGATAAGGGTTGTCAAAGCTTTCGTCAGGGAGGAATACGAGAACCACAAGTTCCTCGCAGCGGCAGAGGCTCTCTACAAACTGTATGTCAAGACGGAAGGTCTCATGGCACTCAACCACCCTGTCATGAACCTCGTCGTATATGCCTGCATCATAGCCATTTCGTGGTTTGGAGCGCAGTTCGTTGTCGGAGGGACGCTCACCACGGGTGAAATCACCTCGCTCTTCACCTACGTCATGAGCATCCTCATGTCGCTCATGATGCTCAGCATGATTTTTGTCATGCTCACGCAGAGTGCGGCAAGCGGACAGAGGGTGGCGGAGGTCATCAACGAGAAGGCCGACATCTGCAACCCCAAGCACCCGGCCATGGAAGTGGAAAACGGAAACGTCGATTTCAACCATGTGTTCTTCTCTTACAAGGGAGGGAGTGGAGAGTACGCCATCCAGAACATCTCATTCCATGTCAAGTCGGGGGAGACCATCGGCGTCATTGGTGGTACGGGTAGTGGAAAGTCGTCGCTCGTCAACCTTGTCAGTCGCCTGTATGATGTCTCCAAGGGAAATGTCATGGTGGGCGGCAAGGACGTCAGGCAATACGACTTGCAAACGCTACGAAATGCCGTGGCTGTCGTGTTGCAGAAAAACACGCTCTTCTCGGGAACCATCCTCGACAACCTCCGATGGGGAAATGCAGACGCCACGGAGGAGGAGTGCAGGGAAGCCTGCAGGATGGCATGCGCCGACGAGTTCATCGAACAGATGCCGGATGGGTACGACACCCACATCGAACAGGGAGGAACCAACGTCTCGGGAGGACAGAAGCAGAGGCTCTGCATAGCAAGGGCGCTCCTCAAGAAACCACGGGTGCTGGTTCTCGACGACAGCACCAGCGCTTGCGACACGGCAACCGATGCTGCCATTCAAAGGGCCTTCAGGGAGGACATCCCGAATGTGACAAAGATCATCATCGCACAGCGCATCTCAAGCGTCAGGGAATGCGACCGCATCCTCGTTCTCGACAAGGGAAAGGTCAGCGGCTTCGACACGCACGACAACCTCTTGCGAAGCAACGCCATCTACCGTGAGATTTACACCATCCAGAACGAGGACGGTGGGGACTTCGACGAACCGCAGAACAAGCGGCGGGCAAAGAACAGCAACAAACATAAAGCCAAAAAGTCATGAAAATGGGAATGCGGACCCACCCGGGAGAGGTGTATTCACAAAACGAGAAGGCAAAGGACCGAAAGGCTACACTCCTGAGGCTTTTCAAACTGGTGATGGAAGAATACAAGTTCTCCTTCATCGTCGTCTTCGCCTGCATCATCGTTTCGTCGTGCGCCACGCTGATGTCAACGCTCTTCACCAAAACGCTCATTGATGACTACATCAAGCCGCTGCAGGGAGTGGACAACCCCGACTTCTCCCCATTGGCCGTGGCGCTGCTCAAACTCGCCGCCGTGCTCGTCGTGGGCGTTGTATGCGCTTACACATACAACCGCATCATGATCAGCATCAGCCAGGGCACCATGCTCAGGCTCAGGAAGAACATGTTCAAGCACATGCAGACACTCCCCATCAAGTATTTCGACACACACGCCCATGGGGATGTCATGTCAACATACACCAACGATGTGGACAGCCTGCGACAGGTGCTCTCATCCAGCTTGCCGTCGGCTTTCAGTTCCCTCATCACCCTCGCCATCACCTTCGCAAGCATGGTGGTGCTGAGCATCCCGCTCACCTGCGTCTCCATCGTCATGGCCATCGTCATGGTACGCGCCACAACATACCTCGGAAAGATGTCGAGAAAGCATTTCGTGGCGCAGCAGCAAAACCTTGCCAACGTCAACGGCTTCATTGAGGAGATGCTCACAGGGCAGAAGGTCGTCAAGGTGTTCTGCTACGAGCAAAAGGCCATTTCCAGGTTTGCGGGCATCAACGAGCAGCTCCGCAATAGCGCAAATAACGCCAACAGGATTGCCAACATCGTCATGCCCGTCAACGGGAACCTCGGAAACCTCGGTTACGTGCTTATCGCCGTCATCGGAGCGGCCATCGCCATCCAACCCTCAACACCGCTCACCATAGGAACGCTCGTCGCCTTCCTCACCCTCAACAAGAACTTCACGCAACCCATCGCACAAATCAGCCAGCAAATCAACAGCGTGCTCAATGCATCGGCCGGAGCCGAAAGGGTCTTCCAACTCCTCGACCAGGAACCGGAAACCGACAATGGGGAGATGGTGATGGTCAACGCGAAGGAAATGCCCGACGGAGCGATGAGTGTCGCCAACGAGCGAACCGGAACATGGGCGTGGAAAAGTCCCGACGGCATGCTCACCAAGGTGGAGGGCGGCGTGCGCTTCGACATGGTGGACTTCGGCTATGTGCCGGAGAAGCAGGTGCTGTATGACATCGTCATCGACGCCATGCCCGAGCAGAAGATTGCCTTCGTCGGAGGCACTGGCGCCGGAAAAACCACCATCACCAACCTCATCAACCGCTTCTACGACATACAGGACGGGAAGATACAATACGACGGCATCAACATCAACGACATCGGCAAAAGCCACCTCAGAAAAAGTCTTGGAATGGTGTTGCAGGAAACGCAACTCTTCACCGGCACTGTCATAGACAATATCAGGTATGGGAGACTCGACGCCACCGACCAGGAGTGCATCGAGGCAGCAAAACTCGTGGGGGCTGACGACTTTATCAGGCGCCTCTCCAATGGCTACCTCACTGTCATCAACGGGACGGCCTCGAACCTCAGCCAAGGAGAGCGACAACTGCTTTCCATTGCAAGGACCGCCATCGCCGACCCGCCCGTGCTCATCCTCGACGAGGCCACTTCATCCATCGACACCAGGACGGAGCAGCTCGTGCAGAAAGGAATGGACTCGCTCATGAAGGGAAGGACCACGTTCGTCATCGCCCACCGGCTCTCCACCGTCAGAAACTCCGACTGCATCATCGTCCTTGAAAAAGGGCGCATCATCGAGAAGGGCACACATGACGAGCTGCTCGCCTTGCAAGGAAAATACTACCAGCTATACACCGGCAACGACATTTAGTCCATCCCCCCGCCAAAAATGTTCTCCGCAGGTGGCGGCTCTGCCGCCGCTCCTCCAAAACCTCCAAAACAATGACCCAGGAACAACAAAAAATCCTCCAGCTCCGAAAGGAGCTTCACGAGCACAACCACCGCTACTACGTGCTCAACCAGCCCCTCATCTCCGACCAGGAGTTCGACCTCATGATGCACCAGCTGCAGGACCTCGAAGCCAAGCATCCGGAGATGGCCGACCCCAACTCGCCCACACAGCGGGTGGGAAGTGACATCAGCCAGGAGTTCACACAGGTGGCCCACCGCTATCCCATGCTCTCCCTTGCCAACACCTACAGCGAGCAGGAAGTGGGAGAATGGTATGCCAGTGTCTCAAAGGGGCTTGCGGGCGAACCTTTCGAGGTGTGCTGCGAACTCAAATACGACGGTCTCTCCATATCGCTCACATACGAGGAGGGAAGACTGGTCAGAGGTGTGACGAGAGGCGACGGCGTACAGGGTGACGATGTCACGGGAAATGTCAAGACCATCCGTTCCATCCCCCTCGTGCTACCGGCATGGGAGGAGCAGCAGAAAAATGGCATCGGACTGTTCGACGAGACGCCGCCCATACCAAGAAACTTTGAAATCAGGGGGGAAGCGGGGGAGACGCTCTTCGCCAACCCGAGAAACGCCGCCAGCGGAACGCTGAAAAACCTCAAGTCGGAACTTGTTGCCAAAAGGCAGCTCGACGCATACCTCTATTACCTCCTCGGAGAGACACTGCCATGCGACGGACATTATGAAAACCTTCAGGTGGCCGGGAAATGGGGGTTCAAGGTGAGCCAAGGAATGAAAAAGGTGCATAGCCTGCAGGAGGTGCTTGAATACATCGCCTATTGGGACAAGGAGCGAAGAAACCTGCCAGTGGCCACCGATGGCATCGTGTTGAAAGTCAATTCGTTGAGACAGCAACGTGCGTTGGGATTCACTGCCAAGAGCCCACGCTGGGCCATCGCATTCAAGTACAAGGCCGAGAGGGAGTGCACCAGGCTGAGGGAGGTCACCTACCAAGTGGGAAGGACGGGGGCCGTCACGCCCGTGGCCAACATGGACCCTGTGCTGCTTGCCGGAACAACGGTGAAGAGGGCCACGCTCAACAACGAGGACTTCATCCGCTCTTTCGACCTCCATATCGGTGACTATGTCTTCGTGGAAAAAGGTGGTGAAATCATCCCGAAAATCGTGGGGGTGGATACGGAAAGGCGGGAGCCCGGTGCACAGCCGGTTTGCTTTGCCACCCATTGTCCGGAATGTGGCACACCGCTCGTCCGGGTGGAGGGAGAGGCGGCGCACTATTGCCCCAACGACACTGGATGTCCGCCGCAAATCAAGGGGAGAATAGAGCATTTCATTGCAAGGAAGGCCATGAACATCGAGTCGCTTGGGCCGGAGACCATCGACGACTATTTCAGACAGGGACTCGTGCACAATGTGGCTGACTTGTATGACATCAGGGTGGACGACATCAACGGAGACGGCTCAAGACAGAAGTCGGCTCTGAAAATCGTCAACAGCATCCAGCAGTCAAGGAGCGTGCCTTTCGAGCGGGTTGTCTTCGCGCTTGGAATACGTTTCGTCGGGGAGACCTCCGCGAAGATGCTTGCAAGGCATTTCAAGAACATCGACGCCTTGGAGAATGCCACCCTCGATGAACTCATGCAAATCGAAGGGGTGGGAGAGGTCATCGCAAAGAGTGTGGTGGGCTATTTCCACAACCCCGAAAACAGGAGGATTGTCGAGCGACTGAAGGGCTACGGGCTCACCATGGCCATCGCCGAGGAGCAGATGCAAGAGGGCGGCGGTGCTCTCGCTGGCAAGAGCATCGTCATCAGCGGGGTGTTCCAGCAGCACAGCCGCGAGGAATACAAGGAAATCATCGAGCGAAATGGAGGGAAAAATGTCGGTTCCATCAGCAGCAAGACGTCTTTCATCCTCGCCGGCGACAACATGGGACCCTCAAAACTCCAAAAAGCACAAAAATTAGGAATAGAAATCGTCTCAGAGCAGCAGTTCCTGGAGATGATAAAGATATAGAGACTTTGTATAGTTTCTATAGTTACTATAGTTCCTATAGTTTCAATAGTTCCTATTGACACGATTATAAATAATCTGCAAAAATGAATATAAAAGTTTCAGGTGAGATTTTGAATGTTTGTGAGTGTTTCGTGGGGGCTGCTGTGGAAGCGCGGTGCCAGAACTCTCTTTTCTGCCAGCCATTGTGGGAGGAAATAGATGCCATGTGCAAAAAGTTTCGCGAGGAACTCACCACGGAGACGCTGAAGCAAATCCCTGGCATCGAGGCTACACGGCGTGTCTATAAAAAGTGTGGCAAGGATCCTTCCAGATACAGACCGTCTGCGGAGGCCCTTATCAGGCGGGTGCTCCAAGGGAAGCCGCTCTATCAGAAAAACACGTTTGTTGACCTCATCAACCTCGCCAGCATTGCATACGGATACAGCATCGGAGGCTTCGACGCAGACAAATTCGTGGGCGACACGCTCACACTCGGTGTCGGAAAGGCCGGCGAACCCTACGAGGGCATCGGCAGGGGAGTGCTCAACATCGAGGGCTTGCCTGTCTATCGTGACGAGTTGGGAGGAGTAGGCACGCCCACCAGCGACAACGAGCGGACGAAAATCGACCTCGAGACAACGCATCTGCTCATTTTGGTCAATGGCTATGACGGCAACCAAGCCAATGTGAAAGCCAATGCGGAATACATTGCTGACTTGCTAAAGAAACACTGTAACTGTCAGGATGTGAACTATTTCATCTATAAATGAAGCAAGTCAAAGACTTGTGATTTTCACCTGGAGCGTGTGTGGGCGTTGCGGGATGGCGTAGCGGCTGAGCACGCCGGGGCCGCAGGAACTGTTGCCAAGGCCCAGCACGGCGGCATCGAGGTGAATGAAGACATGCTCGCCATCCTCCACCAAGTCGCAGTCGTGGGAGGTGCCGTAGAGGTGCGCCACGCTGTAGGGGATGGCGGTGAATGAGAAGGGTTGGCTGGTGCTGGTGATGCGCCAGCCTTTTCCTTTGGCGTCGGTCAACTCCAGCCAGGCGGTGTCGTCGTGGTTGCCGCTGTCCTGCGGACGGGGGTAGTGTATGTATTGGTCTTTCACCTTGCTTTCATAACGACCCATCAACGCCGAGGTGTGGCGGTCGGGGTAGTTGTCCATGGGGCCGCGACCGTAGTAGGCCAGGTTTGTGAGCGACTTGGGAAGTGCCAGCGTGGCGCCGAGGCAGGGCAATGGAGGCAGCGTTCCCTCCGGCGTGAAGGTGGCCGTGAGGTTGATGCTGCCGTCTTTCTCCAATACCAATTCATATTCTGTCACGATGCGCCCCTGGGTGGTGCGGCTCTCGTGGGTGGCGGTGGCGCGGGTGGTGCCGTCGTCCAACGGTTCGATGCGCAGAGGGCGGATGACGCTGTCGCGCATCAGGTCCAGTTCTTGCGTCTTCCAGTCCTTGGCAATCCAGTTGCCGAAGCCCTTGTCGTTGTCGGTCGGGGCGCGGAAGAAATGGGTGTGCAGACGGGAATGCCAGGCCGTCAGTTCGGCGGCGGCATCGCTCACGGTGCGGCGACGGGGCTTGCGCAGCTTGCCCACGACGGTGGAGAACCACGAATTGTCGGATATGAATTGCTGGCGGCACACCTCGTGGCCGGCCTTCGCCCAGCGGGTGTCGTGGCGGAGCGTCACGCGCACGTCCACCAGACCGTCGTGACGTGTCTCCTCTATCACATAGTCCTCCAAGCGGCAATGCTCGTCGCGAAGCACGGGGGTGACGAGGCCGTCGTGGAAGTTGAATTGCACGGGCGAATAGACAGTTTTCACTTCTTCATACTTGGGGGTGGGATGTCGGTCGCTGTCCACGATGCCTTTCAGGCAGAAGGCTTTCAGGTTGGGAGCATCGCCGAAGTCACCACCGTAGGCCACCATCTGCTTGCCGCCCCGTTGGACGAAGATGCCCTCGTCGGCCCATTCCCAGATGAAGCCGCCAAGCATGCGGGGGTGGCTGTAGATCTCATCCCAGTATTCGCGGAAGTTGCCAAGGGCGTTGCCCATGGCGTGGGCGTATTCGCTGGTGAGCACCGGACGGTTGTCGCTGCTGTCCCTTGCGATGCTCAACAGCCGCTCCCAGCGGGCGTTCTCCGGGCGTTCCATGTTGTTGTCCTTCACGCCGGGGTTCAGGTATTCGTCTTGTGTTCGGGGATAGAAACGCGAGATGACATCCACGTAGGAGGGGTCGCCACGGCGGCCCCAGGCCTCGGCACCGGTGCCTTGGGCTCCCTCGTAATGGATGGGGCGTGTGGGGTCGTATTCATGTGCCCAGGCGGCGGTCAAGGCGAAGTTGGGACCCCATCCGGCCTCGTTGCCGAGGCTCCACATCACCACGCAGGGGTGGTTGCGGTCGCGGATGACGAGGCGTTGCATGCGGTCGAGCCAGGCGGAGGACCACGTGGGGTCGCTTGCCAGCTGCCCTCGCAGGCCGTGTTCCTCCACATCGGCCTCGTCCATCACGTAGAGACCGATGCTGTCGCACAACTCGTACCATCGCTCGGTGTTGGGATAGTGGCAGGTGCGCACGGCGTTGATGTTGGCGCGTTTCATCAGAAGGATGTCCTGAAGCATCCGGCTCTCGCTCATCACGTGGCCGGTGACGGGGTCCATCTCGTGGCGGTTGACGCCGCGCAGGCGGGTGGCGATGCCGTTGACGAGCAACTGCCCTTGGCGTATCTCGATGGAGCGGAACCCCACGCGCTGCGTGGCTTGCTCCAACACGTGGCCGAGGGAGTCCACAAGTGTCAGGTGGAGGGTGTAGAGGTGGGGGTGCTCGGCGCTCCACCATTGCGGATGTGCCACGTCGGCCTCCATCCATCCCCATTTGGCGTAGCCGCGCTGAGGCGTGCGGTCGTTCATGATGGCGGCCTTGTGGTCCACGTTGAGCATCGTGGCGGCGTCGGCCACCAACACGCTGTCGAGCACCTGTGCGCCGTCCTCGTCGGTCAGGCGGGCCTCGATGTGGCAGCCCTCGCCGCGATGGCCCCGGGTGGCTTCCAACTCAGGGTGTATCACGAGGCGGGCGCGGTCGTGCTCCAAGTCGATGATGGTGCGCACGCCGATGTCGCGGATGCGCAGGGCGGGAGTGGCGAAGAGCGTCACGCTGCGGTGGATGCCGGCCAACCGCCACATGTCCTGGTCTTCCAAGTAACTGCCGTCGCTGTATTTCAGCACCTCGACGGTGAGTAGGTTGTCGCCTCCGGGTGTGAGAAGGTGGGTGATGGGAAACTCGGAAGGTTCCATGCTCCCCTGGCTGTAGCCGGCCAGACGACCGTTCACCCATACATAAAATGCGCTGCTTACGGCACCGAAGCGCAGGTGTATGTCGCAGTCCGACCACGAGGCGGGCACCTGGAAATGCCGTCGATACACGCCCGTGGGGTTGCGCTCCACGAAGGCGGTGTAGCTTTTCTTTGGCTCGCCCATCACCCGTGGCGGGTCGATTTTGAACGTGTAGCCGCTGCTGCTGTAGATGGGTGTGCCGTGACCGAGCATCTCCCAGTCGCCTGGCACGGGGAATGTCTCCCAGCCGCTGTCGTCGAAGTCGGTGCGCTCGAAGCCGGAGGGTTGCTCAGAGGGGGTCTTCGTCCAGTGGAATTTCCACTCGCCGTCGAGCGACTGCTGACGGTCGCCGGGATGCTCGTGGTAGCCGAAGAAGGCGGCGCGGGGAGCCTCGCGGTTGATTTGCAGCACTCCATGGTCCTCCCAGTCGTGGTGCTGGGCCATGACAGGGGTGGAGGCGGCGATGAGAATGCTTGGCAGCAGGATGGTGAGCAGCTTCAAGCGGGTGGTGGGCTGGAGGGGGAGCAGGATTTTTCTAAGCATGGTGCGGTTTTTGAGGGGATGGTTCCTATAGTTCCTATAGTCCCTATAGATGCCATAGTTCCTATAGGGTATGCAAATATAGTCATTTTTCTGAATATCCTTGTGGTGGTATGAAAGAAAATTTGTATTTTTGTGGCAGATAATCTCCATATATTATGAAAATACTTCATACAAGCGACTGGCATCTTGGTCATGAGCATTACAACTATCACCGCCAAGATGAGTTTGAGGACTTCTTCCGCCAATTGCAACACATCGTGGAAAGTGAGAAGCCCGATGCATTGCTGGTCTCGGGCGACGTCTATCACTCGTCGGTGCCGGCCATTTCCACACAGACCATGTACACGGAGGCCATGCTCGCCCTCCATCAGGCATGTCCGCAGATGACCATCGTCGTCACTGCCGGCAACCACGACAGTGCCTCGCGGTTGGAGGTGGACCGCTCCCTCTGGGGACATTTCAAAGTGCATGTTGTGGGAACGCTCGCCAGAACCCCGGAAGGCGTGGACTTGGACAGGCACATCCTGCCCATTGGCGACAAAGGGTGGGTGGTGGCCGTGCCACACGTGTTCAAGCAGAATTTCCCACCTGCACCTGACGGCGAAACTGACAGGCAGACGGCTTTCTTCAAGACACTCATGGAGAGGGTGGGACAACTCAACACCCAGCAAAAGCCTGTCGTGCTGATGGCTCACCTCGCGGTGGCAGAGAAGGTGGGCGATGCCACGCCTTACGACGTGGGGGGGATGGAGTTCGACGACATCAGCACGTTGACGAAAGGCTACGACTATGCCGCCTTGGGGCACATCCACCAGCCACGCACCGTCACGCAGGGCAGCAACAAGGCGAGATATTGCGGTTCGCCCCTTCCCATCACCTTCAGGGAGGAGTATGAGCATTCCGTCACCATTGCCGACATCAGCCATGGGGAGAACCCCGTTTTGAGGAGCGTTGCCATTCACCCCCTGAGGCACGTGCGGACCATCCCCAAGGAGGCTGTACCTTTCGAGGAGGCCATAGAGACCCTTAGGCAACTTGACGATGAGGAGACGGCATACATACAGTTGCATGTCAGAACTGCCAACGGACTGCCCGTTGACTGCAATGAGCGGGCGATAAAGGCGGCGGAAGGGAAAAAGTGCAGGTTCTGCACCTTCCAACTCATCGATGAGAGGGACAGCACTGCCCGGCGACAGCTCATTGATGTCACACCCGACGAATTCAAGGCCATGACCCCCATCGAGGTGGCAAGGAGATACCTTGAGGGAAAGGGTCTTCAACCCGATGATTACATCACCATGTTGCAGCAAACCATGGACATTATTGAAGAGGAGAAAGCAAGATGAAAATAAAGAAAATACGCATTCACAACTTGGCCTCGATAGAGGATGCCGAGGTGGATTTTCAGGGAGAGGTGTTGCGCGACGAACCGCTCTTTCTCATCACCGGAGCCACGGGGGCGGGGAAGACAACCATCCTCGACGCCATCTGCCTCGCGCTTTACAACGACACACCACGTTTCAGCGAGGCGGCGGAGAAAAATGTCAGGCTCACCGACTACTACAATGCCAAAAAGGGGAAGGACGTGTCGCAAAAGGGATACGAACTTGCCAAAAATCTCATTCCACTCAACCACAAGGGGCAGCTCCTCAGAAGGGGAACGGCTGAGGGCTGGGCGGAACTGTATTTCGAAGCTGATGAGGTCAACTACTTGGCGAAGTGGACCATCAGAAGGAAATATGGAAGACCCGACGGAAAACTCGACAACCCCGTCAACTCGCTCACCAACCTCAACACCGGACATGTGGAAGAAAAAAGCAAGGCTCTTGCCGAGGTGGTGAAGGTCGTGGGCCTCAACTTCGACGAGTTCTGCCGGACAACCATGCTTGCCCAGGGGGAGTTCACCAAGTTCCTGCAATCCACGGGGAAGGACAAGTCGGCCATCTTGGAGAAACTCACGCAGACAGGGTTGTATTCCGAATTGGGGAAGAAGATTTTTGAAATCAAAAGCCAAAAACAGTCGGAATACGAACATCGCAAGCAACTGGTGGCCGACATCACCCTCCTCACTGAGGAGCAAAGGGTGGAAAAGGAGGCGCAAAAAGCGAGAATGGAGGAACAGGTTGCCACCGATGGGAGGATGCTCGATGATTTGAAGGCTAAAAAGCAATGGCTCGATGATTGCAAGCAGATGATTGGCGACATTGAGCAAAAGACAGCGATGGTGAGGCGGATAGAAGAAACCATGCAAGGGGAGGATTACCTGCGGGAGACGGGCGACATCGCCGACTACGACCTCACGGCTGAGCCAAGGGCATGGATGGCGGATGCTGAAAAGGCGAAAAGAAAACTTCAGCTGTTGAAGGACGAGGAGGGAGCCATGGCCGCACAACACGCAAGGCTGACAGTGGCGGCATCATGCTTGGAGCAAAGGCTTGCAGGGGACGAGGACAGCCTTCGCCTGATAGGGCAGTGGCTGCAAGGCAGGGAGGGCGACGCCGACATGCTCGACAATGCCGGAACTGTCATCGTCAGGCTTCAACAGGTGGAGGACAACGAGAAACTGTTGGAGCAGAAGAGCAAACTTGTGGAAGAAACCGACGGGAAACTGCCTCTTGCAGAAAAGACGGTGACCCAAAAGGAAGAGGACGAGAAGAATGCTTCGGCCGAGGTGGAGCAGAAGAACAAGGAGGTGGAGGAGGCTGCCCAACGACTGCAGAAACTTGACAAGGCTGGGTTGCAGGAAAAATACAACAACTTGCAGGAAAGGAAGGAACTGCTCGTCAAAACCGCCGCCGACATCAATCTCGTGGCCGTCAAGAGACAACAGCTCGACAAGGCGGAAAACGACTACAAACAGTTGATGGAGGAGTGGGAGCATTACAGGAGCGAGGAGCCAAAACTCAAACAGGAGGAAGAATTGGCAAGCAAACTATTCGACCGCGCACAAATCGTCTTCGACCAATGGCACGACTCCTTGGACAAGAGTTTCAAAGCCAAGCGGGCGACGCTCACAAAGGGACAGACTTGTCCGCTGTGCATGCAGGTGGTGGAGCACGACCATGTGGCTGACCCGGACTATGACACGTATATCAAACCCTTGAGGGATGCACTCGACGACTGCCGTGCAAAGCTTGAAGATGCAAAGACAAAATTGCTCGCAGCCAGGCAGATGGCTAAAAAGGCGGAGAAGAATGTGCCCACTGCCAAAAAGGCTGTGGAGAATGCCCGGATGGAATTCAACAAGCACGATGCCGTCACCAGGGAGGCTTTGCAAAGGTTGGCTCCTGCAAGTATGCCCGATGTTATGACCCATGAGCAGCAACTTTCACTGGTGGGCGATTTGCAACAGGAAGTGCTGCTTGAAATCAAAAAGGTGAGGGAACGGATGGCTGTCGTGGAGGCAGAGGAGAAGAATTTGGATGCACTGAGAAAGGTGGCGAAAAAACTCTCAAAGGCGCATGCCGACACCAGGGTGGCGACACAGGTGGCCAAGGCGGGCTTGGAGAAGCTGCGCACCGTCAGGGATGCTGCCGCCAAGCAGGTGGAGGAACTCAAGAACAGCATCGCGGAAACACTCGCAGAACTGAGGCAGACCATCACTTACAACGGATGGGAGGAGGAGTGGAAAGCCGACCACAAGGCTTTCATCCTACGACTGAAGGGGGATGCCGACAAGTATCAGGGGGAGAAGAAAAAGAAGGACAAGTTGGAGAAGGTCATTGCTGCAAGAAGGGTTGTCGTGGAAAACCTGGCAGGGGAAAGGGAGGCCATGGCCAAGAGTGTGCCTGGATGGAGCATCACGGGCGACGAGGAACCTGAAAAGTTCAAAACTGACAACGAATTGGCGCAAAAGTGGAGTGCCTTCACGACACAGGTGGCATCGTGGATGGCGGCCTTGGAGGCCAAGGAGACGGAGAGGGAAAACAAGGAGCGCGACATCGAGGCTTTCCTCAGCACCCATCAAGGCATCGACCGCGACCGTCTCACCGTCCTGATGCAATATGACAAGGAGGGCATGGAACGAATGAGAAGACGACATCAGGAGACGGAGGCCGCACTCACACGAGAGAAGGGGGCCTTGGGGATGCTCCGAAAGCAGCAGGAGCAACTGATGGACTCCAAACCTCAAATGACTGACGAGCAGACGGAAGAGTGGCTTGCGGAGAAGATGGTGGAACTGAGCCAAAACAGGGAACAGCAACTCATGGAAGTTGGAAAACTGCAAAGGGAACTACAGTTCGACTTGGAAAACCGTAATAAGTATGAGAAGGCCATCGAAGAATGCGAACAGGCTCTCAAGGAGTGGGACCGATGGAAGAGGATGGACGATGAATTTGGGAGCAGCGACGGCTCGCGCTTCAGCAGGGTGGCGCAAAGCTTCATCCTCAATCACCTCCTCAACCATGCCAACAACTACTTGAAAGCTTTCTCGGACAGGTATCAACTGGTCTGTGAACCGGGGTCGCTTGCCATCCTCGTCAAGGACAAGTTCAGCAGTCAGTCGCCGCAGTTCTCCAAAGTGCTCTCCGGTGGCGAGAGTTTCATGGTGTCGCTTTCACTTGCATTGGCATTGGCAAAGCTCAACACCCACCAGTCGAGCGTTGACACGCTCTTCATCGACGAGGGTTTCGGGTCTCTCGACGAGGGATGCCTCAACACCGTCATGGACACACTCGAGCACCTCCACCAGATTGGTGGAAGAAGGGTGGGGGTCATCAGCCATGTGGAGGCCCTCAACGACCGGATACGCACGCAGGTGAGGGTGGACAGGGTGGACCCCACACGGTCAAAGGTGGTGGTGAAAAGGGTGTGACGTCAAAGCACACCCTTCGTGGAGGGTAGTTCGTAGTGGTAGATGTCGCGGCGGACGGCCATCTTCAGCGCACGGGCAAGGGCCTTGAAGATACCCTCAATCTTGTGGTGCTCGTTGGTTCCCTCCGCCTTGATGTTCAGGTTCATCAAAGCGGCGTCGCTCAGGCTCTTGAAGAAATGCAGGAACATCTCCGTGGGCATGTCGCCGATGTGCTCGCGGTGGAACTCGGCATCCCACACCAGCCAGGGGCGCCCGCCGAAGTCGAGGCAAACGCTCGCCAAGCAGTCGTCCATAGGAAGGCAGTAGCCATAGCGCTCTATGCCACGCTTGTCGCCAAGGGCGCGGCGAAGGCATTCGCCAAGGGCGATGGCGGTGTCTTCTATCGTGTGGTGCTCGTCAACATGGAGGTCGCCACGCACATGCACCTTCAAGTCCATCATGCCATGCTTGCCTATCTGTTCGAGCATGTGGTCGAAGAAGCCCAAGCCGGTGGAGATGTCACAGCGGCCGGTGCCGTCCACCAGGAGCTCCACCTCGATGTCGGTCTCCTTCGTCGTGCGGCGTACGCTGGCACGGCGCTCGCCGGCAAAGAGGGTCTCGGCGATGCTGTCCCATGTCACGCCCGGGTCGCCTAAGATCAGGGAGCGGCAACCAAGGTTGGTGGCCAACTGCCGGTCGTTCTCGCGGTCGCCAATCACATAGCTCCCGGCAAGGTCGTAGGCGGGATTGTCCATGTACTCCGTAAGCATCGCCGTGCCGGGCTTGCGTCCGGGATGGTTGTCCTCGGGGAAGTGGCGGTCGATGTGGATGGCGTCGAACGTCACGCCCTCGCCTTCCAATGTCTGAAGGATGAAATTGTGTACCGGCCAGAAGGTGTCCTCGGGGAACGAGGGGGTGCCAAGGCCGTCTTGGTTGCTCACCATCACCAACTTGAAGTCGAGGCGCTGGCGGATGAATGAGAGGTTGCGAAACACTCCTGGTACGAAACGGAGTTTCTCAAAGGCGTCTATCTGTTCGTCGGCGGGTTCTTCGATGAGCGTGCCGTCGCGGTCGATGAACAAAATTCTCTGTGGCATGACTTTTTCAAATTTTTTGAAGTGGAAGGTTGGGCTCTTCTACAGGGGGGAGTATGGGGACGGAGATGTCGTTGCGGCGGCGCTCCTCTTCCTGACTCTCGATGGAGCCGTACATGAAGAGATAGGTCAGGGCTTCAAAGAAGTACAGGTACCATGCCACCATCGTCACCAACAATGTGGTGAAGAAAAGCAGGGGGAGGAAATAGCTTGGAAGGCCGGAGGGGTCGCCCATCTCCACGCCGTAGAGAGAGAGCATGTTGGCGATGTGGAGGATGAAAAGGGGAACATAGGCCACCAATGCCACCACGCCCACGATGATGCCGATGAGAAGTGCGGTGAGGAAGATGAAGCCGAGATGGCGAAGCCCCGTGGTGTAGGTGCGTGGAAACTCGCGCCAAAAAGAGGCTTGGGGGTCGTAGAGGTAGCGCATGATGATGTAACAGAGTGGCAGCAAGGCCAAAATGAAAAGCAAGCTTACGACAAGCACCACAAGATAGTTGTCGTTCACGAAATGTGCTGGTGAACCACCTGTGTAGCGGATGCCCCAATAGAAGGCTGCTACCAGGATGCCATAGGTCACGATGAAGATGGCGGTGAAGTTGAGCGTGGCTATCAGCACGCGCTTGAAATTCCACCAGCGCGAATGCTCGTTGAGCATGCTCATCAGGCGCGACATCGCCCAGACGGAGCATAGGATCATGCCGAGGAGGGCAACGCCGACGAGGGTGAAAAAGAGGGCGGTGTGGGAGATGCCGAATTCGAGGATGGAGGGGCTGGGGATGTTGAGTGTCACCAAGAGGCTGGTGGACACGCCGAGAATGAGCACGGGAAGCCAGGTGCTGCGCACGATGCCTTTCAGGTTGTCGCTCATCAGCTTGTAGGCCGCCTGGATGCAGGAGGAGAAACTGCGGCTCTTGTATAATGTTTCTTTTTCCATGGATGCTGTTTGTCTGTCTTAACTGATATATGTGAAGGGTGTTTTATTGTAATGAATGCGGGGGCTTTCAATGGATGCGGCGGCGGAACTCCGCGCAGCAGATGGCAGTGGCGATGGCCACGTTGAGGCTGTCGGCAGTGACACGGCCGGGCGGATGGGAGGGGATGAGAAGACGGTGGGTGAGGCGATTGCGGAGTACTGGCCGTATGCCTGTGCTCTCGTTGCCCATCAACAGGAGGCCACGGTTGCTGAGGTCGGACGTGTATAGGTCGTCGCCGTCGAGCAGCGTGCCATACACCGGCGTGCCGACAGGGAGATGGTCCACAAGGGCGGACAAGTCGGTGGCCACCACGCGAACGCGGGCGAGGCTGCCCATCGTGGCCTGGACAACCTTCGGGCTGAAGGTGTCGGCGCAGTCGGGGCTGCAATATACGGTGTCGATGCCAAACCAGTCGGCGATGCGGATGATGGTGCCGACATTGCCGGGGTCGCGAACGCCGTCCAAGCCCAAGCAAAGGTTGGCTGAAACATGAGAGGCACTCTCCTCGACACTCTCTTCCCATGACGGCAACCGGAAGGTGCCGAGCACTTGCTGGGGATGCTGGAGGAAACTCAGGTGCTGGAGCTCTTCGTCGCTCACCACCACCATGCCGGTGTCGAGGTCGGAATGACTGGCGGCCCATTCCTGCGTGCAATAGAGCAATTCTGGCTGAAAGACCGACAACAGTTCGCCTACAACCTTGGGTCCTTCGCCTACGAACAAGCCTCTCTCCTCACGGTACTTCTTGAGTTCCAATCGGCGGAGGCGCTTGACCAAATTCTTGCTTATCATGATGCAAATGTACTGCTTTTTTCCCAATACATCTGCCGATGATAACGATTTTTCACTTTCTTTAGGAATAGATACATCATCCCATCACCACATCGAGTACCATCATAAGTACGAAGCCGATGGCAAAACCTATCGTACTGTGGTTGCTGTGACGGCCTGCCGATGCCTCGGGTATCAACTCTTCCACCACCACATAAATCATTGCGCCGGCGGCAAAGGATAGCATGTAGGGAAGGGCGGGCAGGAGGAACGAGGACAGCAACAGGACGGCAAGGGCGCCGATGGGTTCCACGGCACCGCTAAGGGAACCCAGAATGAACGAGCGCAAACGGCTGTTGCCGGCGGTGTGCATGGGCATGGAGATGATGGCTCCCTCGGGAACGTTCTGAATGGCAATGCCCAACGACACCGCCAAGGCTCCGGCGAGGGAAAGGGTGGCGGTGCCGCTCTCCGCCCCGGCGAACACGACACCGACGGCCATGCCCTCGGGCAGGTTGTGCAGCGTCACGGCCAAGGCAAGCATCGCCGTGCGGGAAAGATGGGAGCGGGGACCCTCGGGCTTGTCAGTGCCAAGGTGCAAGTGGGGGGTGAGGCGGTCGAGGACCAACAGAAACCCCATCCCGAGCAGAAAGCCAATGGCGGCGGGAAAAACCGACCAGCGGCCCTGGTTTTCCACCATCTCCATCGAGGGAATGAGCAGCGACCACACTGAGGCCGCCACCATCACGCCGGAGGCGAACCCCAACAATGATTTCTGCACGTAGGAAGGCATCTCCCCGCGCATCAAAAAGACGAAAGAGGCTCCGAGCATCGTTCCTGCCAAGGGGATGAGCAAACCGGCTATGAGTATTGTCATTTCCATCTATTTTCCTGCTTTTGTAAAGTGCATGCAAAGGTATGGACTTTGCAGCATTCATGCAATACCCATAACAGATGATTCTGCATAGTTTATATGGTGGAAAGGCTGGGATGTCCCGAAAAAAATGTATTTTTGCATCCACAAATCATCTCAAAAATCAAATTTATGGACTATGACACCAAAGGCAAAGTCTTGAAAAAGGCTACCGAATGGGGGGAGTTGTTCTTTTACCGCAAGAGCGATGCCTTGTATCAATTGACGGTGGAGTTTTGCAGACGGTTTTTACCGCAGTATGGTGACCGCACGGTGGACCAAATGATACAAGCAGCACGAAGTGGCAAACAAAACATCGTGGAGGGGAGTGAAGATGGAATGACCAGTTCGGAGATGGAGATAAAGTTGATCAATACTGCTCGTGGCAGTTTGCAAGAGTTGCGAGCCGATTATAACGACTACTTGAAAAGCCATCATCTTGAAATATGGGCAGCTGACAATCCACGTCTTCAGCGTCTTCGCGAGTTTTGCCGCTCACATAATGATTACAGTGCATACGCACCATTCATTGCCAAAATGAATGATGAGGTAATGGCCAACACCGCCATCACGCTCTGTCATCAGATTGACAAAATGATGTGCGCATATTTGGAGCGACTGGAGCGCCGCTTCGTGGAGGAAGGAGGCATCAAAGAACGCATGTATGCCGCTCGCACCGGATACCGAAAGGCGCAAGATGCATACATGCGTTCATTAGAAGCTGAAAACCAGCGACTAAAAGCCGAAAACCTCCAGCTAAAAGCCGAGATAGAAGCTCTTAAAAAGAGGCTTTTAGGGGATAGGACTCCCTAGAATCTCCTATGACTCCCTAGGACCTCCTAGAGCCTCCTAGGACCTCCTATGACTCCCTAGGACCTCCTAGTCTCCCCTCTTCTCAAATGTTGTTAAGCTCTTTCAGAGCTTTCGACTTTTTCTTTTCGGCCTTGATGCGGTCTTTCTCGGCCTTGTCGGCTTTCTTTTGGAGCTTT
>CADBBP010000075.1 GCA_902792855.1 uncultured Prevotellaceae bacterium
GTCAACACCGGCCTCCTGGTCGCAAGTGAGCACGAGGGCGAGGGTGTCGCTGAGGATGTCGAAAATCTTGTTGCGCCGCTGCAGGGCACTCACCGGGTCGGAGGCGAGGTCGGTGTCGTTCACCAAAGGCTTGGTGTTGCGAAAGCAGGTGCGGGCGATGCCGACGTTCGAAGCTCCCATGTGGTTGATGCCCTTGCGGAAATTTTGCTCACTGATCCATGCTTGGTCCAAGCCCCAGATGGGATGGAAGCGAACTCCCTCGCCGTATAGCGAGAAAGGCACTACGCCGCCGCTCGGAGCGGTGGGCGTAAGATGATTGCTCGTCGATGTCACACGCTCCGACTGTGCCTCGCAGAGGACGGGGACGCTTGCGAAAGCAATTATCAGTGTAAAGATATTTCTGAATTTCATAAGGCTTGTTGATTTCCTCCCCAAAGTTATAAATTTTTCCAATCACACGTCATTTCTCAACCCTTGCCATAACTCCTTTTTTGATTTATTAACATTCGGCACAGCCTTGTGGGCTCTAAGCTCTCTTGGCTATCTAGTGTCTCTAGGCCATCTAGGCCATCTAGTATCTCTATAATTACTATGAGCCTCTATGGTCCTTAAACTCTCTAAGGACGATTTTTAGTTAAAAAGAGGGCTGTTTTCAAATTTTTGTCTTACCTTTGCAGTGTAAACAGGATAATAATCAATTTCAAACTTATGAATCAAGAGAAAAAAGAGCTTAATTTGGCCGTGCTTTTTGACGCTGACAACGTTCCGGCATCACACGTGCAGGAAATGCTCAATGAGATAGCAAAATACGGCATTCCTACCATCAAGCGCATTTACGGCGACTGGACAAAACCCAATCTTGGCTCGTGGAAGGCCGTACTCCTCGAAAACGCCATCACACCCATACAGCAATATAGTTACACCACTGGAAAAAACGCCACCGACTCTGCCATGATCATCGATGCCATGGACATCCTGCATAGTAACAAGGTAGAGGGATTCTGCATCATTTCAAGCGACAGCGACTTCACACGCCTCGCCACCCGCTTGCGCGAGTCGGGAAAATTGGTCATCGGCATGGGGGAGAAGAAGACACCAAGGCCATTCATCGTCGCTTGCGACAAGTTCGTTTACATCGAAAACCTCGGGAACGACGACGAGGAGGCACAGGAGGAAACTCCGGAAGGTGCATCCACCACGCCATCGACTGGTGTGGAACAGAAAAAGGTCGCTCCCCAAAAGGAGAAAATCAACTATGCCGTCATCAAACTACTCCGCCACACCATCAATGACTTGGCTGATGACAACGAGTGGGTGTCGCTCGCTGAGGTGGGAAGCCTGCTGCTCAAGAAACGACCGGACTTCGACCCCCGCAACTACGGCTTCCAGAAACTCACACCGCTCATTGAGTCGTGTCCCAAGTATTTCGAAATAGAGAAGAGAAAGGCCGAGTACGGACACGTAGTTCACGTATTCGTCAAACTGAGAAAGGGAACAAGAGGGTAGGCATGATGCTACCGCTGTTGAGTGGATGTGAACATCTGAGACAAAAAATGCCTTTTTTGTTTTGAACTTATTCCATTATTCACTATATTTGCAAGCAAATAGGAAAAGACATACCATGCAATACATCATCAACGCTCCTTCACATATTGACACCACCATCCAACTACCCTCCTCGAAGAGCATCAGCAATCGCGCTCTCGTGATACACGCTCTCTCGGGAGGCACACAACTGCCCGACAACCTCTCCGACTGCGATGACACGGAAGTGATTGTACGCGCCTTGCGCGACATGCCTCCTACCATCGACATCAAGGCAGCAGGAACGGCCATGCGCTTCATGACGGCCTTCCTCGCTGTCACCGACAGCGGAGAACACGTCCTCACCGGGACACAGCGCATGAGACACAGGCCAATTGGCATCCTTGTGGATGCACTGCGACAACTCGGTGCCGACATACAATACACGGGTAGGGAAGGGTTCCCTCCATTGCGCATTCGTGGGCAACGACTGGACGGAGGACGGCTTGACGTGGCGGGAAACGTCAGTTCGCAATACATCTCGGCTCTGCTCATCGTCGGGGCGGCCATGCGCGACGGCATGGAGCTTCACCTCACGGGAGACATCATCTCCAGGCCATACATCGACCTCACACTGTGCACCATGCGTGACTTCGGGGCAAAGGTGGAGTGGACGGGCCCAGACACCATCGTGGTGGAACCGGGTGGCTACCGCCCCACGCCTTATTTCATCGAGAGCGACTGGAGTGCGGCGTCTTATTGGTATGAGGCACTGTGCCTTTCTGGTGAGGACTCCGTGGTGAGGCTGTCGGGGCTTACCGACGGTTCGCGACAAGGGGACTCCGTGGCAAGATACATCTTCAGCCTCTTCGGCGTGAAAACCATTTTTGACGTGAGAGAGAAGGGCGTACCTACTACCGTTACGCTGAAAAGATATGCCGTGAACCTGCCCAGACTGGAGTTCAGTTTCATCAACCAACCCGACTTGGCACAGACCTACGTCGTGGCGTGCGCCATGCTCGACATCCCTTTCCATTTCAAGGGGTTGAGCACACTGCGCATCAAGGAGACCGACCGCATCGAGGCGCTCAAGAAGGAAATGCTCAAACTGGGATATGTGGTGAGAAGCACCGTGGACAACGACCTTATCTGGAACGGGGAGAAATGCCATGCTGACACGCATCCCGTCATCGACACTTACGATGACCACCGCATGGCTCTCGCGTTCGCTCCGGCGTGCTGGCGATTCCCGGGGCTTCGCATCAACAATCCCGCCGTGGTGAGCAAGTCATACCCAAGATACTGGGAACACCTCAAGATGGCGGGGTATCAAATCGTGGAGGAGAACACATGACTTACGTCATCATAGCCATTGTTTCGCTGGTTGCCCTCGGCATTGTGGCTGCTTTGGCCCACCTTCTCTCTCGTGGTTCGGAAAAGCCTATCGACACACGGCCCACGTGCGACACGTGCGACGGCACTGACAGTCGTTGCGAGCAAGAGTGCATGCTGGAGGCTGCCGTCAAAGAGGTGGAGTATTTCGACGATGAAGAACTGGACGAATTTCGGGGTCGGGCGGGAGACAACTATACTGACGAGGAGGCGGAACGCTTCGCAGAGGTGTTATACTCCATGCAAACGCATGAGGTGCCGGCATGGAGCAGAAGCCTCATTCTGAGAGGTATAGCCATTCCCGACCAGCTGCGCGACGAACTGCTGATACTCATCGAGGAGGGACGAAAGACACAGACGGCATGAAGATTGCAATCCTTTCTTAAGGCCTCTCCGGTCGTTTCTCGCGATTGGCTACATACACCCCTAAGAGGATGAGGGCGCTGCCGATATATGCCATCAGCGTCATGGGCTCGTCGAGAAACAATGCACTGGCAATCACCGTGGTGATGGGATTCAGATAGACATAGTTGCTCGTGGACAAGGCGCCTATCTCTTTCACCGCCACGCTCCACCACAGGAAACACAGGAAGGAGGCCACCACGGAAAGAAACAGCAGGTTCATCCACACGGGAGGTGACAGAAGACCTTCCAAGGGGAACTGCCAGGGTCTGATGAGAAACAATGGAAGGACGGTCACTATCCCATAGAAAAACACTTTTCGGGTGATGAAGACGGCGCTGTAACGGGAAGACACCTTCTTGATGACCAAACTATAGACAGCCCAACTGCATGCTGCCACCAAGGCCAGCAGGTCGCCAAGTGGGGACAGCTGCAACACGAAACTGCCGTTATATACCACCATCCCCACGCCGGTCAGTGCCATGGCAGAGCCTGCTACCAGGGGGATGCTCGCCTTCACGCCCTTCATCATGGCGATGGCCAAGAGCATCGTGATGAGCGGGGCCGTGCAGACGATGAATGCCACGTTGTTGACGTAGGTGAGGCCGATGGCGGTGTTCTCCGCTACGAAATACACTGTGCCGCCGAGAAAACCCAATACAAAGAACAACCCCTCGTCGGCCAAAGACCGCGAGCGGACAACACGGGGGGAAATCGTCCAGATGCAGAGGTATGCAACGATGAAGCGCAGAAGAAATATCTCCATCGGATGCAAGCCGTGTTGCAGCAGCACCTTCGTGTTCACAAACGTCACACCCCATATCGCTATGGTCAGTATGGCAAGCAGATGATAGCCCAAATCCTTCATTTGAAATCTCCAATTTCCATGCAAAGGTATTAAAAATGTATTGATTTGCCACGTGTCACGGGCTTTTTCTCAACCTTGCATGTCGGCTTTCTTCCTCCCTTTCGCCTTTTCGTAGTAATCCACAGTGGCCGTGAAAAACACGTCGCCACTTGAGTTGAGCGCCGTTTCCACGGAGTCCTGCACCACGCCGATGATGAAACCTATGGCGACTGCCTGCATCGCAGTATCGTTGCCGATGCCCAAGAAGGAGCAGGCCATGGGCACCAGCAGCAGCGAGCCGCCAGCAACGCCGGAGGCCCCGCAGGCACCAAGCGTGGCGATGGCACATAGCAGGAGGGCTGGCAAGAAACTCACTTCCATTCCCATCGTGTGGGCCACGGCAAGCGTCAGAACCGTGATGGTCACTGCCGCACCGTTCATGTTGATGGTGGCTCCTAAGGGGATGCTCACAGAATAGAAATCCTCATCGAGACCCAGACGCTTGCAGAGGGCCATGTTGATGGGGATGTTCGCCGCAGAAGAACGGGTGAAGAAGGCTTGAAGACCGCTATACTTGAGACAGGTGAACAAGAGGGGGTAGGGGTTTTTGCGAAGGATGAGGTAGGAGATGAGCGGGTTCGACAAGAGGGTGTTCACCAGCATGCAACTCACCAAAACGAGAAGCAACTGACCATAGGAGGTGAACACCTCCAGGCCGCCCTCAGACACCGTGGTGAAGACAAGACCCATGATGCCAAAGGGGGCAAACTGTATCACCCATTTCACCGCCTGGGACACCATTTCGGCGAAGTCGTGCACCATGTTGAGCGTGGCACTGTTCGCCACTCTCTTTAATGCCAAGCCGAATATCACCGACCAAAAGAGGATGCCGATATAGTTGGCTGTCGTGATTGAATGAAGTGGGTTGGAGACCATGTTGGTCAAAAGGTTGTCAAACACATCGTGAAGCGTAACGAGAGCTTCGCTGCTGGCAACTTCTTCCAATTCCAAGCGCACAGGAAACAAAAAACTGCCCGTCACCGCAAGAAGGGCGGCCATGAATGTGCTCAGCAAATAGTAGAAGACAACCAAGCGGAAACGAGGGCCAAGACCATCCCTGGCGTGGGAGATGGACGACAGCACCAGCACTGCCACGAGAACGGGAGCAATGGCTTTCAGCAAACTGACAAATATCTTGCCTAAAATGGAGATGGCTGTCCAACTGGGGGCCATCAGTCCCAGGATGGTGCCGACAACAAGGCCGATAACAATGCGGAGAACAAGGCTGCTCTCAGACCATTTGTGGAGAAGGTGAAAAATGCTCTTCATGCGCTTTTATGATGAAGGAGAAGGTGGGCTTCCTTTGTGAAACCATGGCTTCTCGGTGACAAGTTGCTGTTGATGCTGCAAAAGTAGCAAAATTTTTCAAGAACACTGCTTGATTGTCACCCATTTTAGTCGTAGGGGAAGAGAAAAAGTGTGATTTTCCCACAAGGCACCGACTTCCCTGGTGGTGCTTGTAAAAAAAACGGGCCCCGTCGATGTGTTCGGCGAGGCCCGATGTTGTTGTCCATCTGAATGTTACTTGATCATGTCGACAGAACGCTTGAGGAATGCGGATAGCGCGGCGCCCTTGAGCATGCCGTTCTGCAGCAGGGCAAGGTCGATCAGTTGGTGAATCACGTCATATCCCTTGGCGAATTGACCGATGATTTCCTTCTTCTTCTCGTTCTGCTCGCCTACCTGACGCTCTGTGGATGCCAAGTCGTCCTTTTCTTCCTGTGTCACCTCGTCGGGCTTTTTCTTGCCCTGCTCCTGGCGAAGGACGGCAAGACGGGCTTCCAGACCTTTGATTTCGGCTTTGATAGGCTTCAACGCCTCGTCGCAAGAGGCTGTCTCGTCTGCAAGCACGCGCTTCACCAATGGGTGGTCGCTGTTGACGACCATGCTGTAAGAGTCGGGCATCTGTCCGTAGAAGCCCATGCCGCTTTGGAAACGACTGATGTCTTTCATACGGCGCATGTACTCGCTCTGGGTGAGCACCACCGGCTGGGCATCCTCGCCCAAGGCCTGCACCTCGACATAGAAATTGGTCTTCTCCATCGTGGGGAGCTGGGAACGGAAAGCCTGTGACAGATTGTCAGTCTCGTCGTCGCTCAGCGAACTGTCTTTTTGCTCTTCCTTCACAATGAGGCGGTCGATGATGTCGCCGTCAACGCGTGTGAAGCGGCTCTTCTCCAATTTCTGCTCCAGCATCGACACCATCGGCGTGTCGAGGTCGCCGTCTAACAGCAGCACGTTGTAACCTTTTGCTTTCGCTCCCTCGATGTAGCTGTACTGGTCTTCAACATTGTTGGCATACAGATACACCAATGTGTCGTCCTTGTCCGTCTGGTTGTCTTTGATGAGCGTGCGGTACTCTTCATAAGTGTAGTACTTGCCCTCGGTGTCCTTCAGCAGCGCGAAGTCCTTGGCACGGTCGTAGAAGTCCTCTTGCGACAGCATGCCGTAATTGATGAATATCTTCAGGTCGTCCCATTTCGACTCATAGTCCTTGCGGTCGTCCTTGAAAATGCCGTTCAGACGGTCGGCAACCTTCTTCGTGATGTAGGTGGAAATCTTTTTCACGTTGGCGTCGCTTTGCAGATAGGAGCGGCTGACGTTAAGGGGGATGTCGGGCGAGTCAATCACGCCATGGAGCAGCGTGAGGAATTCTGGCACGATGCCCTCCACTTGGTCGGTCACGAACACCTGGTTGCAGTAGAGCTGAATCTTGTTGCGCTGCAAGTCGATGTTGGATTGCACACGGGGGAAATAGAGTATGCCGGTCAGGTTGAAGGGATAGTCCACGTTGAGGTGAATCCAGAACAAGGGCTCGTCCTGCATGGGGTAGAGCTTGCGGTAGAAGGTCTTGTAGTCCTCGTCGGTCAGTGTGCTCGGGGCCTTCGTCCACATCGGCTCAGAGTCGTTGATGATGTTGTCCTCGTCGGTGTCCACCTGCTTGCCGTCTTTCCATTCCGTCTTCTTGCCGAAGGCGATGGGCACGGACATGAACTTGCAGTACTTGTTCAAGAGACTTTCAATCTTCTCCTTTTCCAAGAACTCTTTGCAGTCGTCGGCCAAGTGGAGGATGATGTCGGTGCCGCGGTCGGCCTTCTCTGTCTCCACAATCTCGTAGGCAGGGCTGCCGTCGCAACTCCATTTCACCGCTACGGCATCGTCACGGTAGCTGCGTGTCACAATCTCCACCTTGTCGCTCACCATGAAGGCGCTGTAGAAGCCAAGGCCGAAATGGCCGATGATGGCATTCGCGTTGTCCTTGTACTTGTCCAGGAAGTCATTGACGCCGGAGAAGGCGATCTGGTTGATGTATTTGTCTATCTCCTCTGCCGTCATGCCGATGCCGCGGTCGCTCACTGTCAGCGTACCTTGGTCCTTGTCGAGGCTGATGTGGATGGTGAGGTCGCCGGTTTCGCCTTTGAACTCTCCACGCTCGGCAAGGGTCTTGAGTTTCTGAGTGGCGTCAACAGCGTTGGAAACCATCTCGCGAAGGAAAATCTCATGGTCTGAATAAAGGAATTTCTTGATGACGGGAAAGATGTTCTCCGTCGTCACACCAATGTTGCCTTTTTGCATGTTTTCGATTTTTTATGTTGTATGTTTTGTTTGTTCTTCTCGATTTTCAGCAAAAAGCGTGCCAAAGTGGGCAACTGCCGACAGGAAGCCTGAAATGATTATTTTCCTCCTTTTTTTAATGAGAAGTGTATGATTTTTGAGGAAAAATGATTATCTTTGCATTCGAAAGTACATATATGGTATTATAGTAATAGTTTTAGTATTAGTATTGAATCATGGTTAAATAATTGGATAATTTCAATAGGTAGTTTTTTGAAAGGTAAGCCCCGGCAACAGTAGTGATACTATTTGCCGGGGCATTTCTTTTCAAGAAGAAGGGTTTTATTCGATGTTCTTCAAAATCTCAAGCAAGTGGTCCCAGACCATCTGCACGGTGGGGATGAGCAAGCGCTCGTCGGGGGTATGCACACCGCGAAGCGTTGGGCCGAAAGACACCATGTCCATGTTGGGATAACGCTCGGAGAACAGACCGCACTCAAGGCCGGCATGGATGCCAAGCACCTTGGGAGCCTTGCCAAAGAGTTTCTTGTAGGTGTCCACAACCAACTTGGTCAGCTTGCTGTTGGGGTTCATCTTCCATGCTGGGTAGCCGTCGCTTTGCTCTACATCGGCACCGGCCAGCTGATACAGGGCTTTCACCGTACTGGCCATGTTGCGGAGGTTGCTCATCACGTTGGAGCGCTGGCTTGAAACGATGGTGGTGACACCCTCGGTTGTCTGGACACTTGCAACGTTGCTGCTCGTCTCCACCAACCATGAAAGTTCTTCGTCCTGGCACATCGACAGCACGCCATTGTCCATCGCTTGAAGGGCACGAACGATGTTGCGGGAGACACCGAGAGGCATCACTGGCTCTGGGTCGCAACTGCCAAGGAAGAACTCCATCGACGTGTCGGTGACATGAAATTCCTCCGACACCTCGCTCGCAAAAATGTTCCAAGCGGCTTTCACTTCCTCCTTCTTCTCAGAGGGCACGCTGAATACCACGCTGCCGTCACGGGGGATGGCGTTGTGCATCTTGCCGGAATTCCAACGGGCAAGGCGGATGCCGACTTGCTCGTCCATGGAGTAGAGGAAGCGGGCGAGCAACTTGATGGCGTTGGCGCGTTTCTTGTTGATGTCGTCACCGGAGTGACCGCCAACCAATCCCTTCAGTGTGGCACAGAGGAAGAACTGGTCGGCACCGGCTTCTTCAAGGGCGTAGTTGAAACGGGCATGCGTGGTGATGCCGCCGGCGCACGACACGAAAATCTGACCCTCGTCCTCGGAGTCGAGATTGATGAGCATGTCGCCATTCATAAAACCGGCCTCAAGGCCGAAAGCTCCTGTAAGGCCTGTCTCCTCGTCAACGGTGAAGAGGCATTCTATGGGGCCGTGGGCGATGTCGTCGCTGTCCAGGATGGCAAGCTCTATGGCCACGCCTATGCCGTCGTCGGCGCCGAGCGTCGTGCCACGGGCTTTCAGCCACTCGCCATCGACATAGGTGTCTATGGGGTCGGTCTCGAAATTGAACTCAACGTCAACAAGCTTGTCGCACACCATGTCCATGTGGCTCTGAAGAACCACGGTGGGGCGAGACTCGTAACCGGGGGTGGCAGGCTTGCTAATCAATACGTTGCCAGTGGCGTCCACCTTTGTCGGAAGGCCACGGGTGCGGCCAAAGTCCAACAGGTAGGAAATCATTTTCTTCTCATGTTTCGAGGGGCGGGGGATGGCGTTGATCTTCGCAAATTGCTCGAATACGCGCCGGGGGTTCAACTCTGTCTTGTTCATTTCGTCTAAGGTTTTTTAGTTGTTGTTGCTTCTTGTGGAAAGGGAGGCCGGGCGCTCTTTTCTTCGTCTTTGAACGCTTCCTTGCCATTTCACGCTTGGAAAATCACAAATATATTTGGCTTTTCGCTTCCTTATTCGTAACTTTGCAGCCGAAAAGGCGGAGGAAGGGCTTCCCCGCTTTCGCGCTGCAAAGATAGCAAAAAATGACGGAAATAATCATCTCTTCTCTGTTAATTGTTGCATTGGCCGTGATATTGCTCGCGGTGAAAGTCATTTTCAAGAAAAATGGCCAGTTCGAATCAATGCACATTCATGACAGCAAGCCCATGAAAGACAGGGGGATACTCTGTGTCATCGAGCAGGACAGGGAGCAGAGACAGAGAAAAATGGCCGTTGAGGAAAAATCGAAACGAAATAAAAACAACAATAAATAAAGAAATGAACAAAAGAAACTTTTTGCGCCTCATGGCCGCCACGGCCATCGCTACACTCACACTCACAGCATGCAACGACTCCAACAAGATGGATGACAAACCCGAAAAGGTGGCTGCACAGACTGCCACGCCCGGGTCTCTCAGAATAGCATACGTGGAGGTGGACTCCATCATGACACAGTATGAATTCTGCAAGGATTACACCAAAATCCTTGAGAAGAGGAGCGGCAACAGCCAAAGCGCACTCGCAGCACAAGAGAAAAACCTCAACGCTGCCGTGCAGAACTTCCAAAACAAACTGCAGAACAACGGCTTCACATCTCAAAAGGAGGCTGAGGGACAGCAGGCTGCATTGCAGAGACAACAGGAGCAGCTCATTGCCACGAGAGACAGACTCGCAGGGGAACTGCAGTCGCAGACGGAAAAATTCAACGCGGCTCTCCACGACAGCCTCGACCATTTCCTCGCACAATACAACAAGGACAAGAAATTCTCCATGATACTCGCCAAGTCGGGCGACAACATACTGCTGGCCGACAAGGCTCTCGACGTCACTGCCGAGGTCGTGGCCGGCCTCAACAAGGCATACAAGAAAAAGCCCGCTGAGAACGAGAGTAAAAAATAATTTGAAAGGCCCCTCCATGCAGGGGCCTTTCTGCTCTTTGCAAACATCATGGCCATGAACAAAAAGCAACGATACGAACTTATTCTGGACCATTTCCGGCAAGAAATGCCGGAAGTGGGCTCTGAATTACACTTCATGTCTCCTTTCCAACTGCTCGTGGCAACCATCCTCAGCGCACAGTGTACGGACAAAAGGGTCAACATGGTGACACCGGCGCTCTTTCAGCGCTTTCCCGATGCAAGGGCAATGGCGCAAGCATCGGAGGAAGAGGTGTATGAATATGTGAAAAGCGTTTCATACCCAAACGCAAAGACGGCACATCTCGTCAGCATGGCTAAAATGCTGGTCGATGAGTTTGACGGGCAGGTGCCCTCTGTTACAGAACAACTAACAAAACTGCCGGGGGTGGGGAGGAAGACGGCAAACGTTGTGCAGGCTGTCGCTTTTGGAAAACCCACCATGGCGGTTGACACCCATGTCTTCAGAGTGAGCAGAAGGCTCGGGCTGGTGGGAAAGGCCGACAACACACCACTCAAGGTGGAACAGCAACTCATGAAAAACATACCCGTAGAGGACATCCCACGTGCGCATCACTGGCTCCTCCTCCATGGAAGATATGTGTGTACCAGCAGGGCTCCACACTGCGACAAATGCCCCTTCGACCATTTCTGCCCCAAAAACAACGCATGAACAACATGAACACCACGATAGTCCTGGACTTTCTAAGAAACATTGCGGCCAACAACGACCGCACATGGTTTCAAAACCATCGAGATGAATACCTCGAGGCAAAAAATGAGTTTGAGAATT
The DNA here is from genome assembly GCA_902792855.1 of uncultured Prevotellaceae bacterium. Classification (GTDB taxonomy): domain Bacteria; phylum Bacteroidota; class Bacteroidia; order Bacteroidales; family Bacteroidaceae; genus Prevotella. The sequence goes on from CADBBP010000075.1 coordinate 11,444, forward strand.
TCGTGGAAAAGGCCATACGGAGAATAGCGCGTTTCGACGACTCCATAGCGCACATCACTGTGAAGGACACCGTATATCGGTTTTACAGGGACACGCGCTTCTCACCCGACAAAGCACCCTACAAAAGGCATCTCGGGGCGTACATCGCAGCCCATGGGAAAAAAGCCTTCCACGGTGGCTACTACATCCACATGGAACCGGGTAATTGCATGCTTGCATGCGGGTGCTATTACCTGCCCACCAACATTCTCACCGCTTGCAGAAACGAAATCATGGCCAACACGGAGGAGTGGCTCAAGTGTGTGGAAAACAAAAAATTTGAAAGCACATTCCGAAAGGGGGAAGGATGCGGCTTCGGACTGGAAAAACTCAAGACTTGTCCGGCTGGATTTCCACGTGATTTCGAATACTTGGACTATCTGCGCATGAAGGACTATTGCTGCTGGAGAAACATCGACGACCATTTCCTTGGCAAGGAGGACGCCCTCGACAAAATGGCTGAAATCTTCATGACTGCAAAGCCCATGCTCGACTTTGTAAACGCCGTCATCGACGACTACGAATAATTTTTTTCAACCTTCTAATATCTGTCAAACAATGAGAATAGGAATTCCAAAAGAAATCAAGAACAATGAGAGCCGGGTGGGCATGACGCCCGCCGGAGTGGCTGAACTGGTAAGACATGGACATGAGGTCTTCGTGCAACACACCGCTGGAGAGGGAAGCGGCTTCTCCGACGAGGCTTACATCAAGGCCGGTGCTACCATTCTCCCCACCATCGAGGAGACATACGAAATAGCCGACATGATTGTAAAGGTGAAGGAACCCATCGAGCCGGAATACAAACTGGTGAAACCCGGACAGGTGCTTTTCACCTATTTCCATTTCGCATGCGACAAACCTCTCACCGATGCCATGATCAAGGCCGGAGGGGTGTGCATCGCATACGAAACCGTGCAATTGCCCGACCGGTCGTTGCCGCTGCTCATTCCCATGAGTGAAGTGGCCGGAAGGATGGCCACCATCAACGGCGCTTACTATCTCCAGAAAACCAAGGGGGGAAAAGGCAAACTCATCTCTGGCGTGCCTGGTGTGAAACCCGCAAAGGTGCTCGTCCTCGGCGGTGGAGTAGTGGGACAGGCTGCCGCAAAGGTGGCTGCAGGAATGGGAGCACAGGTGGTCATCGCTGACATCTCGCTGCCATTGCTCAAAAAACTTTCGGCAGAGATGCCCGCAAATGTTGTACCGCTCTACTCAAGCAGGCACAACATCGAGCAGGAACTCCCCGATGTGGACATCGTCATCGGCTCCGTGCTTATCCCGGGTGACAAGACACCTCATCTCATCACACGCGACATGCTGAAGATGATGCAACCCGGAACAGTCTTGGTGGATGTTGCCATCGACCAAGGAGGATGCTTCGAGACCTCCAAGCCCACCACGCACTCTGAACCGGTGTATGAGGTGGATGGTATTGTGCACTATGCCGTGGCCAACATCCCTGGTGCCGTCCCCAACACTTCTACCATCGCACTCACCAACGCCACCCTGAAATATGCCGTGGCCCTGGCCGACAAGGGATGGCAGAAGGCGTGCAAGGAAGACCATGCTCTCTACCTGGGTCTCAACATCGTGGAGGGAAAGGTCACCTTCAAGGCTGTGGCCGATGTCTTCGGACTACCTTTCGAAGAACTGAAACTCTAAAAAAACATTAAAGCCACACCTCGAGGAGGTGTGGCTTTAAATTAAATATTTCCTTAAAGTCCTTAAACTCTTAAACTCCTTAAACTCTTAAACTCTTAAACTCCTTAAACCCTTAAACCCTTAAACTCCTCACCTCCTATTGGGGAAGGCCTTTTTCAGACGCTTGTATTCCTTTTTGGTGATGCGCATGAAAGACCCGTGTTGAGGGCCGGTCACTCCCTCGATGTCCACTGGGGAAGAGAAGTTGCGAAGATATTTGTCTGCCTTGCAGATGCGGTAGTGCTTCGGCTTGGAGGAGTATTCGATGTAGGCTACACGCCATGTGTCGTCGCCTATCAGTTGGAAGGCCGATGAGCCTTCGCATTTCTTCTTGCCCTCGAAGTCAACGTAGTCGTCTTCCACCGGCTCGCCCCAGGGACCGGTCAGGCGGTCGGCAGTGGCGGTGTAGATGCCGGGCTTGCCACCTTCCTTCTTGATGAGCATGTGGTATTTGCCGTCGGAGGGAAGGTAGTTGATGTCGGCATCGATGGTGGCGTAGCCCCAGTCGAAGAGCAGGCGCGGCTTCGTCAGGCGTGTGAAACTTTCATCGGCATGCGAGTAATACATCCGGTCGTAAGCCTCCTCGGCACGGTTCCACAGCGAGTAATAAATCAGGTAGCCGCCTCGCTTTCCATCACTCCAGGTGAAGTCTGGGTCCCAGAAAATCTGGGGTGCCCACACACGGTTGATGGTGCTGTAGTCCTTGTAGGGGTCGGGCGAGGAGGGGTCGCAGAAGATGGAGGCGCCAAGGCGGAAGTCGAACGTCACCGACTCCCAAGTCACCATGTCCTTGCTGCGTAGGAGGTCGATGCCGTAGTTGTCCCACACCTTCGACTTGCGTACGCACATGTCGGTCGTCACCATCAGGTATCCCTTGCCGTCGTGGGTGCGGGTGATGTAGGCGTCGCGGGTGCCACCTTCGATGCGGGCGTGCTCCTCGGGAGAGAACACCGCTTCGCCATCGTTCAAGTCCTCGTAATGGTAACCGTCACGGCTCAGCGCGTAGGCGGTGTATTCCCCACGGTCGCTCATGTGACAGTAGAGGTAGCCGTAGGTGCCCTTTTGGGGGTTCTGGGCCACTGCTGTCAGCATGAGGGACAGGGCGATGGTGGTCAGTGAAGCTCTTGTCATATAATATAATAAGGTCACAGTTTCTTGCGAAGTTCCTCCAAGGAGGCTTTCAGCGAGGCAATCTTCTCCATGGAGTCGGTGCGCTTCTTGCGCTCCAAAGCCACCACGGCTTCCGGGGCGTTGGCAACGAAACGCTCGTTGGAAAGCTTCTTCTCCACACCGGCAAGGAAGCCTTCAAGGTGGTGCAAGTCTTTCTCCTGCTTCGCTATCTCTTCAGCGACATCAATGAGGTTGCCCAATGGTACGGCAAACTCGTCGGTACCCACCATGAACTGTGAAGCGTCGGCTGGCTTGGCCTCCACCGTCTCAAAGGTGCGGAGGTTGGCCATCTTCATGATGACAGAGGAGTAGGCATGGTAGAATGTGGTGTCCACCACTTGGAGGTCAAGGGCTTCGCGGGGTGGGATGTTTCTTGAACTGCGAACGGTGCGCACGCCTGTCACCACTTGCTTCACACGCTCTATCTCTGCGATGAGGGCGGCGTCGCTGTCGGTGGGAGCGGCCACGTCCAAGCACTCAAGCATGATGCTCTCACCCTCTTGGCGGTCGTAGAGATGCTGCCACAGTTCCTCTGTGATAAACGGCATGAAGGGATGGAGCATCTTCAGGAGGGTGTTGAAGTAACCGAGGGTCTTCTCCATCGTCAGACGGTCCATCGGCGAACCGTATGCGGGCTTCACCATCTCCAGATACCAACTGGAGAACTCGTCCCAGAAGAGTTTATAGACAACCATGAGGGCCTCGGAGATGCGGTATTTCTTGAACAAGTCGTTGAGCTCGGCGTTCGTCTGACGGAGCTTGGCCTCAAACCACTCCGTGGCGATGCGGCATTCGGTTGGCTGCGGGATGTCGGCTACCTCAAGGCCTTTCACTAAGCGGAAGGCATTCCAAATCTTGTTGTTGAAATTACGGCCTTGCTCGCAGAGGGCCTCGTCGAAGAGAATGTCATTGCCTCGTCGAAGAGGATGTCATTGCCTGCTGGTGCGGAGAGCATCATGCCCATGCGCACGCCGTCGGCGCCATATTTGTCGATGAGCATCAACGGGTCGGGTGAGTTGCCGAGGCTCTTCGACATCTTACGACCGAGTTTGTCGCGCACGATGCCGGTGAAATAGACATTCTTGAATGGGTACTTGCCCATGTACTCCTCGCCGGCCATGATCATGCGGGCCACCCAGAAGAAGATGATGTCGGGAGCGGTCACCAAGTCGGAGGTGGGATAATAGTAGCTGATTTCCTCGTTGCCGGGATTGTTGATGCCGTCAAAGAGGCTGATTGGCCACAGCCAGGAGGAGAACCATGTGTCGAGGGCATCCTCGTCCTGGCGAAGGTCGCTCAACTGGAGGTTGGCATTGCCGCTCTTCTCGCGGGCGAGGACAAGGGCCTTCTCGGCATTCTCGGCCACGACGAAATTGTCGGCCTCGTCATAGTAGTAGGCAGGAATGCGATGCCCCCACCACAATTGGCGAGAGATGCACCAGTCTTGGATGTTCTCCAACCAGTTCTTATAGGTGTTGACGTATTTCGTGGGATAGAACTGCATCTCGCCGTTGAGGACGGGCGGGAGGGCGATGTCGGCGAAATGCTTCATGCTCAAGAACCATTGCAGGGAGAGCCTTGGCTCGATGGCGGTGTCTGGGTTGCGCTCGGAGTAACCCACCTTGTTGGTGTAGTCCTCGATGCGCTCCATCAGCCCCTCGGCTTGCAGGTCCTTCACTATCTGCTCGCGGCAGTCCATGCGGTCCATGCCTACATAGATGGGTGACTGCTCGGAGATGGTGCCGTCGGCATTGAAGATGTCGATGGTCTCCAAGTTGTGGGTCTTGCCCAGCATGTAGTCGTTGGTGTCGTGGGCTGGGGTCACTTTCAGACAGCCCGTACCAAACTCGATGTCCACGTAGCGGTCCTCTATCACGGGGATGACACGGCCCACCAGCGGAACAATCACCTTGCGGCCCTTCAGCCATTGGTTCTTCGGGTCTTTGGGGTTGATGCACATGGCGGTGTCGCCCATGATAGTCTCAGGACGGGTGGTGGCCACCACGGCGTAATAACCCTTCTCGTCCTTGTGGATGATGTTGCCGGCTTCTTTCAGGGCCTCTTCGTTGTCGAGACTCTCCAGACCGTCCACATAATATTTCAGATGGAACAGATGGCTCTGCTCCTCTTTATAGATGACCTCCTCGGTGGAGAGGGCGGTGAGGGCCTTCGGGTCCCAATTCACCATTCGCATACCACGGTAGATGAGTCCTTTGTTGTAGAGGTCAACAAACACTTTGATAACGCTCTCGCTGCGTTTGGCATCCATGGTGAATGCCGTGCGGTCCCAGTCGCAGGAAGCGCCCAGACGGCGGAGTTGTTTCAGGATAATGCCTCCATGCTCGTGGGTCCAGTCCCACGCATGCTCCAGGAACTGCTCACGGGTGAGGTCGTGTTTCTTGATGCCTTGTTCAGACAGTTTCTTCACAACCTTTGCCTCTGTGGCGATGGAGGCATGGTCGGTGCCGGGCACCCACAGCGCATTCTTGCCTTCCATACGGGCACGACGGATAAGGATGTCCTGAATAGTGTTGTTGAGCATGTGCCCCATGTGGAGTACACCCGTTACATTGGGTGGCGGTATGACGATGGTGTAGGGTTCACGGCCATCGGGTTTCGAACTGAAAAGCTTGTGGTCAAGCCAATACTGATACCATTTCGACTCCACTTCTTGTGGGTTATACTTACTTGCTAATTCCATATTAAATAAAATACCTCTTTCTATAAAAATCTATTTGGGGTGCAAAGTTAATGAAAGCAGAGCGGAATGCAAAACAAAAACGAAAATTTTTGTTTTCATTCGAGAGGCGCATCCTACTTTCACCGAAACCTTCATTTCACTCTGCTGTCATTACACCTTATTATATTTTAGATTTTATGCGGTTTTTATTCGAAAAATGCAAAAAAGTCTCCCGAAAATTTGGAGATACCAAAAAATACCCGTACCTTTGCACCCGCAAATGAAAAAACATCGCGGAGTGGAGCAGTTGGTAGCTCGCCAGGCTCATAACCTGGAGGTCGCATGTTCGAGTCCTGCCTCCGCAACCATTACAATCGCTAAGTTGTTGGTTAACAACGCTTAGCGATTTTTGTATTTTGATAATACCCGAATTTTGCCCGAAAATGAAATAATAGAGTGCTTCCTTCATCTATTGCAAACAGTATTTTGTGTCTATAGAAGAAAGTCAAGACTGGTCTTTATGTGTTTTGCAACAACCGGCATTGCTGTCATCCTGGATGTGCGTGGTGTTCCTGCTTTTGTCTGATGGGATTATACCACGTCAACTACCAGGCCTTCTTGGGCCATCGTGACATGGGGGAAGATGGAGAGGGCCTCCGCATGGAGTGCCGACACGTCATCGTAGCGGGAACTGTAATGGCCTAAGAGGAGGTGTTTCGCACCGGCGTCGCGTGCCACACGGGCGGCCTCGGCTGCCGTGCTGTGATAGTAGGCGGTGGCAAGGTGCTGGTAGCTGCTCTCGTAGGTGCTCTCGTGGTAGAGCAGGTTGACTCCTTTCACCAATTTGTGAAGGGTGGGGATGTAGCGCGTATCGGAGCAGTAGGCGTAACTGCGGGGTGGGTCGCCGGGCACGACAAGATGCTCGGAGGGGATGACATCGCCCTCCGGGGTGATGTAGTCGGCCCCATTTTTGATGGAGGATATCTGCGAGATGGGGATGTGATACAGGTCGAGCATGTCACGGCGGATGTGGGGAAGCGTGGGCTTCTCCCTGAAAAGGTAGCCGCAGCAGGGCACGCGGTGCTCCAAGGGGATGGTTGTCACCGTGAGGCTGTGGTCTTCGTAAACCACCGCCGAGTGGGTGGTGTCCACTGGATGGAAGACAACAGGGAACGACAGGTTGGGACAGAAAAAGTCGAGCATCTGCTGAAGCAAAGGTGCAAACGACGAGTGGGCATGCACATGGAGGGGGGCGGAGCGGCCGGAAAGGCCGAAGGAACTTATAAGACCCACAAGACCAAGGCAATGGTCGCCGTGAAGGTGGCTGATGAAGATGTGGGAGAGCTTGGAGAAGCGGCAGTGGACACGCCGTATCTCCACCTGGGTGCCTTCGGCGCAGTCCACCAAAAACACTTTACCACGCAACTCCACCACTTGGGAGGAGGCGTGGTGGCGAGTGGTGGGCTGGGCACTGCCGCAACCTAAGACATATACCTTGAAAGGCTCCATGCTGCCTCTTATTCTGACGCCTTGCGCTTATAGCCGTAGATGCCCTTGGAATTTTCCAAAATAAGGGAGTCGGGGCCAAGTTCGCATATTTCAAACGTGTCTTTTGAGAGGATGAGCTTGCCGTTGAAGATGTGCCAGGAGGTGTAGGGGTTGCTCTCTGCCTCGACACTCGACTTCACCTGGCCGCCGTCAAGGATTTCAAAGTCGCGGTCAAGGCTCGTCCAACGGCCCAAGAGGGAGGTGAGGTTGACGATGCTGACGGCTATGTTCTCTTCTTCGCCAATGCTGCCTACAATGGCCATGCGGTCGCCGGAGAATTTGCCACCGCGCACGACACTGTTCGACAGCTTGCCATCCTCGGAGTAAACGTCGGCACACACATATTGGACGGTGTCGCCGTTGTTCGTGCGGATGGAGACGGTGTTGGACGTGGCATCTACACATGTGCCATATACGGTGCTGTCACCTTGGTTGCTCTTCAACTTGTCCATGTTCACCTTGGGGAGGTTGTTGGTCTGGGGCTTGTCAGTGCAGCCGCTCAAGGTGAGCAACAGGAAGAATGCTGCAAAAAAGATTATGTTTTGTCTCATATCGATGAGGTTTTGTTGTTGTTTTCACGTTCCAAGGACTTCGCCTCTTCCCAGAGTTTGTCCATCTCTTCAAGCGTCATCTCGGTCAGCGGCTTGCCCTGACGGATGGAATGGGCCTCCACATAGTTGAAGCGCCGGATGAATTTCTGGTTGGTGTGTTCCAAGGCGTTGTCGGGGTTCAGGTGGTAGAGACGGGCGGCGTTGATCACGCTGAAGAGGAAGTCGCCCAACTCGGCGGTGGAGCGCGCTTTGTCGTCGCGCTTCAACTCGGCCTCCAGTTCGTCAAGCTCTTCGCGGACTTTCTTCCATACGTCGGCGCGGTCTTCCCAGTCGAAGCCTACGTTGCGGGCCTTGTCCTGGATGCGGTAGGCCTTGATGAGGGAGGGGAGGGAGGAGGGAACGCCGGAGAGCACCGTCTTGTTGCCGTCTTTCTCCTTCAGTTTGATTTGCTCCCAGTTCTCCAGCACCTTCTCTGCTGTCTCGGCCTTCACCTCGCCATAGACATGGGGGTGGCGGAATATCAGCTTGTCGGCTTGCTTGTTGCAAACATCGGCCATGTCGAAGCGGCCTTGCTCCTGGCCTATCAGGGCGTAGAAACAAACATGCATCAGAACGTCGCCAAGTTCCTTGCAGATGTCCTTCTCATCGTCACGCAGCAGCGCATCGCACAACTCGAACGTCTCCTCTATCGTGTTGGGGCGGAGGCTCTCGTTGGTCTGCTTGCGGTCCCATGGGCATTCCACACGGAGGCGGTCAAGTACGTCAAGCAGGCGCCCGAATGCTGCCATTTTCTCTTCTCTACTATGTGTCATTGTTTCTTTTTCATTTTGTTCTGCAAAGGTAGTGCAAAAATCTGATTAAGCGAGGGAAAAGGAAGACTTTTTTCTCTTTTGAGCGCGAGGAGTGTCTCCAAGCCTCCCTGCTCTCCCGCCGCTTTCGTCCTATATATGGCTGTGTAGCAGCCACCCTCTTTTTAAAAAATCCCGCCTAAAAATTTGCAGATATGAAAAATATTCTTACCTTTGCACTCCCATAATGGCGATAAAGTCGGAAATGGGTGCGTAAGTCTTTAGCCAAGTCGTTGGCTGCTTGCAAGTTGCAAATTTGGGGTTGACTGGATTTGACAGCAAGTTGAGATGGTACGTAAGCACGCGGAGTGACGGCTGTAAACTCCTAAATCAATTCGGTCAAAAAATTAATTGGCAACAATGAGTATGCTCTCGCTGCCTAATCGAAGCATAGTAGATTAAGGCTCAATCCGGTCACAAGGTGGCTGGACGAGACGTCGCTCCAAGGGTGTTGTTCCGAATCCAAGGACCAAGCGGCGCAGGCAAATCGGGAATAGTCGTTCATAGCCCCGTATGCACGATGAAATTTTGGGGATAAGGCTCCAGTTGGTGGTCCAGGTCTTGCTGTAGCACGAAAATCAAAGGCTGGAATAAGCGTGTAGAAAGCGTATGGTTTCCTTGTTTGGACGCGGGTTCGATTCCCGCCAGCTCCACAACCCAAAAAATCGTAAGGCCGCTAATCCTCAATGGGTTAGCGGCCTTAATTATGCCCGTGTCCCCAAGATTTTGGATTTTTGGGGGACGCTGTGGGGACGCAAAACGCCATTTTCTGTCCTCCTTTCGGCAACAGGGTTCGCTTCTGACAATGGTTTTTTGAAAAATCTTGAAATTAAAAAATGTTAAAAGTCACTAAATAATGTGGTTGGCAAAGGCCTTGATGAAAAATCCTGAAAAATTGCGTGTTTTCCTCTATTTTCCGATGGTTGCCTGTTACGGTTTCGGACTGACGTACTAATTGCAGTTGACATGTACGTCATAATTGGACGCAGTAAAGAGGTGCAAGAGAAGGGAAAGAATCAACATGTTAATCCTGCAGGAGGAAAGTGGGACATAAAGGGCGAAGGAAATTCGAGGGTAACACCTTCATAAATATGTCTCAAACAGCTGTTCTTTGTTT
>CADBBP010000076.1 GCA_902792855.1 uncultured Prevotellaceae bacterium
ATTTCCAATTCATCTTTTCTGCAAGACACCATCACCATCCCACATGCCAAGATGAGGAAAAGAAGATGAAGACTCTTGATTATCTCTGTCGATTTATATGGCATTGCTTTGGTAATTTGATGGCGAAATGAACCATTTTTCATATCCAAATACAAATAAAGGATGTGAAAACCCCACCACTTTAACATTTCTTAATCGTTATAGGTTTCTGTCCGATTTGATCAAGCCAATTTGAAAACAAAACACATAAAATGGCATTTGTGTTGATGGAAACCAGCCCTCTGCCAAAGGTCAAAGGAACTACAAATCTGTCTTTGCGATGGATTTTCGGGCATATTTTTTGAAATGTGGCTTTCTGTTTTAAGAAATTTGTGTAACTTTGCAACAATTTTGCAATTTTTGTGTTATTATAATAAAGAGCTCACAAGTTTTGGCCAGGTCATACGATATGGGAACGGCAAGTTTAGCCTACAGCCACGATGCGATGCGTGGTTGGCAGCGCTGCTTGAAACGGGTTGCAGACTTTGTCTGCGCCCTTTTGGGGTTGGTGCTCCTCTCCCCCGTTTTTGTTGCCATTGCCTTGGTGATGCGTTTCCAGAAAAACGGCCCTGTGATTTTCCGTCAGGAACGTATCGGCTACAAGGGCAAGCCGTTCACCATCTACAAGTTCCGCACACTGAGCACGGTGGTGGAAGACGAGGGGCCTCAGCTGATTGCACGTAGTGACAGTGTGCAATCGACCCCCTTCGAACGTTATCTCCGCGAGCACCACCTCGACGAACTGCCTCAATTGTGGAATGTGCTGATAGGTGACATGTCATTAGTGGGTCCCCGTCCTGAGCGCAAATATTTCATCGACCAAATCATGGAGTACACCCATGACTACGTGTTGGTTTACCAAATGCGCCCAGGTCTGACCTCCGAGGCTACGCTCTACAACGGCTACACCGATACGATGGAGAAGATGCTGAAACGCCTTGACATGGACATACGTTACTTGGAAAATCGCACGCTGATGCTCGACCTAAAAATCATCCTCAGCACAGTTTACGGCATGGTGAAAAGCCTACCCGACTAAACGTTTCCCCTCATCAAAACTACAGTTTGAAATATGAAGAAACCTATCATACTACTATTGATGTTGCTCATGCTGCCATTGTGCACCATGGCGCAATCGTCGATGACCGACGAGCAAGTGTTCAAGTTCATCATCAAGGAGCATCAGGAAGGCACTTCTCAGCAGCAGATTGTGGTCCAGTTGATGCAACGCGGTGTTGACATCAACCAGATACGCCGTGTCCGCAAGAAATATGAACGCATGGCCAAGGACCAGGGTCTTGGCACGATGAGCAACAACACCGAAGGTGGTACCGACCGCACTCGCAAGAACAAGAAGTCTGCCTATCAGGATTCCGAATACGATGACAAACTAAGCGACATCAGCACAAACAGCAGTCTTTACAACTCTGGCATGCGTGTGAAGGAAGAGAATTTCCTTGGTCACACCTACGACGAGGATGACGAGGATTTCCTGGAATTTCAGGACGAGTTGGACGACTGGCTCCCCGGCGACACCATCACGATGTATGAAAACCTTGTGGAGAAGTTGAAGAAACAGAAGAAGAAAATATACGGTCACGACCTTTTCAACAATAAGAAGCTGACTTTCGAGCCCAATATGAACATCGCCACACCGGAGACCTACCGGTTGGGGCCAGGCGACGCTGTCTATATCGATGTTTATGGAGCTTCCCAGAAAACCATTGAGGGCACCGTCTCCCCCGATGGCAATGTCACTATTGAGGGGTACGGCCCCATCCACGTAGGGGGCATGACGGTAAGTCAAGCAAACGCCACCATCAAGCAACGCCTTGGAAGCCGTTATGAAAGTTCCAAACTCCGCCTGACGGTGGGTGAGACACGCTCCATCATGGTCAACGTCCTTGGCGATGTGAAAGTACCAGGTACTTACACCCTCTCCGCCTTTGCCAGTGTGTTCCACGCCCTCTACATGGCAGGTGGTGTGACCGACCTTGGCACACTTCGCAATGTGAAGATTTACCGCAACAGCCAATTGCTCTCCGTGGTTGATATCTACGACTACCTTCTCAACGGCCGTCTCTCAGGCAATGTCCGTCTTCAGGACAACGACATGGTGATGGTGGGCACTTACGACTGCTTGGTGAACATCGGCGGCAAGGTGAAGCGACCGATGTATTACGAGATGAAACGCAACGAGAGTCTGTCTGCCTTGTTGAAATACAGTGGCGGTTTTACAGGTGACGCTTATAAAAAATCCGTGCGCGTCATCCGCAAGACTGGTAGGGAATACAGCGTCCATACTGTTGACGAATTTGACTACTCTTCTTTCACCCTTGCTGACGGAGACTCCATCAGCGTGGACTCCATCATCGACCGCTACAGCAACATGGTGGAACTGAAAGGCGCCGTGTTCCGTCCTGGCATGTACGAGGTAGGCAACGACATCACCACCGTTCGCTCCCTTATCGAGCATGCCGAGGGCCTGAAGGAAGAGGCATTCACCGCCCATGCCGTGATGCACCGTATGAAAGAGGACCGTACATTGGAGGCCATCCGCTTGGACATCGACGGCATCATGGCCGGCACGAAGGCCGACATGGCCCTTCGCCCCAACGACGTGCTGTTCATCCCCACCCGTCAAGAGATGATGGAGGAGCAGACCATCACCATCCACGGCGAAGTACACTACCCCGGCGTTTACAAGTATGCTTCCAACGAGACACTGGAGGACTTCATCCTTCAAGCCGGCGGCCTGACAGAGACCGCCTCCACGGTGAAAATCGATGTGGCACGACGAGTGAACAACCCGGCTGCACTCACCACGGACTCCATCATCGCCAACACATATAGCTTTGCCTTGAAGGATGGTTTCATCATCGATGGCGAACCTGGCTTCACCCTCCAACCCTTCGACGAAGTGTATGTGCGCAAGAGTCCTGGCTCCTACAAGCAACGAAACGTGATGATTGAAGGCGAAGTGATGTTCTCCGGCACCTACACGATATCCACCAAAGACATGCGCATCAGCGACCTTGTCGCTGTGGCCGGTGGCCTCAACGACCGTGCTTACGCCTTGGGCGCCCGCTTGGAGCGCCGTTACACCCAGGAAGAGCGCATGAACGCAGTGGAGGCGTTGAAGAAAGCCCGTGAACAGGCAGAGCTCAACCTTCAAGAGCAGATAGCCCGTTCTGGCAACGCCAATCTGATGAATATGAATCAGACCCAACAATTGCAGAAATACGAGGTGGGCGACACCTACCCTGTCGGCATCGACCTTGACAAGGCATTGAAGCAGCCCGGTTGCGATGACGACATCGTACTTCGTGAAGGCGACCGCATCATCGTTCCCCAATACACCGGCACGGTCAAGATTAGCGGCGAGGTGATGCACCCCAATTCAGTGGCATACGAGATGGGCAAAAACGTAAATTACTACATCGACCAGGCCGGCGGCTTCGGCTCGTTGGCTAAGAAGCGCCAAGCCTATATCATCTACATGAACGGAAAGGTGGCCAAGGTGAGCCACAACGCCAAGCCTATGCCAGGTTGCGAGATTGTGGTGCCTTCGAAGTCTATCACTCGTACCTCACTGCAAGAGCGTCTCAGCATGGCCACCGCCATCGGTTCGCTCTCAGCCATCATCGCCACCATCATCAGCGTGGTGAAATAATCCTCCATCATTTCAATAAGGAGAAGAATATGGAAGAGACACAAGAGAAGAGAGGCGGCAAGCTTGAGCTCGACATCGTCAGTCTGCTTCGCTGCGTCCGCCATGACAAACTATGGATGAGCGTATTTCTGCTGCTGTCCGCCGTGCTCGGCCTTGCCGTGTCCTTTGGCACTCCCAAGGAATACAAGGCCTCGGTGATGCTCGCCCCTGAGACATCGAGCAGCAACAGTCTGACATCCAACATCTCCTCGCTCGCCTCCATGGTAGGCATGGACATGGACTTCGGCAAGAGCAACGACGCCATCTATCCAGAGATTTATCCCGACTTGATCCAATCTTCAGATTTCATCGTCGGACTTTTCGGCGTGGAGGTGGAGACCAAGGACGGCAGCGTTCGCACCAACTACTATGACTACCTGAAGAACCATACTCGCAAGGCATGGTACATGCTTCCCGGCGAGTGGCTTCACGCCTTGGTGGAGAAGTTGAAGAAAGACGACGGGGCCTATGGCACCGACAGCACTCGTGTGGACCCCTTCCGTTTGACGAAGCAGCAGTATAACATCGCACACAACATTGGCAAGAGCCTCGACTGCAGCGTTGACAAGAAGACAAGCGTTATCAGCATCGAGGTGACCGACCAAGACCCAGTCGTCGCAGCAGAGATGGCCGACTCCGTCCGCCAACGTCTTCAGAACTTCATTACCGAATACCGCACGAAGAAAGCTCGCAACGACCTTGCCTATATGGAACGCTTGTTCATGGAGGCAAAAGAGCAGTACGTGAAAGCTCGTCAGCAATATGCCGCCTTTTCTGATGCCAACCAGGAGTTGGTGCTCCAATCCTACAAGACAAAACAAGATGATTTGGAGAACGACATGCAGTTGAAATACAACGCCTATACACAGGTTTACGAGCAGTTGCAACTCTCCCGTGCCAAGGTTCAGGAGCGCACCCCGGCGTTCACCATCGTGCAGTCTGCCTCCGTTCCGGTGAAGCACAGCAACAAGTCAAAACTGGTAGTGATGTTGCTGTTCATGTTTCTCGGTGGAAGCCTTCGTCTCGCCATCCTCTTATGGAAGAAGCGTAGTGAGATTTGGAGCATCGTTTGACAAAACCACAAGTGATGGGTAGCGAGATGAAAAAGAGCGTCAGCACCTTGCACACTTGTTTGTCCAAGTGGCGTCTCTATCTGCTTGCCACTTCCATTGCACTCTTTTTGGGGGTCGTGGTCAGCGTGAGCATCCCCCGCCGTTACGCTGCACAGGTGAAAATAGCCGACGAGCGCAAAGAGACCGACCTCCTTTTAGGATTGAACACCTTTGCCGCTTGGGCCAAAGGAGCCCTTGACGACCACGAGGGTCTTCGCCAACCCGAAGTATATCACAAATTGGTTGAAACACGGGAATTTGCTGAGGAAATGTCGGGTGTGACACTTGAGGGCTATGGCATCGACTACTACCACCATATCGCCCAAAATCACCGTGAACCATGGTGGGAAAATTGGTTTGCTCCGGAGGAAAGCGAACACGAACGTGTCATTCGCATCATCCGCGACAACATCCGCTCCAAGGCAGCCGCCCTTTACGCCACCGTAACCCTTCAGGTCACCGACCAAGACCCTGTTGTTGCGGCTCTTCTGGTTGACTCCGTCCGTGTACACCTTCAGCGCCACATGGCCGACTATGCCCGCGACCGTTCGTGGCGTGACTTGTTGGATGCCGAACAGAAGATGTCACAAGCCGAAGAGCGCTACAAGGCAGCTCGTGACGACTACGCCAACTTTGAAGACACGCACCGCGACATCAGTTCCGCAAAGGTGCAGTCGGTGGAAGACCATTTGCTGAAGGAATACGAGACAGCATTCAACGAGTACAGCAAGACCGTCACCCAATATCGTCGTGCCAGAGCCTTGGTTGACAAGTTTTCATACACATTCGCGGTGCTGAAAAATGCCACCGTGCCAGTGAAGGCATCGGCTCCTTTCATGCCAGGCTATGTGATGGCATTCATGTTCATTGCCTGGGTTTTCACCACTTGGGGGGTATTGTTGAAAGAACGATTAAGAAAGCGGTAAGAGATGGAAATAGGCATGATCATTGTGATGGGGCTGCTTGTTGCCGGCTTCCTTGCGTTCAAGGTGGGCGATGTCTTCGCTCCCTGGAACATCACTTTAATGGTATGGTTGGCCATGCTCTTGCTGTTCCAAGTGCAAGGTGACTTGCTCTACCCTCTCGGCGACCAATTTCTCACCTGCCTCCTTCTCTGGGTTCCCATCTTGGTATGCACGTCATTGGTGACTTATTACCTTCTCCCGGGAGCCCCTCCCGATGGTGATTCCACACCATTGATGGCCCGTCGCCCGGCTTGGAACGGGGTTTTCTTCAATTTCCTCTACGTCATTTCTATGGTCATCACCCCACTCTACCTCTATCAGATTATGAAAGTGGTGATGATGTTCGACTTGTCCGACATGCTTTGGAACCTTCGCATCCTCGCCGTCTATGGAGAGGAGAGCTATGGTTTTCTCAATTACAGTTATGTTCTCAACCAGGTGCTGCTTGTGGTTGCCTTTTGGGAATATCCCCGCGTACCCATGTGGAAAGTGCTGACCATTGTCTTGGCGAGCATCATGAGTGCTTTTGCCATTATGGAGAAGGGCATGTTGTTTTTCCTTTTGTCCTCGCTTCTCTACGTCCTCTATGCCAAGCGTGTGATTCGCATGCGGTCGATGGTGCTGTCGGTGCTGTCGGTGGTGTTGGTGTTCTTCCTCATCAACATGGCCCGTGACTACCGTGAGGATGCCGACCCCAACGATCCCCAACGATGCGATGACTTTTCTCGATTTCTTTGGCATCTACGTGATGTCTCCCGCCGTGGCATTTGAGCAAGTGCAAGAGGACTTGACGCCCCAGTGGGGCTCCCACACGTTCCAAACAATCTATTTGTTTCTTGCTCGTTGGGGTGGCGACTACGAGGTGAACAAGAAGTTGCAAGAGTTTGTATGGGTGCCCCTTCCCACCAATGTCTATACCATTTTTCAACCCTTCTTCGAAGATTTCAAATATAAGGGTGTGGCCTTTTTTGCGTTCTTCTATGGTGTGTTCACCGGTTGGTTCTACCGCCTTGCCCGCAACAACAATGGCTTTGGCAAGTGTGCCTATGCCATGGTGGTATATGTGTTGGCGTTGCAGTTCTATCAGGAGAACGTGATGCTGAGCTTGGTATCTCTGATACAGTTCCTGTTCTTCACATATTTGATGATGCAACAGGATTTCAGCCTCACCATGCGCAGTGCTTTCGTGAAGAAGGAAAAATGCGCTCCTCCAGCAGATGCCGGGGAGCGCACGGAAATAGAATTGTAGTTGTTTTTTTCACGCCGTCTTTTCCGCCGGCGTTTCCGGCGAGATAGTGACAAGGTATGCTCCTACGAGCACAAGCAGTCCGGCAAGCGGTTTGTCCCAGGTGAAGACATCCTGTTGGACGGCGATGGCCACCATTGATGCCACCACTGGCTGGATGTTGGTGTAAATGCTCACCGTCGTTGCATGCAACGTCTTCATGGCGTATGGTATGAGGAAATACCCCAGTCCGGTGGCGAAGAGCACGATGAAGGCCATCTCCAGCACCCCGCTCCATCCCCATTCTGCGGAATATAGTTTCTGCTGGGTTTCCATCAATGCTATGGGCAGGATGACGATGGCAGAAATGAGGAAGAAATATTTCATTTGCGTGACAGCGGTGTATTTTGCCGACACCTTTCGGGTGATGATGAGATACCCTGCCCATGTAAGCACGCTGAGCACGGCGAGCAGGATTCCCATAAGGTCGTCGCTGCCTGTTCCGCTGCTCCAAGACTTATAAACCATGAGCAAAGCCCCGGCTATGCCGAGAGCCACCCCAAAAAGTTTCAGCCCGGTGACACGTTCCTTGAGAAAAATCACGGCAAGCAGCATGGTAGCGATGGGTGTGAGTGCGGCCACGAAAGAGAAATACACTGGCGTTGTGAGTTTGAGAGACTCTGCCGTAAGTGTCTGCGAGATGACGAATCCAAGCAGACCTCCGGCGAGAAGCACGAGCAAGTCTGAAGGTTTCACCTTCTCCTTTGGCATGAAAGCGGCAACGACCCAAAAGATAATTGCAGCGAAGACACATCTCGAAGCCATATAGCCCATTGGTGTCACCCAACCGCTGAGCAGCGCCTTTGTCACCGGCACACCCAGACCAAAAATCACGTTGGCCAGCAAAATGGCCAAATGTCCCTTTATTTTCATTGCTTTACTTGACTATTATTCGCGATGCTGTTTTCGTGAGTTTGTCCACCACGACATACGTTCCCTTAGGAAGCCTTTCTGAGACTTTGCCCTCGGCCACCTTCGCGCCTCCTATGGTGTAAACGAGAACGTCTCCTCTCATTATCCCGTTGTCCACAGCCTGTGCGATGTCTGTCACGATGGTAGCCTTGTTGCTGAGGGGTGATTCCAAGGTCACCATCTCGCCATCTATTTCAGCCTGGTATAGGGAAGTGATATGGAAATGGTGCTCGCCTTCTTCCAATCCCTTGACAACCATTTCGTTGTCAGCACTTGTCAATGTGGCAAAGAGCACACCGTCAGCATAGACATTGACACCCTTGTAATCAAACTTCATCTGCTGTGGAGTTTCAAATGTGTATGTGAGATATTCAATGGTCTGATTAATAGCGTCCCACTGCAAGTGTATGCCATCCTCTTTCTCGAAAGCGACAAGCCCCTCTGGTGCAGGAATGGTTGTGTCGGTTCCGGGTAGCAAAGCAGTAATGGCTTGAATTTGCGCCTTCGCCACATTGTTCTCCATATTTTTGTCGCCTTCAGTTGTCACTTCTGCCGTAAGAGTCACATCTCCAAGCATGAACGGGGTGAAGGCCATCTGAGCGGTGTAGGTTTGTGTTCCACCTTTCGCTGTGAGTGCATACCCTTGTTCAGCAAGGAGTACATCTTTGGCTTGTTGTCCGTCCACCATGTATTCCACGTTGAGTTTCACTGCATAGTCGCCAGAAGGCTTCACACCCCAGTTGGACACCGTAACGGCGAAGATTGCCGTATTTCCTGCAAATACCACCTCGGGGGCAGTGATTTGGGTAGAGAGGTCTTGTTCGGGCAGGTCTGTCACCGCCACATTGTCGATGATGATGCCTGCAGCACCGTTTGGTGCCGTTGCGACAAACTGGATGATGATGTATTCGTCGTCGATGTATTCAGCCAAATCCACGAAAGCCTTTTCCACATTGCCTTTCGCCACCAACTCGTCGATTGTAATCTCTGCGAGGGTGTCCACCACTCCGCGCTGCCCTCTGTCCACGACAACGGCAAGAGAGGCATCGGTTTCAGCCCATGCCTTGTAGTCGAATGCAAGCGTGGGGTATGTTGTTCCTTTTAGTGTGATTTTCCTCGTACCCAAGAGTGCTTTTCCACCATCTTCCAAAGCGGTGAATGCTGCGGCTCCCTTGTCACCATCGGTGTCGTCGTTCACAAGTGTCCATGTGGTGTTGCCCTCCAACTGTCTCCACCACCAGAATCCAGAGGTAGTGACTTGTTTGTTGGCGAATGACTCACGCATAGGCAGGGAGGCCGGAGTTCCTGTGATGAGGAATGCCATTGACGTCTCTCCTTCCACGAGTTGGTCGTCAATCATGGCAAACTTGTTGGCGAGTATTTCTGTGCTGTCAGCGATGACTCCTCCTTTTTGGATGATGGGTATGCTGTTCTCGTCAATTGTATCCTGCGGTTCCTCGCCTGGCTGCCTATGTGCCACAGCCGACACCCCTTTTACAATCCATCCCGGCACACCTTGGAGGTTTTCGCTGAATGTGTATGAGTTGCCATTTTCAATGTATGCCATTTGCTCACCAGGTCTCATTACAGACACCGTGTCGCGGGCGTCCATGATGCATGGCACGGGCGTGTCACCGGTCGGTCCATTGGAAAATTCATAGACAATGTTTCCAAGTTTGTCTTTGTCCACATATCCTCCATGAACACCTTTTGATTGGTTTTCCCATGAAATGGTCACTGTCCCGTCACCATTGTCCACCAAGGTTGTCATGGCTGGACGCGCAGGGATGTCCTCGCCCACATACACTTCCTTGGAAACCTTCTCTCCCTTTGCTCCATAAGCATAAGCCACTGCGGCATAGAGATGGATGCCCTGTACCGGCACCTTGTCGTCCAAATATGAAATCATTTGTCCAGGCCTGACATCCTCAATGACTTCGATAACCGTTTCATCACGAAGGATTTCGATGGACGATATATAGCTGAGTTCCTTTTCTTCCAAGTCAACGAGAGGTGCTTTGAAAGACACGGTTGCAGAGAGTTCACCTTTCTCCCCAGCCACGACATTGAACTCCGTAGGAGGAGCAGGCGGTACGACCTCTTGCGGCTCTCCAATGCTAAAATACCTCAACTCCGTTGCTGTTCCTTCGGTGTTTCCCCCAGCCTTGATGGCCAGTCTATAAACCCCGGTGGCTATCGGCACCAATTTGCAACTCATCGTCTTGTCCTCGAAATTCCTTGGCAGGTCGGTCGCACTTATCAACTCTTGGTAGCCCTGCGGTGGGGTGAGATTGTCATATCCGTAAGCCATTGACACCTTTCCACCATTGTCTGAGGCAGCTGTCAGAATGATGTTGTATTCAAATCCTGCCCTGAGCATGACAGGTGGCGACATGAGCCAGTCGTTGGCCTCAATTTCTCCCTTGGCTATGCTCATGGTATTTTTCATTTCATCGAAAACCCACGTTATTCCATCATTGTTGGCATCCAAGCTCTCCCAGTAACCTTCAGCGTCGTAAACAGTTTCAAACCGAGTTTCGTAAGGCGCTTCGAGATATTCTCCCACTTTCACCCTGTTGGAATAGGCAGGTGATGACACATACAACCCTTCTGCAACCGTCTGAACGGAATAGGTGATGTATTCCAGCAGGTTGGTTTGCACCATTTCTTCGAAACGCGTACCACCCGTACTAACTTTCTCCATATCCCCAGGCTGCTTCTTGACAACGTATGTGAGTTTCTCCACATCCACATACCCTCCATGCTCACCTTGAGATGCTGCTTTCCATGTAAGTGTGGCCATGTCTCCCTCCACATTGAGTGTCACCTCGTTGGGGGCCGTGGGTATGTCTTTCCCAGCCCATACGGTCACTTGTTGTACCTTGCCTGTACCGGTGCCATTGGTGACACTGATGTCGAGGGTGAGCTCTTGCTGTTGTGGCAGTCCGCCAATGGTTGTTGCCACCTTTCCACCCGGAACAGCTGTTCCCTGTGCTACTATCTCGTCACCGAGCAAAACCTTGTATGTCAGTCGCCCTGTAAGTTTGTCCGCACCGTCAATAGTCAAGGTGGGCATGGTGAAGGCCAGGTCGATGTTCTCACAGTTGGCTTCGTTGTAGTTCCATGAGAGATGCTCCACCATTCCAGGAGCTTTCCCCTCTACGCCGTGGAGTGTGTTGTACAAGTCTCCAAACTGCACAAGTCTGTCAAACTCGCAAACAATGTTTGTCTCGCCTGTTTTCAAGTCCACCTCGGCCACTCCCGAAGTGTTGTCTTCACTGATGAATGTCCAAAACAGTTTTCCCACGCCACTGTCAATAGCCGCCGCCTGCCTGTAAGTGTTGGGGACGATGCCTGTACTTCCCACAAGCATTTCCGTTCCTGAAAACTTGTCGATGGTGTACAAGTCACCCTTGGTGTCGATGGCATACAACTGTGCCAGGTTGTCATCAATGGCCATTACGATGAAGGTGTGCTGTGGTGTTGAAATGGTCTTTCTGGTGAGTGATGCATAGTCCATGGAGCAGAATTCCAACCCCGTCCCATCAGCATTGAAAAAGAGTCCGTAAGCCTTTTCCGTTTCCTGGTCGTATGGCGTGTTGGTCCATGCAAGATAGCTCGGGCTTTGGGCAGGTATCCCCTTGCTATTGTCCTCGTATGTCATGGTCTCGAGGTTAAAGTCATATCTGATATAGAAAACGACACCCGTGACAACATAACTGGTGACGAAATAATAGTGATTTCCCACAATGGTGCTTCCTCCGTCGGCATGCATCACACCATAGTTGTCTATGAAAGTTGGGGTCAGTGAGCCATTGTCAGGAGTGAGGTCGTATAGCCCGAAAAGTTTGTTGGTGTCGCTCCATCCTCCATCATTGATGACGCACCCCCTGAAAGCAGACCCCAAGGTGGCCTTTGGCATAGCCATTGGCTGTGTGTGAGACATGGTTTTCAATGAGAGATTCTTGATGCCAGATTCTTGCTCCATTCTCCCTCTTAGCAGCGTTGCACCTTCCATTTTCATTGGTTGTACGCCGACGAGCGAGGGCAATGGCGCACTTGTCTGTGCCATGGCTGGCATAATAGCTGAAATGAACATGACAAGCATACCCATCATCAACGAATTCTTTTTCTTTTCCATAATATTTCCTTTGTTAATCTATTTTCCAATCAACTATTTTGAATTTGGGTGTAAAGTTACGAATAAAAAGTGAAAAGATTGTCATAGTTGGGAAAAAATGTGAAAAAGGAAGGATATTTTGAAGAATAACCATAACTTTTTGAACGTTATTTCACAATTAATGCATACATTTGCATTCCATTTCGCCTTATTGGTCCGTAAAACGAGGAAAAAGATGAGAAAACTTCTTATGACATTCCTGTTGCTTCTGATTGTCTGGCTTCCAATTGCCAGTCAGCCCATCTGCAATGTTCGTTTTTACGACGAGGAAGATGGTCTTCCTCACAGCCACGTCACCCAACTGCTTCAAGATAGCCATGGTTTTTTGTGGTTTTCCACATGGAACGGCCTTTGTCGCTTCGATGGTTATGATTTTCAGACATTTAAGACTCATCCTGGCGATGGTTGCCAAATGAGCACCGACCGCATTCGCGACATTGCCCTTCTCCCCAATGGTGACATCCTTTGTCGTGTCGATGAGGGGTTCTACCTCTTTGACACACGGCGATGCTTGTTCCGCGACCTCACCACGAAAGAGCTTGAGACCGCCCTCAACCTTATAAAGCAGCACCGTCAAAGTCACTCCATCCAACACAACGGGCAGTTTACTTGGCGCGACAAGCACGGCACAATATGGTCACTCACAGGCGATGGTGCTTTGTCTTTTAAGTCAGACACCATGCCATCCACGCCTTATCCCCTTCCCATCTCAATAGTGCGTCCTTCATTCGTCGCCCTTGACACAGAGGGAGACTTGTGGGTTTTAGGAAATACGGGCATTTACAAGTTGAGCACAAGCCTGCGCCGCACTTCCCGCATGGCCTTGCCGTCTTCGTCGGAAGTGAAATGCCTCTTTGCGGACAGCCATGGTCGCTATTGGGTATGCACGAAAGAGGATTGTCTTGTGCGCGCCTATTCCAAGCACGACGACCGTCTGCTTGGCTTCCTTGGTGGCGATGGAAGACTGCACCCATCGTCAACCCCCTTCCCCTCTGCCGTCTATTGCATGTATGAAAGTGCCAACGGCACGTTGTGGCTTGGTTGCAAGCCCGACGGCCTCTACCGCCTTGTAGAAAATGGTGAACGTCAGTTTGCCATCACCCATGTCACTTCACTTCCTTCCCCTAATGTTTACAGTCTTGTTGAAGACTCCTTCGGCCGTTTGTGGGCCGGCACTTTGGGTGGAGGCATCTGCTATTGCGACAGCCCATTGGTAGCCCATCCCGTCTTTCACACCCCTTCCAACTACCTGAAAGACGGCATCGGACAGCGTGTTCGATATCTTTACATCACTCACGACGGAATCCTGCTCGCCGCCACCACCGATGGTCTGGTAGTATCGCATTTAGAGGGTGACACCAACCGGATGACGTTCCGCCATCATCACCGCGAACCATCTCGCTCCAACAGTCTTAGCAGCAGTGCCACGATGGACATTCTGGAAGAGCCATCAGGCCGCATCCTCGTGAGCACGGAGAGTGGTGGTGTCAACGTGACAAACCCCGGCAACCTTCTCGACGAGCAGCTCTCCTTCCTTCATCTCGACACATCCTGTCAACTCCTTCCTTCCGATGTCACCTTGTCGCTCACACCAATGGGGCACGATAGGACATTGGTTGTGGGAAGTCATCTGGTTAGCATCCTCCATCATGACAGCCTTGCCAGGGTGTTCGACAACCGCTATTTCAATGACAACTACCGCTTCAGCGACGCTCACCCCATTCCTTTGGGGGGCGACCGCTGGCTTTTTGGACTTACCGACGGAGCCTTCATCACCACAACGAAAGAGATGAGCCGCCCCGCCTACCAACCACGCATAGTCCTCACTGGAGCCACCATCCAGGGTGTTGTCGGCAACTGGGGGTTGGAATGGCGTGACACACTCACCCTCTCTCCGTCGGAGCGCAGTGTCTCCGTTCATTTCGCCGCAATCGACTACAACTCGCCTGGCATGGTGCGCCACGCTTTCCGCCTCATCCCCTCTTCTTCCAAGAAAGATGACATTCCTTGGAACCATATTGGCAGCGACCGCACCATCACGCTTCTCGACCTCCCACCAGGTTGTTACGTCTTGGAAATCCGTTGCACCGACAGCGATGGCCAATGGGTTGGCAACATCCGTAGCCTCACTCTCATGGTGACACCCACTTTTTGGGAGTCCACCACGGGCCGTCTGCTCATTACGCTTATTGCATTGCTCATTTTGGGTGCCATAGCTGCCACCTATTTATATATACGCCGCATCAGGCGCCATCAACGCGAAACGCTCGAAGCCTACCTTGCCTTGCTAAACCACCCCGTTTCGAACGAATCAAGCTCAATGGAATTGTCGGATAAAACTGACAATTTAGAAGGGGCGGAAGAATCGGAAGAGCCAGACTTGGGTCTTTATCGCCTCTCATCAGAGGATGATGCAATGATGAAACGTCTGATGGCTTTCATCGAAACCAATATCTCCAACAGCGACCTCCGTGTGGGAGACCTTGCTGCTGTTGCTGCCACAAGTTCCTCCGGCCTTCAGCGGAAGTTGAAACAAATCATGGGCATCACCCCCATCGACTTGATACGAGAGGTACGCATCAAACACGCCTGCCTCCTGCTTCAAGAGAGCAGCAAAAACGTCTCCGAAGTGGCCTACGCCTGTGGTTTCAGCGATCCCAAATATTTCAGCCGATGCTTCAAAAGTAGCGTGGGGGTCTCTCCTTCTGAGTATAAAAAGAAGGGATAGTGCCTATAGTCACTATAGATGCTATAGATGCTATAAATATTATAGTGACTATAGCCTCTAAATAGTCCTTTCTTATTGTTTTCTCACCCTTTGACTTGATTTTACCCACTATTTGCCGTGTTTTTCACCCCATTGACAATGGAAAAGGATGTAATTTTGCAGCGTCAAAAACCTAAAAACAAACGACCGATGAAAAAACGACTACTGACAATGACAATGATGGCCTTGATGGTGTTCACCCCCACCCTCTGGGCTAAAAAGGTGCACACCCTTGGTGATTCCACGATGGCCCCATACGAGGAGAATGCCACTGTGACTCGTGGTTGGGGAATGTATTTCGGCAACTTCCTCACCAATGGTTGGACGAGCATCAACTACGCCCGGGGCGGGCGTGACTCTCGTGGTGGCTACAATGAATTATGGCAAACGGCAAAGAAAAACGTGGAAGCAGGCGACTACGTTATCATCACTTTCGCCCACAACGACGAGAAAAACGGAGGCATGGACGGCGTTGCCCTCTATGAATACTACAAGCGCATCGGTGACAACACCAAGGCTGCCGCCGTGGACCAACGAGGCACCATCCCCTCCACTACCTATAAGGAAAATCTGGGAAAGATTGTGGATGAAGCCCTTGCTCTTGGTGCCCATCCTATCATTTGCTCTCCTGTTTGCCGTAGCTATTTCTCTGGAGGAAAAATTCGCCGCAACGGGCGTCACGACTTGGGTGACTCTTTCTCCATCCTCACTGAAAACGGCCCAATTGACGGTCAGAAAGTAAGTGCCGACGACCACACAATGGACTATGCCTGGCACTCCAAGCAACTGGCCCATGAGAAGTCTGTCCCCTTCATCGACCTCACTACCGCCACAGCCGAACTATATGAGAGTTATGGCGACGCGAAATGCCACGAATACCTCTTTGACGGCGATGGCTCCACCCACTTTAACACCACCGGTGCCCTGCTCGTCGCTCGCGAATGCGCCCGTTTGATGAAAGCACAAGGCATCATGGCAGATGACATCGTCCTCCCAACCGACATCAGCGTCACCCCATCCCAAGCCGACTTTGGCGAGGCATACCGTGGCCAAACACTCATCAAAGAACTTACACTCAACGGCTTTGGTCTCACCCCAGAGAGCGGTGTTGTCAGCATCACTGCCAGCGAAGGCATCCATCTCTCCACCGACAAGAGTACGTGGCAGAACAACATATCGGTGAACTATCAAGCATCCACGCTTGTTCAAACTTTTTACGTCCAACTCACTCTTGAGCATGATGGCGAGACAACTGGTGTCATCACCATCACTCAAGGTGATAAAATCGTGGAAGTGCCAGTGAGTGCCAAAGCTGTCTCGCTGGAAGGTGGAACGGAGGTGAAGGCGTATTGGCGTCTGGAGAAGGATGCCACATACGAACTTACCGGCCCGGCGACGGTACTTGATGAGAGTTGGGTGGGCATGTACGTGCAACGCTATTCCAACCCTAACGCCAATACCGTCTGGCCAGAGTGGACTGGTTTCGATGCCACCCGAAAGACTCAGCGCAACTTGCTCACCGGCGACGCATGGCCATCCGACGAGATAGACGACAATCCCGACCGCTACATTCAATTCGGCATAAAACCAAACATTGGCACAACGCTCAAAATCAACAATATAAGTTTGTTCGTTTGTGGTTGTGGCGGAAACGGCATGTGCAGCCACATCTATTACTCCACAGACAATTTCGCCACACGCACTACCATTTTCGAGATGAAGAAGATGCCAGCTAACAACATGCAAGACGTAACCGTGACCCCAGTCATCTCTCTTGAAGAAGGCCAGGAATTGCTGCTGCGCATCTATCCTTGGTACAACGGAGCAGCCACCGGCAAAACCATCTGCCTGAGCGATGTCACCATCAGCGGCATTGCCATGGGAGCGACAAATGTGAATGGCGTGAGAGATGGTGGGCAGAGCGAGGTGGACAGCATTCGCTATTTTACCCCCGACGGCAGAGAGCAAGCCTGCCTTAGCCGTGGCCTCAACATCATCCGCCGACAATTCACCGATGGTACTGTCATGGTAAGCAAGGTGATGGAATAAAATTGAAAAATAGAAACAAAAACCAACAAAAATCCTAATTATTTATGCAAAACAAAACCTTATCTATCCTTCGCCTACTGCTGACACTGGCTGTGTTGTTCCCTATGGGAGCTTTGGCAGACAGCACTCAGTTGGCCACATGGACGTTCGATACTGGATACGACGTTTCCAGTGACGTTTACACCCCCAACAGCAACGCATGGGCAGAAATCAGTACACAGTGGTTCAATACTTCCACGCCTCAGTTTCTCCCCGACGAGGCCGTCAGTGCCAAGTCCGACTACATCCTCACGGGCAAGACTTCACGCTATTGGCTGGTGTGCAACGGTTGGGAAAACCATGTCTTCCGCATCGTGAACGACACCGAGGCCAACAACATCCTTGACCTCACCGACGGTTCAGTCCACAACAACTACTACGAAGTGCGCTTTCCTACAACTGGCTACAAGAACGTGAGCATGGAGCTGGCTTGTGCTTACGGCAACAACGCCGAGGCCACCCTGAGCGCCGTGATGAGTACCGACGGCGGCTCCACTTGGAAGGAAGTGGGCAGCTACACCACCGCCGGCACATGGTGGACTTACAACAAAGGCACCATCGGCATCCCAGCCGCCGACAAGGAACAAGTGATTGTCCGCCTCCTTTTTGGAAACGGCTTCTCCTCCAACTGGAACTTAGACTACCTGACCCTGACCGGTGAAGGAAAGTCTTCTGGCACAAGTGTTGACCACAAGGCAGCCACGGTGAATTTCATGTTTGACCAAGGCACGGAAGGTCAAACCGCCACCTACGGCGATGGTGCAGAAGAATGGTTCAAAACCAACTACATCACATTAGGTGAAAACATCTTCATCAAAGGTGTCGGCACGGTGGGTGGCACAATGCAAACGCAAATCAATCCCGTGGTGAACAACGACGGCACAGCCAACGATGGCAACGCCATCAATTTCTATTTGATTCCAAAGAAAGGACTCACTTTCACTCCCACCAAAGTGTCGTTCAACACCACCCGCTATGGCACCGACGGTGGCAAGGTTGATGTGAGCTGGGTGAACAGCAACGGCTCTGTCATTGAGTTGGAAAAAGAAATCAAGCCAGCACGCAACAACGCCACTCCCAACATCACCGAAGTGAGCCACGACATCACCGACGCCCCGGCAAGTGACGAACTCTGTGGCCTGCGTCTCAACCTCTATAGCCTTGGTAGCACCAAGCAAGTAGGTTTCAGCAACATCGTCATCGAGGGTATTGTGAACGGAACAACCGAAGAGGCCAAGCAATGCCAACTCACCGTCAATCTCGACCCTGCCGGCGGTGGTAAACTGACCATCACACCGAGCAGCGACATCTTCGACGAGGGTGACGAGGTGACCCTATCCGTATCAGAGAATTTCGGCTATCACTTCAAGGCATGGACTGATGCCAACGGCACCGTCGTTTCCACCGCCAACCCCTACAAGTTTGCCATCACGGAAGACACACAACTCACCGGAACGTTTGACAAGAAAAACACCTACGCGCTCCATGTAGAGCTGACCGACGGTGCCCGTGACAACCTGGTGGAAATCACCCCCGCCGGCACCATGATTGAAGGCCAACGCATGTATGAGGAAGGAACGGAGGTGAAACTCGCCGCCAAGAACAACAAGATTCTCACCTTCACCGGTTGGGAAGACAACACCACCGATGCCGAACGCATCATAAAGATGGACGGCGACCAGAACCTTACCGCCAACTTCTCCGCCGTGGACTACATCGTGGGATGGGACCTTTACTACGACCAGCCCAACCAAAACCGTGCCGCCGACTACAAGAGCGACAGCGAAAACGCCGGTATGTTGTCTCTGCGCAAGGCTGACGGCAGCACGTCAAGCTGGCTTACCCGTGGCATCGGCAATGGTTTCGAGAATGGGCGCGCAGGAGCAAGGGTGTGGAAGCTCCGCTCTGAGGGTTGGTATTTCGAGGTGTCTTTCTCCTCAAAGGGCTACACCAACTTGAAACTCTCCAACGGCATGGGCGTGAGCTACAACACATACAGCAAGTTCAACGTGGAATACTCCATCGATGGTGAAAATTACACCAAGTTTGGTGAATTCCCCGAATTGAACACCGGTTGGACTGATGGCGAGTTCGACCTCCCCGCCGAAGCCAACGAACAAGAGAAAGTGTATATTCGTTGGATGGGCGACCCCTCTTCCGACCTTGTAGGTGCCCAGACCGATTACGACGGCCTTTGCATTGGTGACATTTTTGTCACTGCCGAAGCCGGCTCATTGGCCGACGAGCAAGCCATTTTGGTGTCGAGCAACCCGGAGAATGGAGCGACGGGCGTATCTCGCAACGGTTCCATCATCCTCAATTTCGACAAGAAAATCAAAGCCGGCGCAGGTTCCGCCACACTCAACGGCGAAGCGCTCACACCCATCATCAGCGGCAAGAGTGCCATCTTCAAGTATTCCGGCCTGGCTTACAACGGCCAGTACACGTTTGACATGCCCGAGGGCGTGCTGACCTCCCGCAGTGGCAACGCCGTGGCCGCCACCACCATCTCGTTCACCACGATGGAGCGCATCCAACCCGAGCCACGTCTTTTCGACGCCGTTGTTGCGCAGGACGGTAGCGGAGACTACACGACCCTGCAAGGAGCCATAGACGCCGCGCCCTCCGGCCGCGCCAAACCTTGGCTCATCTTCGTGAAGAACGGGCAATACAACGAGCATATCGACATCCCCGCTTCGAAACCCTACCTCCACATCATAGGCCAGGACCGCGACAAGGCCGTGGTGCTCGACAACCGTCTCTGTGGTGGTGACAACGCTTACTCCGTGGATCCGGGTGCCACTGTTGTAGTGAAGGGTGCCAACACCTTCTTTGAGAACATCACACTTGAAAACCAACACGGCCATGAGAAGCAAGCGGGCCCGCAAGCCTTGGCTCTTAACACCCAAGCCGACCGTGTGGCATTGAACAACGTGGCATTGCTGTCCTATCAGGATACGTGGATTACCACCTCCACCTCCAACAACCGCCACTACATCAAGAACTCTCTCATTGAGGGCGCCGTGGATTTCATCTATAATTCCGGCAACGTCTATCTCGACGGCGACACACTTGAAATCAACCGTCCTTCCGGCGGCTACATCGTGGCTCCGAGCCATGCCGCAGACGTGAAATGGGGCTATGTGTTCCAAAACAACGTCATTCGCGCCCACAAAGGTATTGATGTGACCGATGTCTGGCTTGGTCGTCCTTGGCACAACAACCCCAAGACGGTGTTCATCAACACACAAACTTTCGTCAACATCCCCGCAAAGGGTTGGTACGAGCACATGGGCGGCCTTCCTGTGCTGTGGGCTGACTACAACACCGTGGACGCCAATGGCAACCCGGTGGACCTCAGCCTCCGCGAAGACACCTATTGGGTGGAAGTAAACGGTGAACGCGTATATCAAAAGGCAAAGAATTATCTCACCCCGGAAGAGGCCGCACAATACACCATCAAGAACGTGATGGGTGGCGATGACAACTGGCAACCCGATTTGCTGTGCGAGGCATGTGACACACCTGCTCCTGTCTATCAAGGAAACAAAATCTCTTGGGAGGCCATCCCTTACGCCATCTGCTACGTGGTGACCAAGGACGGTGAAGTGGCAACCATCACTACAGAAACCTCCTTCGCCATCACCGACCAAAGCTCCACTTACCAAGTGCAAGCCGTGAACGAGAATGGTGGACTTAGCACCAAGGGCCTCGCCACAACGTCCGATGCCATCCGCTCCATGGAAAACCATGGCACCCCGGCCACTCCCACTGCCACATACAGCATCGACGGACGCCGGATGAACCAGCCCGCTCACGGCATCACCATCATCCGCATGAGCGACGGCACCGTGAAAAAAGCAATCAAGAAATAGGGAGGATAGGAGGAGATAGGATATTATAGGATATTATAGGATATTATAGGATGTCCTAGGAAATCCTAGGAAGTCCTAGGAAGTCCTAGAGGGTCCTAGAAAATCCTAGAATGTCCTAGAAAATCCCAGGCTCTCCCAGCTTCGGCTCCCCGTGGCGATGCCACGGGGAGCCTTTTAGTTGCGAAAAAGTTCTAAAAAATCTGCAATTATTTTGCTCTTTTGATGAAA
>CADBBP010000077.1 GCA_902792855.1 uncultured Prevotellaceae bacterium
AGGCTATGCCGACATCTATTTGCAGCCTATGCTCGGCATCTACCCCGACATCGAGCATTCATACGTGCTTGAACTGAAGTACCTCTCTTCCAAGGCCACTGATGCCGAGGTGTCTGCCGCCCGTGAGACGGCCATCGAGCAGCTCACCCGTTACGCCCGCAGCGTTGCAGTGGAACGTACCATTGGTCACACCCAACTCCATCGCCTCATCCTTGTCTGGCGCGGCATGGACCTCGCCGTGGCAGAGGAATTATAGACAACAACTCTCCATTCCCTTGAGAATGTAGGAATGTGACATTGGCCACCCTCATACGGGTGGCTCTTTTCATATTCAGTTGTCGTGCTCCAATGATGGTGAAATGAGTGATGCATTCACTTGTGATTGATAAGGGCTGCCATTAGCTGCTCTTTTTTTTGCGTTGAGGGTTCAAAAGACCGAAAAACACACAATGCACAGTGGCGCTTGATTTCCATCAAAATTTGACATTTGTTAGCCTTTTTTCAATCGATTGCACTCCGAAAATGTGTAAAATTTGTTAATTTTTGGGTTGTGTGGGCGCACAGCCGCAAAGGACTAAAAATTTTTGTTTAATTCTTTTTGGCTGTTGGAAAAAAACCTTTACCTTTGCATCGTTATCCTGAAAACAATCTTTTTACCTTAAAAAAAACTAATACCTATTGAAGATTCGAAGCGGTCGCCTGAGAAGGTCATCGCTTTTTTTATTTCTATCTCATCACTAAAAAACATACATCTATGGACATCAAGAAAGCATTCGAGGCGGCATTCAGCCGCATGAAGGAGAAAAACTGGGAGAAGATATATGTTGCCGTGGACATCCACGACACCATCCTCCGTGCCTGTTACGAGGCGGAGGAAACCTATGACTATTTCCCTTATGCCTTTGAATGCCTGTGGCTTATGAGCCAGAGGAATGACATTTGTCTTATCCTCTGGAGCTCATGCCACAAGGAGGTTCTTTCGCGCTATGTTGACCATTTCCTTTCCGATGGCATCCGTTTCGACTACGTCAATACTAACCCGGAGGTGGAAGATACGCCTTTGCAGTGCTTCGGAGAGAAACTCTACATGAACGTGGGGCTTGACGACAAGTTTGGTTTCGATGCAGAGTCCGATTGGATGGAGGTGTTGGAGGTTCTCCAGACCCATTGTGAGGCTAATTCCCGTTGCTCAGAATGACGTTGACCAATTCGGTGACGTCGGCGACGCTGATGGGGCCGTCCAAGTTCAAGTCGGCTGCCACGTAGTCGTATAGTTCAGGGCTTGTTTCACTGTCGTTCAGGATGATGTTGACAATTGCTGTGACATCTGTGATGCTGATGAGTCCGTCGCGGTTGACATCACCCATGAGGTGCTTGTTGCTGCCGGCTTTCAGGCAGTCAAACTCCACCACGACGGGTCGATGGTCACCCAAGGGTTTGGTGTTGTTGGTGCCTTCCACGGTGCCGTAGGTGTAATCCTGCTCTATCTTGAAACTTCTGGGTTTCAGTTGCAAGGTGTTGCCGGTCTTGGGGTTGAGATAGATGATTTTGTCCACCACCTCGTAATTGCCGTAGTTGGTTGGGTCCGATTGGTCGGTGATGTCTCCCATGGATGTGTTGGGGTATTGGTTGTTGCGGCACAGTTCCACCCATGTGTCCGACACGTAGTAGTCGCTGAGTAGTGAGAAGAAATGTGTGTTGATGTCTTCTCGCGTCCATCGGCTGTTGGTGTCGCCAAGCACCAGTTTGGGGCGGTCGGCGGTGGCGTCATTGATAGCCTGTGCAAGTTGCTCCCATTGCTGTTCGCGGGAAGAGATGGCATTGCCGGCATCCATGTGCAGCACATAGACGTCGAACACGGAGCCGTCGGCCAAGGTCATGTCATAGTGGCGGTATCCCTTTTTCACGTATTGGTTGCCGTCGGTGTCGGTTCTCGCCGTCCACCGTGTCCAACTTTCGTTGGTCGCTGTACAAGTGCTGTTTTTCCAGATGAGGTTGAGGCCGTCGGTGTCGAAGGGGATGCTGAGGTAGTAGATGTCAAGGACGGCGCGAACTTGGCCGCTACTGTAATAGTCATCGTCGTCCAAGGCGCTCATCAGGGAACCATGGTAGTTGAAGTCCTCACTCACGCCGATGAAGTCGTAGTCCTTGGCTTTGAGGTATTGGCTGATGAGTTTTGTGCCGTCAGAGCCGGGACCGTCCTCGTGCAACGGCGGTAAACGAGCTTTCCTCCACCTCTTTCTCTGCTTCAATGGAGAGTGTGGCTCCGCTTTGCGTGGTCTTGAAATACACTCTGCCGACCTCGAATGTCAGATGTCTCTCCGCAGCCTGAGTGGTGATGTCTGCGACGAGGCGTGAGCCGTCGGCGCTCCACACCATGTCGGTGATGTTGCCTCGAAGCAGGTATTGGGTGTGGTAGTCCACGTCGTAGTAATACCACTGCCCGGCGGCGAGTGGTGTGACGTTGTCGTTGGGGAGGGGAAGTGCTATTCCGTCGAGGTATAAGCCTTGGCAGGTGAGGCGGATGTCATCGGCCTTGAAGAACGTCTGATTCTCACCGTTATGCCCATCCAACCACCATTGTCCGGTGCTGCCAATGGTGATGCTTAACAGTCCGTCGCTGCCTACGTTGATGGGGATGGTCACTTCGATGCCTTCGTCGGCACCCCTTCCCGTTGCGGTCACTGTCGTGCCGTTGACGGTGGCATAAGCCTCACGGTTTTCCCATGTAGCCACCACTGCCTTCAGTTCATAGATGCCGCTGGGCACTTTTTTCACTGTCTGGCTGATGGCGAGGTTTGACGCCCACCACTGGTAGGCGTTGAAAAGGAAATGCCCCTCTTTGCCTGTCATCGAGTAGTCGCTCCTGACAGCAAATTCTGCGTTGCCCTCCTCTTTCCCGATGAATGTCCAACCTGTCCCGTCGCCCGTCTCGAAGGAGGGGTTGGTGATGAGACCGGTGGCATCGACAGGCGTGGATGCACTTGCCGTTTGCAGGTATTGGCGTATCAGCTTGAGGAAGTCGCTTTTTGCAATGCGGAAGAAGCGGTAATGACCGGCCTCGTCGCCCGCCGTGTTCTTGCGGTTGAGAGCGATGGCCTCACCCTCCGCCACGTTGTTGTTCCAAGGGCCGAGATAGCCGGAGTAGATGTTTCCACCCGACAGAGGATACTTGCCACTTTCCAGCAGCCAGTAACCGTCTTGGTAGGTGGGGGTCAGTTGGCTCCATTCGTCCAAAGACATGTCGGTGAAGGTGTTGACATACATGAAGCCGGCGTTGTCGTGGGTCTGCATCAAGTCGGAGGCGTAGGCCACGTTGCGCAGACCGATGCATGAGCCGGATTTCTCGATGGTGAAATAGTTGGCTGTGTGCAGCAGTTGTTGCTCATTGGCCGCCACGTAGCGAAGAGCCTTGGTGTCGTTGCCCGCCCAGGAGGGCTTCGCCTCGTAGGAACCGATGCCTACCAGGAGGCTGTGGTCTTCATCTGGTGCAATAAGATAGTAGTAGTTGGCTTCGGCAATGAAGTCATTAAAGGATGTCACCTCTGAGAAGCCGCGCTCAGGGGTGAGGAATGTGAGATAATCGGAGGCGGCCACGGGCTGTGTTGTCAAGATGGCGACGAGCAAGCCCAAAAAGATTTTCAGTTGTTTCATGGCTTTAGCTGTTGTGTTTGAGACCCGGACAGTTCTTAGCCGGGTGGTTTGAAGGATATATGGTTGAATGATTGCGTTGATGGTTGCAAATATACGAAAAAAAAGTAAGTTGGCAACTTTTACACCTTATATTATTCATTCTTTCCGTCTTTTTGTCAAAAGGGAATGGCCGACACGACCTATTTGTATGTTAAAAATTTGCGGCTTTCGCCAAAAAAGCCTATTTTTGCATGGTGGAATGCCTTTTTGTGTGAAAAAGAAAACAATGGGGTTTCACCTATTTTATTATTACAATGTGAATTTCTAATGATGAGACGACATCTGATACTCTTGTCCCTAACCATGCTATGTCTCACCACTGCCAGGGCACAATACGACTTGTATGTGGAACTGGTCAGTGCCGGGACGTTGGAAGAGGTGGTGGCCGACATTTCCGAGGATGCAAAATACGGCACCACGTCGATGAAGGTCATTGGCCCTGTCAACGGTGCTGACATGATGTTCATACGCGACATGTGCGGTGTGACAGGCTTTGCACAGCCCACAGCGGGGAAACTGAAGGTGCTTGACATGGAAGACACATACATTGTAGATTCCGAAGAGCCTTATATCAACCTATACGGGGTGGATCACACCTCGAAGTTCGGGCACTTCGGCACCTGCTTCCTCTACAACTGCCGCAACCTCGAGCAACTCACGCTGCCATCCACGCTCGTCGCCATCGACTCCCTGGCGCTTGCCAGTTGCAGCAACTTGCAATACATCGAAATCCCGCATACGGTGACCAGCATCGGCTACGGTGCCTTTGTGGGCTGCGACAACGTCACCTACCTCACCATCCCCGACGGTGTGTGGGAAATAGGCACCGGTGCCTTTCAGCAGATGCAGCATCTCAAGGAACTCACTTTGGGCGATGCCGTGGAAGCCATCGACAACTCCCTCTTCCTTGGGGACGACAGTTTGGAAGTCATCAACTTGGGCAAGAGTTTCCACACTTTCAACCCCATCGTCTTCTACACTGCCAATGCCTTGCGGGAATTATTCGTGGGAATCGAAAATCCTTGGTATTCTTCGGAGGATGGCATATTGTTCTCCAACACCTGCGACAGCCTTGTCACTTTTCCACCCGCGCTAAATCTGACCGACTACATCATCCCCGATGGTGTAAGGCGCATTGCTCAAAGTGCCTTTTGCAACGCACGATATTTGCAGTCTGTCTCCATGCCCATCTCCATGGAGGTTATCGACTCCATGGCGTTCTTCAACTGCAAGGCCATGGTGGGGATTGCGCTTAACGAAGGGCTTGACAGCATCGCATTTGGAGCTTTCGGCCTCTCGCCGGGCGAGGAGGGAGCCTTGACGGAACTACACATACCCGCCTCCGTCACGCACATCGAGGGCGGGGCCTTCTTCTGCAATGCATCACTCGTCGCACTTGACGTGGACGAGGACAATACCTCCTATATGTCCGACGAATACGGGCAGCTGTTCAACAAGGAGTGCACCGCCCTCTGCCACCTGCCATGCTTGGCCGACGAACTCATCCTCCCTGAAACAGTGGTGGAGATAGGGCCATACGCTTGCGCCGGGGCAATGGCCATGCCCGAAATGTACGTCCCCGACCAGGTGCGCACCATCGGCGACGGAGCTTTCGCATTCGCAGCCGGCATGCAGGCACTCACCTTGGGCAAGGGCGTTGAGAAGGTGGGCGACATGGTCATCGACTACTGCGAGGCCTTGGAGCATCTCTACCTCTTCGCCGAAGACATTGCCGACGAGCAACTGCAACCCTTCTCCTTCCTCGACGAGAGTGGGGCGGTGATGGAGCAATGCGTGCTGCACGTCATGCCGGGAAAGGCTGCCGGCTACATGCTCAAGAAAGGTTTCTACTCCGAGGAATACGAACTCTTCTTCTTTGCCGACTTGGTGGAGATGGACAACCCCGACCGCGTGACCGCTCCGGATGTTCACACCGAAGGGGTGACGACATGGTATGACACCGCCGGACGACGGCTAAGGCAGCCCACGAGGGGAGTGATGGTGGAGAGAGTAGGAGGGAAGTCGCTCAAACGTTTCTTCAAGTGATGGCGACGAAACGACAATCCATCCAAGTGCCGGAGGGGGCCTCAAAGGTGATGCTCCACGCCTGCTGTGCGCCATGCTCCTCGGCCATCGTGGAGTGGATGCTGCACCACGACATCACACCTGTGATATATTATTTCAATCCCAACATATACCCCCGCGAGGAGTACGAACACCGGAAGGAGGAGAGCAAGCGGCACGCCGAAACCTTGGGCGTGGAGTGGGTGGACGGCGACTACGACCATCCTGCATGGTTGCTCTGCGCCAAGGGGATGGAGCGGGAGCCAGAACGTGGCCGGCGATGCTACCAATGCTTCCTCATGCGCCTCAAGGCCACTGCCGTCCAGGCACAAGAGCGGGGGCTGCGCTTTTTCGCCACCACCCTCGCCTCGTCGAGATGGAAGAGCATCGAGCAGGTCAACGCTGCCGGCTTGGAGGCGCAACAGTCGGTTCCCGGCACCGCATTCTGGGCGCAAAACTGGCGCAAGGGTGGGCTTTACGAGCGTAGGAACCAGTTGCTGAGAGAGTTTGACTTTTACAACCAACAATACTGTGGGTGCGAGTTCAGCATGCGCCATGAGACGGATGAAGACTCCACAAGCGCAGCAAAAACAGACAAACTATGAAAAGAATACAATGGGGCTTCATCGGATGTGGTGAGGTGGCGGAGAAGAAAAGCGGACCCGCCTTCAACGACGTGGAGGGCTCAAAGGTGGTGGCTGTCATGAGCCGCACGGAGCGCAGGGCGCGCTCCTACGCCGAGCGTCACCACATCGAGAAGTGGTACACCGACGCACAGCAAATCATCGACGACCCCGACGTCAATGCCATCTACATCGCCACGCCACCGGCAAGCCACGCCACATACGCCATCATGGCCATGAAGGCTGGCAAACCTGTCTATGTGGAAAAGCCGCTCGCCGCCACATACGACGACTGTGCACGCATCAACAGGGTGAGCGAACAGACCGGCGTGCCTTGCTTCGTGGCATATTACAGGAGATACCTGCCCTATTTCCAAAAGGTGAAGGACATCATCAAGAACGGGGAGATAGGCAAAATCATCAATGTGCAGGTGAGATATGCATGCCCGCCCAGGGACATCGACTATGCCAAGCCCGAGCAACTGCCGTGGCGACTCAGACCGGAGATATCGGGGGGCGGCTATTTCTATGACCTGGCACCCCACCAGCTCGACCTCCTGCAGGAATTCTTCGGCGTTATCGTCGATGCCAAGGGTTTTTGTGCCAACAGAGGGGGGCTCTACCAGGCGGAGGACACCCTCAGCGCCTGCTTCAGGTTTGAGAACGGACTGCCCGGCAGCGGCTCATGGTGCTTCGTGGGGCATGAGGCGGCACGCGAAGACCGCATCGAGGTCATTGGCGACAAGGGCATCGTGCTCTTCTCGGTCTTCAACTACGAGCCTATTCAGCTCTTCAATACAGAAGGGACCACCACCATCGAGGTGCCCAACCCGCCATACGTACAACTGCCCATCATCAAGGCCGTCATACAACATCTACAGGGCATCGACGTGTGCACCGCCACAAGCGTCTCGGCCACGCCTGTCAACTGGGTGCTCGACCGCATCCTCGGCAAGTTCTGATGTTCCGACTGCTTGTCATAGCCATCTTTGTCGCTTTGCCGGCGCACCTGCTCGCGCAAGGCGACAGCATTCCCAAAAAGAAATCCTTTGTGGGGAAGGCTATTGATGGCCTGGTGGGTGTGGTGAAGGAATTCAACAACATCGACACCGCATTCATCGAGCCCCAGCACTACAAGTTCACCACTACGCTCATGTCCACATACACCTTCGAGACCTACCGCATCAGAAGTTCCTCCGGGCAGACCGTGCGCTTCTCACCCGAGGCGAACATCAAGGTGGGCCCTTATATCGGGTGGAGCCTGCTCTTCTGGGGGTACACCATCGACCTGGCATACATCAGCGCCAACAAGAAGCGGGAGCTCGACCTCAGCGTCTATACATCCATGCTCGGCATCGACTTCTTCTACAGGAAGTCGGGCCACGACTACCGCATACGCTCATGGGATTTGGGCGAGGGGGACAGCACGGTGACCGGCATTCCCTTCGACGGACTGAATGTCAGCATCACCGGCCTCAACGGCTACTACATCACCAACCACCGCAAGTTCTCCTATCCTGCGGCTTTCAGCCAGAGCACATGCCAGCGTAGGAGTGCCGGCTCGTTCATGTTCGGAGGGGGATTCACGCGACACACCCTGGACCTCGACTACCACAAGTTGCAGAATGCTCTTGAGACGGCAAGCCCCGACCTCTCCCAAAAGCTTGACAGCGGGCTGCTCTTCAACAAAATCAAATACACCGACGTGTCAGTTTCTGCCGGATATGGCTACAACTGGGTCTTCTCGCGCAACTGGCTCCTTTCCGCCTCCCTGTCCGCCTCTCTCGCATACAAGCACTCGTCCGGAAACCACGACCCCATCGACTTTTTCATCGACGACTTCTCCATCAGCAACTTCAATTTCGACGGGGTGGGGAGGCTCGGTGTCATCTGGAACGACTCCAAATGGTATTTCGGAGCATACGGTGTCGTGCACTCCTACAATTACAGCAAGTCGCGTTTCGCCACAAGCAACTATTTTGGAAACGTGAAGGTATATATCGGCATCAATTTCGGAAGAAAGAAATCACATAAGAAAATACCAGAACAATGAGAAAAATCTTCGTTACACTAATCCTCTCGGGGGTGGTCCTCACCCTCTGTTGCCATCAAGCCCCAAACAAGGATGGAAGCGACAACGAAAAAGCTCTTGTCGCCATGAAACCCGGCAGCGAGGAGGCACAGGCAGGTGAAAATGCCAGTCAGGCACAGCCCTCCAAATACCAAGTACTGTTGAAGAACCCTGGTGACAAGGAGCGCATCGAAGCACTCCTCAAGGAAGGAGCCGCCCAACCCCAAGAGGTGAACCTCATGCTGTTCTACGCCAGGAAATTCCTCGGGCAGAAATACGTGGGTGGCACACTCGACCGGGAAAAGGAGGAGGGCCTTGTCATCAACACACAGGAACTCGACTGCACCACGTTCGTGGAAAATGTGCTTGCCCTCGCTGTCTGCACCAAGCGAGGACAGACCTCCTTCGAAGACTTCTGCAAAGCCTTGGCCGATATAAGATACATCGGCGGGGAGGTGGCCTATACAGCCCGGCAGCACTATTTCACCATCTGGCTTGACGACAACATCAAGGACGGCTTCCTCCAAGAGGCCAAACTGCCGCAGCCCCCACTGTCGGCTACGCGCACACCCCACGTGGACTATATGTCAACGCATGTGTCAGCATACAACATGCTCAGCGCGCACCCGGAATGGCTGCCCGGCATCAAGGCCCTGGAACAGAAAGTGAACAAGAGCAAGTTCCAATACATCCCCAAGGCACAACTCGAAAGGTCGAAACGATACAAGGATTGCATACACGACGGAGACATCATAGGCCTCGTCACCAACAAACCGGGTCTCGACATCTCGCATGTGGGCTTCGCCGTGTGGCACGACGACGGCCTGCACCTCATGCACGCATCGTCGTTAAAGAAAGAGGTCATTGAAGACCCCCTCACGCTTTACCAGTACCTGCAAAGGCAGAAAACAGGCGTGGGGATACGAGTGGCCAACGTCAAGTGACTTGTCTTGAAAACGATTGCGAAAAAAGTCTTCAACTTATTGCACCTTTTTATTTGAGAAATCAAGTTTTTGATGTATCTTTGCAGTTGAATACACGGTAGCAAGGGTTTGACCGTCCTTGCGGAAGCGAAAAACAACACCGTGTGCCGTACTACAACCGGAAGCAATGAGCAGAATATCACATGAGGGAGTCGTGGAGGAAGTGAGGGGCGACAGCGTCAGGGTGCGCATCGTCCAGACCTCTGCTTGTGCCGCCTGCAAGGTGGCCGGACACTGCAGCGCCGCCGAGAGCAAGGAAAAGGTGGTGGAGGTGGTGGACGACCGTGCTGCTGCATACGCACCGGGCGACAGCGTCGTGGTGTCCATCGAGCCTTCCACCGGCCGCAGGGCCGTCATTCTCGCCTTCGTCGTGCCGTTTCTCATCCTTGTGGCCGTCTTGGTCGTCGCACTGTGGGTCACCGGTGACGAAGGGGTCGCAGCCATCGTCGCCTTGGCAAGCCTCGTGCCATACTACCTCCTGCTGCATGGCATGGAGCGTCGCCTGGCAAGGAAGTTCTCATTTGTCATCAATCAGTAACAAATATCAACTAAAACAAACATTATGGATTTCATTTTTAGTGCAGTAATCGTCCTTGGAGGGATTGCCCTGATAGCAGCCGTCATCCTATACGTCTGCTCCAAGAAGTTTGCTGTGGAGGAAGACCCCCGGCTGCCATTGGTGGTGGAGCAACTCCCCGGTGCAAACTGCGGCGGCTGTGGCTTTCCCGGATGCGCCGGGTTGGCTGACGCCCTCGTCAAGGGAGCTGATGCCGGCTCAATCGACGGGCTGTCATGCCCGGTGGGAGGTGCCGAAGTGATGACCAAAGTGGCCGACTTGCTCGGAATGGCCATGGCCAACACCGAGCCGAAGGTGGCCGTCGTCAGGTGTAATGGCACTTG
The DNA here is from genome assembly GCA_902792855.1 of uncultured Prevotellaceae bacterium. Lineage (GTDB taxonomy): Bacteria > Bacteroidota > Bacteroidia > Bacteroidales > Bacteroidaceae > Prevotella. The sequence continues at coordinate 10,335 of CADBBP010000077.1, forward strand.
CGAGAACCGCCCGAAGACGGCGCAATACGACGGACTGCGCACCTGTTCGGCCATGCATGCCTGCTGCGCCGGAGAGACCGGCTGCGGATATGGCTGTCTGGGGTGTGGCGACTGCGTGTCGGCATGTCAGTTTGGAGCCATCGTCATCAACGAGCAGACCGGCATCCCGGAGGTGGACGAGGAGAAGTGCACCTCATGCGGCGCATGTGTCAAGGCATGCCCACGTGGCATCATCGAACTAAGGAAACGCGGGCCAAAGGGGCGCAGGGTCTATGTGCAGTGTGTCAACAAGGACAAGGGCCCGGCAGCGAAGAAGGCTTGCAAGGCCGCTTGCATCGGTTGTGGCAAATGTCTCAAGGAATGCAAGTTCGAGGCCATCACCATCAACGCCAACCTCAGCTACATCGACCCCGACAAGTGCAAGATGTGCCGCAAGTGCGAGGCAGCCTGTCCCACCGGCGCCATCATCGCGTACAACTTCCCTCCGAGGAAGGAGAAACCTGCTGAGCCAAAGACCCTCGAAGCGACGGCGGCACAGCCTGTGAAGCCAGCCCCCAAGGCCAAGCCTGTGGAGGCCGCGCCAGCCAAGGCCGCTGAGAATGAGAAAACCATCCAACAACCTGGAAGAAAGGAGGAACAAGCATGAAACTGCGCACGTTTAGAATGGGTGGCGTACACCCGGAGGAGAACAAGATTTCGGCGGAGGTGAAGACCGTGGCTGCCGCGCTGCCCCAGCAGGCCGTCTTCCCGCTCTCGCAGCACATCGGCGCACCGGCAAAGCCCGTCGTCGCTCGCGGCGACAAGGTGAAGGTGGGCACGATGATTGCCGAGGCCGGTGGTTTCGTCTCGGCCCCCATCTTCTCATCCGTCTCCGGCACCGTACTTAAAATCGACAACGCCATCGATGCCACTGGCTATCTCAAGCCGTCCATCATCATCAAGGTGGAAGGCGACGAGTGGGAGGAGAGCATCGACCGCTCCGACAAGCTCGAGACACTCCAGGCGCACCCGGAACTCACACCGGAACTCATCGTGGAGAAAGTGAAAAACGCCGGCATCACCGGCATGGGCGGTGCTGGCTTCCCCACATTCATCAAACTCTGTCCGCCGCCAACGGCCAAGGCTGAGTGCGTCATCATCAACGGTGTGGAGTGCGAGCCCTACATCACAGCCGACTACCGTCTCATGGTGGAGCACGCCGACGAAATCCTCGTGGGACTGGAGCTGCTCATGAAGGCTGCCAAGGTGACCAAGGGGTACATCGGCATTGAGGACAACAAGCCCGAGGCCATTCGCATCTTCGAGCAGAAGACAGCCGGGCGCGACGACATCGAGATTGTAGCCTTGGAGAAGAAATACCCGCAGGGAGGTGAGAAGCAACTCGTCGATGCCGTCATTCGCAGACAGGTGCCGGCACCACCGGCCATTCCCGTCAATGTGGGTGCCATCGTGCAGAACGTGGGTACGGCCTTCGCCGTCTATCAGGCGGTGATGAAAAACAAACCCCTCTTCGAGCGCTACACCACCGTCACCGGCAAGCGTCTGGCCAACCCGGGCAATTTCCTCGTGAGGATGGGCACACCGATGAAAGACCTCATCGACGCCTGCGGTGGCATGCCCGAGGGCGACAACAAGGTGCTTGCCGGAGGACCCATGATGGGAAAGGCACTCACCTCCATCGACGTGCCGGTGTGCAAGGGCACCAACAGCGTGACCATCATCAGCGGCGAAGAGGCTGTCAGAAAAGAGCCTCACCCGTGCATCAGGTGCGCCAAGTGTGTCAGTGCATGCCCCATGGGTCTCGAACCATACCTCCTCGCACAGGTCTCAAGCCTGCACCTGTGGGAGAGGGCGGAGGCAGAGGACATCACCTCCTGCATCGAGTGTGGCTCATGCATGTTCACATGCCCGGCACATCGCCCGCTGCTCGACAACATACGTTTGGGAAAATCTACTGTCATGGGCATCATCAGGGCCCGGAACGCTAAGAAATAAAGTTTAAGAATGGTGGACCCTATGAATTATGTCAAGGCAAAAGCTGCCGAAATGTAACGAATAGAAAAGCCACCTCATAGTCAGAATTTATAGAATACACCATAAAATGGCAAAATTCATCGTTTCACTTTCTCCACACGCCCACGGCTCCGACACCGTGGAGCGCAACATGTATGGAGTAATCATCGCCCTGGTGCCGGCATTGCTCGTGTCGTTCCTGTATTTCGGCATCGGCTCGGCTGTCGTCTGTGCGGCAAGCGTGGCGGCATGCGTCTTCTTCGAATGGGCCATCACCAAATACTTGCTCAAGAGGCCTACGTCCATCGCCGACGGCTCGGCCATTCTCACCGGACTGCTCTTAGGCTTCAACCTGCCCTCCAACCTTCCCGTGTGGATCATCATCATCGGCGCACTCGTGGCCATCGGCATTGGCAAGATGACCTTTGGAGGCTTGGGGTGCAACCCCTTCAACCCGGCACTCGTCGGGCGTTGCTTCCTGCTCGTCTCATTCCCGGCGCAGATGACCTCGTGGCCGCAGGTGGGGCAGCTCACAAGCTACGCCGACGCCACCACAGGGGCAACACCGCTAAGCATCATGAAGACGGCCATCAAGACAGGAGACCCGTCGTGCCTCGACCAACTGCCCGACTCCATGACCATGCTCCTTGGAAACGTGCCTGACGGCGCCGGTACCATTGGCGAGGTGTGCGCCCTGGCTCTTCTCATCGGACTTGCTTACATGCTGTGGAAGAAGATCATCACGTGGCACATCCCCGTGAGCATCATCGCCACCGTCTTCGTCTTCTGCGGACTGCTCCACATGGCCGACCCCGTCTATGCCAACCCCGTGGCTGCCATCTTCAGCGGTGGTCTCATGCTTGGCGCCATCTTCATGGCCACCGACTATGTCACCTCGCCCATGACACACAAGGGACAGCTTGTCTATGGAGTGTGCATCGGACTGCTCACCGTCATCATACGTAACTGGGGCTCTTACCCCGAGGGTATGTCGTTCGCCATTCTCATCATGAATGCGTTCACGCCACTCATCAACACATACATCAAACCTAAACGATTTGGGGAGGTAGTCAAGAAATGAAAAAGTTAGAATCCACATTAGTCAACATGGTGGGCGTGCTCGTGGCTGTTTGCCTCGTCATGGGCGGCATCCTCGCCTTCGTCAACCATGTCACAGAGGGTCCCATCTCACAACAGGCGGAGAAGACGCTCGCCGACGGCATCAAGGCCGTCATGATGAGCCCGCAACTCACCGTGACCGCCAGCGACACGGTGAAGGAGACCATCGACAACAAGGAATGCGCTTTCATCGTGCACAAGGTGGCCGGCGCCGACGGCAAGGAGCTCGGTGCGGCCATAGAGTCCACCACGCTCGGCTTTGGTGGCGACCTCAAGGTGCTTGTGGGCTTCAACCCCATGGGCGAAATCCTCGGATATACCCTGCTGGAGCACGCTGAGACCCCGGGTCTGGGTGCCAAGGCCGACAAGTGGTTCCAGAAGGACGGGAAGGCAAGCATCATCGGCATGAACCCGCAGAAACCGCTCTCCGTCAGCAAGGACGGCGGCGAAGTGGATGCCATCACTGCTTCCACCATCACCTCCAGGGCGTTCCTCAAGGCCGTCAACCAGGCGTACAACGTTTATATGAAGAAAGGGGCCGACGCCACCAGCGGGGCCACGAAGAAAACAACATCACTTAACGCAGAACAGCAATGAACAACATGAAAATACTGACCAACGGACTGGTCAAGGAGAATCCTATCTTCGTATTACTGCTCGGCATGTGCCCCACGCTGGCCACCACCACGTCGGCCATCAACGGCCTCTCCATGGGCTTGGCCACCATGTTCGTGCTCATCTGCTCCAACATCGTCATCTCATGCATCAAGAGCATCACGCCCGACAAGGTGCGCATCCCCGTCTTCATCGTCGTCATCGCATCATTTGTAACCATCTTGCAACTCTGCATCAAGGCTTACCTCCCGGCGATTGATGAAGCACTCGGCCTCTTCATTCCGCTCATCGTGGTCAACTGCATCATCCTCGGCAGGGCTGAGGCCTTCGCCTGCAAGAACAACCCCGTGGCGAGCATGTTCGACGGAATAGGCATCGGACTGGGCTTCACCTTCGCTCTCACCCTCCTCGGAATGGTGCGCGAACTGTTCGGGGCTGGCTCCCTCTTCGGCTTCGTGCTGCTGCCTGAGGTGTGCAACATCCTCATCTTCGTGCTGCCTCCGGGCGCATTCATCACTCTGGGATACATCATCGCCATCGTCAACAAACTTAAGAAAGCATAAGCCATGGAATATATCTTGATTTTCATCTCGGCCATCTTCGTCAACAACATCGTCCTGTCGCAATTCCTCGGGATATGCCCCTTCCTCGGAGTTTCCAAGAAAGTGGACACCGCTCTCGGCATGGGCGGGGCAGTGGCATTCGTCATGACATTGGCCACCATCGTCACGTTCCTCGTGCAGAAATACATCCTCGAACCCATGGGACTGCAGTATCTGCAGACGCTCGCTTTCATCCTCGTCATCGCATCGCTCGTGCAGATGGTGGAAATCATCCTCAAGAAGGTGTCGCCAACGCTCTACCAGGCACTCGGCATCTTCCTGCCGCTCATCACCACCAACTGTGCCGTGCTCGGCGTGGCAATCCTCGTCATCCAAAAGGATTTCAACCTCCTGGAGGCTGTCGTTTATGCCTTCTCCACGGCTATTGGCTTTGCGCTCGCTCTCACCGTCTTCGCAGGACTGCGCGAGCAGCTTTCCTTGGTGAAGGTTCCCAAGGGGATGGGCGGAATGGCCATCGTGCTCGTCACGGCAGGGCTGCTCAGTTTGGCTTTCTTGGGCTTCTCCGGCGTGGACGGCGGACTGAAAATTCTCTTTGGACTGGACTAAAAACTATATAACGACATGAAAAAAACTATCCTCGTCACGGGTGGAACGGGCTTCATCGGCTCGCACACCACCGTGGAACTGCAACAGGCAGGCTATGACGTCGTCATCGTGGACAACCTCTCCAACTCGAAAATTGAAGTGGTGGACGGCATTGAGAAAATCACCGGCATCAGGCCTGCTTTCGAGAAGGTCGATTGCTGCGACTTGGAGGGACTGAGAGCCGTCTTCACCAAGTACCCGGGCATCTGCGGCATCATTCACTTCGCCGCCAGCAAGGCGGTGGGGGAGAGTGTGGAGAAACCGCTGCTCTACTACCGCAACAACATCAACAGCCTCATCAACTTGCTCGAACTCATGCCGCAGTTTGACGTCAAGGGCATCATCTTCTCGTCAAGCTGCACCGTCTATGGACAGCCCTCGCCGGAGAACCTCCCAGTCACGGAGAACGCTCCCATCCAGAAGGCGCTCAGCCCATACGGCAACACCAAGCAAATCAATGAGGAAATCATTCAGGACTACATCCACTCAGGTGCCAACATCAAGTCGGTCATCCTCCGCTATTTCAACCCCATCGGTGCACATCCCTCAGCACACATCGGCGAACTGCCCCTCGGCGTGCCGATGAACCTCATCCCCTTCGTCACACAGACGGCCATCGGCATCCGCAAGGAACTGAAGGTTTTCGGTAATGACTACAACACTCCCGACGGCACTTGCATTCGCGACTACATCTATGTGGTCGATTTGGCAAAGGCTCACGTGGCTGCCATGACACGCGTCCTGGAGCAGGAGACAGACCCCGTGGAGGTGTTCAACATCGGCACAGGTCGCGGCCTCTCCACCCTCGAGGTGGTGCAGGGCTTCGAGAAGGCCACTGGCGTGAAACTCAACTGGTCCTTCGCTCCGCGTCGCGAGGGTGACATCGAGAAGGTATGGGGCAATGTGGACAAGGCCAACAAGGTGCTCGGCTGGAAGGCCGACACGCCCATTGAGGACGTCCTCGCCTCAGCATGGAAATGGCAAGTGAAACTCAGGGACGAAGGTGTCATGTAGTGCCAATCACCTAAGATACAACACAGTTTGAACGGTCTCAACTACTACAATTCCGCCTCCCACACCCCCCGGTGCGGGAGGCTTTTTCTTTTCCTCTTCCCTCTCTACGTTCTGTATGTTGCGATGTCATCGCGACACCCCCCATCAATCCCCATCCCCTCGAAAAGCCACAAAAGACAAGAAAAACACCTCTTATCATTTGCAGCATCCAAAATAATTCATTATTTTTGCATGCTAATACAAAACCTTCCAAAACAATCATCATCCATGGATAAAGACAAAAGACTCCCATATTCAGCACCCTTCCTGAGAATCCAGGAGTTTACTCCCAGTGAATATGCCGCAGTTTGCGATAGTGATATTAAAGAAGTGGTATATGGTGAATATTACCCTACAATATATTGGGATTATGATGAGAATGATCAATTTGATGAAA
>CADBBP010000078.1 GCA_902792855.1 uncultured Prevotellaceae bacterium
GCTCACGGCGGTGAGCGTGGCTGTCTGTGTGCCGTCGTAGTTGCCGCTGGGGAGGTCCACCCATGCTATCTCTGCGCTCTTCTGCAGGTAGTAGGCGTAATGGTGTCCGGCGAGGATGCGCTGCCATGTGTCGTTGGGGGTGTAGCCTGCGGGATTGGAACCCATCACGGCGAGGAGGCCGCATTTTGTGCCATCAACCTTGACGGCGTAGTAAGCACTGTTGTTGGCGAAGTTGGAGTAAGCGCTCTCGCTGTGGATGCCGGCGGCCTTGCGGGCGTTGACCATCATCTTGATGTCTTTCTTGCAGTCGAGCCAGTGGGTCATGAAGACGCAGGGCGTGCCGGGCATGGCGAGGAGGTAGGCATTGGCGGCAAGGGTGTCGCGCAGCAGGGGGTCTTGTGAGGCGTTGCTGCGTCGCTCGGTGTCGTGGTTCTCCACGAAGGTGACGGCATATCTTCGGTATGCCCCACTGTTGTAGTTGCTGCTCACCAATGGCCAGTTGCCGTCGTTCTGCTTGCCTAAGCGGGTCCAGTCGCCGTTGTTGGCGGCGTTGCGCACGGTGTAGCGGAACTGGAAGTCGAAGGCGGCACTCTGTATCTCATTGTTGAAACGGGTGGCGTCAATCCAGTTGCGGATGGTGTTGGTTCCGTCCCAGCACTCTCCCACGGAGTATTTCACACCGCAGTCGGCGTTGTACATCCCGGTGTAGGATCCGCTGTAGCCTTTCACCATATCGTAGCGGAAACCAGTGTAGCCCAAGTAGTTGATGAGGTACTTGAGATAGGCTTTCACGTTCTCCTGCACGTTCTGGCTCTTGTGGTCGAGGTCGCGCATGCCGCCCCATCCCTCTCCTGTGTCGGTGTTGGGACTGAGGGAGTAGCCGTTTTTCGTGGCCCAGTCGAGGGTGGCTCCGTTGTCGTCGTCGCGGCAGATGTCAGTGGAGGTCATTTGGTAGGTCTGGCCGTTCCACGGGTTGGTCTCAAGGGGGAAGTCCACCCAGTTGCTTACGTTGCCGCGGTGGTTGACCACCACGTCGGCGATGACACCGGTCCCCCTGTTCTTGAAGGCTTGTATCATCGACTTGAGTTGCGCCTCGTTGCCGAAGCTGCTGTTCTGGTCATACCAGTAGAGGGGGTCGTAGCCCATGGAGGGGTTGTTGGCGGCGCGGCCGCTCTGAGGCACCCACACTAAGGAGAAGTAGGGTGCGATGTCGTCGGCTTGGGCTTCGAGGGTCTGCCATTGCGTGGGGGTGAAACTGTCCCAGTAGAAGGCTTGGAGCATCACGCCGTCGTAGTTGGTGGGCCATCCCTGTGCGCTGCTGGACTGGAAGGTGGCGAGCATCAAGGCGGTGGCGATGAAGAGTTGCACTTTTTTCATTTCGGTCTTGGTTTATGGGGTTTGATGATTCTCGTTTTGTGCAAAATTAGTGTTTTTTCCCATACCATGGCCTTGTATGTGCAACTTATTTTACAAAAGGTTAGTGCAAACGTTTGCATTTAGAGGAATACACATCTCTTCACCGATTGTGCATAGCTGTTACAGCATGGCGATGTGGCTAGCTATTTCTTCTTTGTATTTTTCCTTCAACTCTATGGAAAGGAAACTATTCTCTATGAATTCATACCATTTTTTTGTGGTTTTCTTGAACATATTGAATATGTTCTCGACAACTCTTTTTTCAAGCCCGGTGGAGAGCATGGCGTGTTCCAAGTTCTCTCGCCTGATTTTCTTCTTCTTTCCATCAATGGTTAGTGCAACTTCCTCGTCGTCATCGGGAAACACCAGATGGACATTGATTAAATCGTAGGCTTGTGAGAGAATGTAATTGCCAGGGCGTTGGCTGATGAGTGAGAAATTCTTCAGATGCATGTCGGAGTTCCCGGTAATCCAAGAGAACACTACCACTTCCCAAAAATTGGCCAAATCGAGCATTGGAGCAGATGAGTAGGTCTTGATGAGTTTGGCAATTTTTTCGTAAGATGACTTGTACTTGTCTGCAGTGAGCCTCCCTGCTATTTGGCAGAAGTCTTCCATAAGGATTTTGTGACCGTTCTTGTCACGGTCAATCCTTCGTGTGACATAAGCCAACTCTCCATCGCTGAAGCGTATCAACGTGTGCGGTACGACATTGATATGAGCCAAACTTGCCAGATGCATTGTCAGGTCTTCCACCTCAGGAAGCCAAGGGAATTCTTCCGACTTCGGTTTTAGGATATACCTTCCCCAGAGGCCGACGATGGTAAGGCGGTCTGCCTCGTCCCTCCCGCCTTTGTTTACGTCGAGCGACAATTTGGATTGAACGCCAGTCACGGAGGTTCTTCTCAATACAGCCTCTCGCGCCAAGTCGTTGATGTCGTTTCGGGAGTAAGGCAGCAGAGGGGCTTGTGCGGTTCCAAAAAACTTTTTTGCGCATGTGGGATGGTAGTCTTTCCAACCTTCCTGCAATTCTTTGTAACAAAAAAGACATTTGTCCATAATTCTCATATCTCCTCTTTTGCTATGAGTCCAACGGCACCTATGCAGTCTTTGCAGCAAGTCATAAGAAGACCCATCCGGTCATTAGCACTGATTTTCCAGTTTTTTGTGGCTATGTTAAGCATCCAACCCTCAGGGATTAATCCGTCAAAGAAGGGGAACATCATAGAAGAGTGATAGGGCGTGTGTGTCAATGGCAGTGTTAGGCTGATGGGCTCTGCCTCCTTGGAAGCCAAGTATTCTTGGTCGTAGGAAAAGGTGTAACCATCCTCGTCTTCTACGAGTTGCCCAACTTTTTCGTCACGCAAATATACATCTGCTCGTCTCATGGCATCTCCTCTCCTCTTTGTTGTTGTACCACACCAAGCTCTGCCCCAAATAGGCTGAGCACAGTGTTCACCTTGTCCATACGGAGGCTTTTCTTTCCTTGTTCCAAGTCTCGTATGAAGCGCAGGCCCACTCCCGACTTATATGACAAGGCTTCTTGTGTCAGCCCATATTGCTTTCTTGAGGCTTTCACATATTGTGATAATTTGTTCTTCTCTGCCATACTTTATACTTTATGGATGCAAAGTTACTATTAATTTTTAATGTTTTGCATCATATCGGGTATAAATTTGTTCTATTTGGTGATTTTATACCCGATAGGATATAATTGTTGTCTAAATAGACAAATTATATCCTATCGGGTATATTAAGGGGGCTGTGAAAATTTTTATAGCATCATTTCTCATCACACTTTTAAGGCCATTAAAATGTATTCTCATCGCACTTTTAAGGCCATAAAAGTGGATTCTTGTCATTTTTATGCATTAGTTTGCTTGATTCGTTTTTTATTTTTCAAAGATAAATTATGCCTTTGCACCGTATGGAGCACAAAAACGTATGAACTATGTACTCCATAGAAGCATTCCGGGGCGACACAATCATGTGCCGCCCCGGAATGCTTATGTTCATCAGGGAGAGATTATTCGCCCACGACGATGACGCACCTGTTGCGGTCGTTGTCGGGGAAGGGCTGCACGGTGTCGCCGAAGGACTCTACCGTCATGCGGCTCTTGTCAATGCCCTTCTGCTGTAGTGCTTTGGCCACCTTCTCAGAACGTGCCTTTGCATAGCCCACGTTGATGCGCGGGTTGCCAGTGCCACGGTCGGCGTATCCCTTGATGCTGATGCGCTTTGCGGGATACTTGTTGCACCAAGCGACGATTCTGTTGAGAATTACCTCTGGCTCGGGATCCGACTCGCGAATGACGTAGAAGAATGTCTCGCGCAGCGGCTCGTCCTTCACCACGGGCTTGGGTTCTTCCTTCTTAGGCTCCACCTTGGGCTCCGGTTTGGGCTCTTCCTTCACCACCACGGGCTCCGGCTCCTCCACCACGGGTGCTGGTGGCACCACCACTGGGGCGGGCTTCTTCTTCATGCCAAACTTGTAGGTCAGACCCACGAGGGCTGCAATCTGCCAGTCGGGGTCGTAGTTGGCCTTCAGGTTGTAGCAGTCATTCTTGTAGTTGGCGTCGAGTTCGAGGCTGATGCCGAAGTTGCGGCTGGGGCAGAACTCAAACTGCGTGCCGAGGCGTCCGTTGTAGGAGCTGTGCTTGGTGCCGCACTGGTCGGGACCAACGTAATAGTTGTTGTTGGCCTTCATGCTGTTGACGATGCCCTTGTACTCGTCAAAATCCCATCCGTAGTTGACACCGAAGCCGGCGATGAGCACCCAGTTGAATTTCTGCGAGGAACGGTTGGGTGCGAGGATGTTCGACATGTTCATCAAGAGGTCGAGGTCACCCGTGACGGCCTTGAACTTGTAGTCTTGGTCATCGGTGAGGCCTGGGAAGCGGTCCTTCTGGAAGCCACCTTTCGTGTCGAAGCCCTGCAGGTGCAGGCGTGCGCCCACTTTCGGGTTGAAATACCGTCCAAAGGAGACGGCCACCTGCGGGGTGAAGAGGTCCATGAGGTCGTAGTGGGTGAGGGTCACCTGTCCGCCGCCCTGCACTGAGATGAAGTTGTGGGGATAGTATTCGTCCGCATCTTGTGCGGTGGCCGTGGTGGACACTCCGAGAAGGAGTGCCACCGTGGCAAGGATATAACTCAATCTTTTCATTGTCTTTTTGCTTTTTTAGTTGATGACCACGCGGTTGTTGCCTTGATAGCTGAGATAGAGTTTGAACGTGTGCGTTCCTGCCGAGACAATGAGGTTGGCGCCATCCTGAGTCAGGTTGTTCACATCGCCGCCCCAGTTGATGGCCCAGTCGTGGTTGGCACGGAATTTCAGTTCGGTGTCGGAGTCGATGGTGGCAGTAGCCTCCCAGCAGCCCTCATCCTTGTTGTAGGTCATGTCCACGTCGCCGCTCCATCCGTTGAAGCCGCCGATGATGCCGATGGCTTCTATGCGTACGAGGTTGTAGGACAGTGCGCCTGCGTCAAGGTTGATTTGGTAGAAGCCGGCTCCCGGGTTGGGGCAGTTGGGACCGCCCGAAGACTGCAGCGTGCCACCCATCGAGTCGCCGTCCACATACTCCAGGTCGTCGTCCCAGTTGTCGGCGTTGGGCTTGAACTTGAACTCTCCGTCGAGATAGTAGTAGCCCTGGTACTTGCCGTCGTTGGCTGCACTGTAGAGCGGATGGGCTGCCGACCAGCTGCTCTCGTTGCCGATTTCATAGTAGAACTCGCTGAAGTTGAGCGGTGTGATCTCGTAGGTGTAGTCCATCATGTTGACGGAGAAGCGGTAGAACTTGGCAGAGCCGTCCACGCAGAAGGAGTGGTCGCCGTCGAGGTTGTAGCGACGGTCGAAGGAGCCGCTGAGGTCCTTGCTGTCACCCTTGGTGCCGAAGAGCTTGTTCCATGTGCCCTCGCCCACGGCGTCGATGGCCTCGTCGTCGCCGAATGCGAACCACATCTCACCGCCGGTGCTGGCGAAGGTGTAGGTGAAAACGGGGTCGTCGAAGACACTCTTGCTGCTGTGCGAGAACTTTTGGTCCTTGGAACTGTTCCATTCGCCCGGACCGCCGATGAGGTAGTAGTTCTCTGAGATGTTGAGCGATTCAATCTGATAGCTGTAGTCCATCATGTTGAGGGTCACCTTGATGAGCTTGCCTCCAGCAGGTACGCAGAAGGAGCCGTCGTCGCTGAGGTTGTAGCGGCGGTCGAGCGTGCCGGAGGGGTCGGTGTTGCCATTGCCCTTCGTCGTGCCGAACAGTTTCGACCAGTCGTTGTCGTTGGCGATGGCCTCGCAGGCCTCGTCGTCGCCGATGGCAAACCACGTGTCGCCCTCTGATGCATTGAAGATGACTGTGAAGACGGGGTCTTCATAGACGTCGAGCCCGCTATGCGAGAATTTCAGCGTCTTGTTCTTTGCCGACTCGCCCCAGTCGTTGGGGCCTCCCACGATGTAGTAGTTCTGAGAGATTTGCGGAGCCTTGGGGATGGCGGTGATGTTGAACGCGCCGGAAGTGGCTGTCTTCACCGTCGTCACACCGTTGCCTAACCACATGCTCACCGTGGCCGGTACGGCACGCTCAACTGGCCTGCGGCCGTATTGGGCGATGACGTAGCTCTGCAGGTCGCTGGCCGACATGGTGCCGTCGGCGTCGATTTCAAAGGTCTGGTCGCCTATCGTGATGGTGTATGATGGCGTGAAAGCGGGGTCGGAGGCCGTGGGGGCTGTGATGTTGCACACCTTCACCTTGTCGGCTGTGATGCTGTTGAAGTCGATGACTCCCACCGTGGAGACGCTTCCGTCGCCGAAGGAGACGGTCTGGGGTTGTGGCACCACTTGCGGGTCGAGCCACTCTTTGTAGTCCTCGGTGCAGGCGGCCAGTGTGCCGGCGAGCGCTAAAGCAAGAAATATTTTCTTTGTCATGGTTGTGTTCGTTTTATGATTGTCGATGAGCTGCCTTTACTGCTTGATGAAGCGGATGAAGCCGGTAATGTCGTTGAAGATAATCAGGTAGGTGCCCGATTCTGCGATGACGAGGTTGGGGCCGTTGTCCTCTCCGTAGACGTACATTCCCTCGCTGTAATCGTAGAAGACGCCACCCTTGTTGAAGTCCCATGAACCGGCTTGCTTCACCTTGATCTCGGCGCCGGCGTCGAGGGTGGTGGTGACATACCAGTCATGGTTCTCCCATCCGGTGGAGCAAGGATTCATCGGGGTGTCGCTCCATTCGTTGAAGGAGCCGGAGATGGCCATTCCGTCGAAGACTTTGGGAGTGATGCTTTGCTTCTCCACGGAGAGCTCGTTGGTGGCGGTGCTGAGGGTGACGGTGTAGATGCCCGGCTCGCTCACGGTGATGTTGCCTGAGCCGCCGTCGTTCTTGACGAAGCCGCCGTCGCCCTGGCCCCACTGGTCATCCCAGTTGCCGGGGGTCTTCACGAGTTTGAAGCCGTTGCCGCCAAGGTATCCTGTCCATGAGATGATGCCTTGCCCGGTCTTGCTGTCATACTCCTGGTCGGCCAAGGTCTGCAGGGGTATGACGCTCTGTCCGAGGTTGGATGCCCATGAACCGTCGGCGATGTCGGCACCGATAAGCCACCATATCTCCGGGTCGGCGGGCTTCAGTTCCATGTAGTAAGGCACGGTCTTGAGTGTCACCACGTTGGAGAAGATGGTGGCATACTCTCTGAAACCGGCATCCTGGATGCAAGCCTTCACGCGGATGGCGAGGTCGAGCAACGAGGGAACTTTGGAGGGAGCGTCCCATCCGTTGAGCATGATGAGGTTCCTGTCGATGGTGGCAGTGCTGATTTCTACGTTCTGCCCGCTGTTGTAGGACTCTTCGAGGGTGAAGTAGTCGGCTCCGGTGTTGTCTTCCAGGTTGGAGTCAAATTCCTTGTTGAACGACCCTGTTGGTGAGATTTGCACCTTGTAGGTGGGCACCATGGGGGCATCGAAGTTGTTGTAGGGCCTTGGCTGCGACCATGTGAGGGCCACGGTGGCCGACTTCTCCAAGTCCACGTTGCCGGTGATGACCGGTGTGTTGAGCGTGAAGCTCTGCGGTTGCGTCAGGGTGGGGTTGGAGTCCCTGTCGTCGTCGCACGATGTGAGGGCGAATGTGCCGGCAAGCAGCATCATCGCGTATGGAAATATCTTTTTCATGTTATTTGCTTTGTTTGGGTTCCCTTGGTCAATATCCGGTGTTCTGCTTCAAGTTGGGGTTGGCGTTGACATCCTCCGATGGTAGTGCGAAGAGATTGCGGTATTCGGGCAGGCTGGCGCCGTTTTGTGCACCGCCTTTCCATTCCCACGTGTACTCGCCGCTCTTGGCTCCGGCAAAGTAGCCGAAGCGCACCAGGTCAGTGCGGCGGAAGCCTTCCCAGTAGAGTTCACGGGCGCGCTCGTCGATGATTTGGTCGAGAGAGAACTGTGCGCGAACAGAGGCGTGTGCCCTGAGGCGCAGAGCGTTGAGGTAACTGGTGCCAGTGGCCGAGGTGGTGCCTCCGTTGAGTTGGGCGTCGGCCTCACCGGCGATGAGGTATGCCTCTGCCGAGCGCATGAGGAAGTAGTCGGCATCGGGGAATTGCGTGTCGTGAGGAGTGGCTCCTGAGGAGTAGGTGTTGCGGAACTTGCCCACGGCGTATCCGGAAGTGTAGCTGGAGGGTGATGTCACCGTCAACTCACGGTCGATGCCGTAGAAGAGGGCGCGGTCGTCGCCGGCAGCTGCTGCCATGTCTTGGATGTTGGCGGCTGGTGCGTCGTTGTTGGGGAAGAATTTGGACACGAGTTGCGAGCGTGTGCGGTTGCCGGCCCAGTACTCTATGCTGCCATAGTCGCCGTCCACATCCATGTCTGACTGCCATGCTGATGCCATGAGGAAGAGCGTGGTGCCCCATGACGTGGTGGTCTTGCCGTCTTGGAGAAGTGGGAGGATTGCTTCCACGGATGCACCGCTCTCGCCATTGTCGCCCATGAAGAGCATCTGGTAGGCGCTCCACTTTCCTGCGCCTGCGCTCCACAGCTTGTGCGGGCCGTTGATCACCTTCTCTGCATACTCTTTTGCCTCGTTCCACCTTGGTGTTCCAGTATAGACGCCGGCGTTGAGGTAGATGCGTGCGAGCAACAGGTTGGCGGCGTCTTGGTCGGCGCGTCCGTATCCGGGGCTGCTGCTGGTGCGTGCTTGCGGGGCTTCCATCTGTCCCACGATGTCCTTCAACTCGCTCTCAATCCATTTGAAGAGGTCGGCGCGTTGGATTTGCTCCGGGCTTTTGTCGGAGAGTTCGGTGGTGAAGGGAACGTTGCCCCAGCAGTCCATGAGGAAATAGTAGTAGAGCGCTCTGAGGAAGCGCACCTCCGCCTGTCGTGTGGCGTCCACGTCCTTGCAAACGTCGAGGTAGTGGTTGCAGTAGGAGATGCCGGCGTAGAGACGGTAATAGAAGCCTTGCAGCATGGGGTGGGAGGCGTCCCACTGGTCGTAGTTGAAGCCGGGAATGCCGGGGTCGCCCCAGGCGCAGATGGCCTCGTCGGTGGTCAGTTCGTTGGCGTTCCACATCTGGCGGACGAAGCCGGTGGTGCCGCCGTCGAGACCGTCGATGTCGCAGTCGCCGTTAGCGCCGTAGTTGCCGGCCAAAGCCATGTTGGCATAGCATTTGGTATAGAGAGCTGGTTCATCGACCACCATCGTCGAACTGGGGTCGATGGGCGTGACGTCAAGGTCGCCGGTGCAGGAGACCGTCATGGCTGCCATAAAGGTGGCTGCCAGAGAGGCCTTGGTGATGATATGTCTGTATTTCATGATCGTGTGAGTTTTTTTGTTTGACAGTGTAAACCTATTGTCTTTTCTCATCTCCATGGCCTTAGAAGTTGAGGTTCAATCCTAATTGCAGGGTGAACGGCCTTGGGTAGATGGCGTTGTCGATGCCTCCAGAGACTTCCGGGTCCATACCATCATACTTGGTGATGGTGAACACGTTGGTGGCCGACATGTAGATGCGTCCGTCGATGCCTTTGTAACCACCCCCCTTGAAGAGGCTGCTGAAGGAGTATCCCAAGGTGATGTTGTCGCACTTGAGGAACGAGGCATTGTGGATGAAATAGTCGGATACCACCTGGTCGTATGTCTGCCAACCATTCTTTATTGAAATAGGTGTCGCGTTCTGCAGGTAGAAGAAGGAGTTGTCGTAACGCTTGTCGATGTTGGCGAAGCCTGCCTGGCTGTCCCAATAGACGTAGTTGTCGAAACTGGCGCGCAGTCCGAAGCCGAAGTCGATGTTCTTGTATTGCAGCCTGGAACTGAGACCGGCGGTGTAGGGAGCATCGGGGCTCTTGTAGAAATAGAGGTCTGCGTCAGAGATTTGACCGTCGGCGTTGCGGTCCACATAGACACCCTCAAGTGGCTTGCCGTTCTCGTCATATACTTGCTGATAGACGTAGAAGGAGTGGTGAGGTTTGCCAACGGTGTGTGCCTGGACGGTGTTGCCGGTACCTGATGCGATACCACCCGTCTTGATGATGGAGGCCTCGCCGGTAAGCTCGGTGATTTCGTTCTTGTTGTAGGTGAAGTTGGCGCTCACCTCCCATTGCCAGTTGGTGGTCTGTACCGGGCGAACGGTGAGCGAGGCCTCGATACCGGTGTTCTCCAAAGAGCCGATGTTGGAGATGACGGTGTTCCTGAAGTTGGAGCCGGCAGACACGGAGGCGTAGTTGATCAGGTCGGTGGTCTTCCGCTTGTACCAATCGACGCTACCGCTGACACGGTTCTTGAACATGCTGAAGTCCAAACCCACGTTGTAGGTGGTGGTGGTCTCCCACTTCAGGTTCTTGTTGTAGGCGTCGGGACGGTAGAGAAGTCCGCTGCCGTTGACTCCGGTGATGGGATAGCGTCCGTCAACGTTGTTGCTGTTCGCGTTGTAGGATGCGAAGTAGGTGTAGTTGCCAATGCCGTTCTGCTGTCCGGTCTTACCCCATCCCAAGCGCAACTTGAGTTCGTTGAGCCAGGTGGCGTTCTTGAAGATGCCTTCCTCGCTGATCTTCCATCCCAAGGCAACGGAGGGGAAGGTGGCCCAGTGCTCTCTGAAGCGTGAGGAACCGTCGCGTCTGACGGTGGCGGTAATCATATAGCGGTCCCAGGCGATGTAGTTGGCACGTCCGAAGAAACTCACCAAGTAGCTCTCTTGCTTCCACTCGCTGATGGAGGGGTCGCTGTATGGGGTGCCGGCAAGTGACTTCCCGCTGGAATCCCTCAGGGCGGTGTTGGCAGGGTAGTGGTCGGCATAGTAGGAGTTGCCCCAATATTTGTTATGGCTCCACTCGTAACCGGCCATGATGTCGAAATGTTGGGTCTCGAGGAAGTCCTTGTAGTATTGTGCGTAGGCGGAGTAGGTGAGGGTGTACTTGTGCTCCTTGGAGAAGCCGCTGTTGCCCATGTAGTTGTTGGAGGGTCCCCAGTCGGCGTAGTCGGTGTCCTGCTGTCCGTTGCCCCAGTCGCCGGAGGCGTTCATGTGCAGTCTGAGGTCTTCGAAGCCGTGTACTTGGTAGTCCACCTCCACGTTGCCCAGATAGTCGTAGGAGTTGGCGCGGTCGTTCTTCTCATAGAGCAAAGCCACGGGGTTGTAGGTGGACTTGGTGTTGAGGATGTAGTCCCATGCACTGTCACCATAGGCAGTGGAGCTGGCGAGCCATCCCCAATAGCCATGGAAATTGCTGATGGCTTGGGGTGAGCCGGGGTAGAGGCTTCCGGGCTTGTCCATGAATCTCAGCGTGGCCGGGTCGTTGGTGGTGACGGGCTGCGTGGGGTCCATGCGCAGGGCGTTGCTGATGGCAGAGGTGTTGGCATACCTGTTGTGGTTGTACATGAACTTGCCGTTGATGTTGAATTTCAGGTGGTCGTTGAGCAGCGAGGGGTTGAGGGTCACGCTGGTGGTCACACGCTGGTAGTTGGAAGTCTTGAGGATACCGTTCTGGTCGGTGTAGCCTGCACTGAGGCGGTAGGGCATGTTCTTCAAGCCGCCTTTCACCGTCACGGTGTGGTCGCTGCTCACCGCGCCGTGGAAGATTTGGTCGGTCCAGTCGGTGTCGGCGTTGCCGAGGAGGTTCCATGCGTCGGAGCCTTGGCCGTAGTACGACTTGATGAAGTCGCGATACTCGCTGGCGCTGAGCACGTCGAACTCGTTGGCCTTTACGGAGTAGGAGATGTTGCCGTTGTAGCTCACCTGCGGAGCCATTCCTGTGCGTCCCTTCTTCGTGGTGATGATGATGACACCGTTGGAGCCGCGGCTACCATAGATGGCAGTGGCGGAGGCGTCCTTGAGCACGGTGAAGCTCTCGATGTCGTTGGGGTTGACCATCGCCAATGCGTTGGCGGAGCCTTTCACGCCAATCTCGTCCATCGCCATTCCGTCGATGACGATGAGCGGGTCGCTGCTGGCGTTGAGCGACGAGCCGCCACGGATGCGGATGGTAGCCCCTCCACCGGGAGTACCACCACCGTTGGTCACGGTCACACCGGCAATCTTGCCCTGGATCATGTCTTGGGCGCTGGTGATGAGACCATGGTTCTTCTCGTCGGGCTTGATGGCTGTGACAGAGCCGGTGAGGTCGTTCTTCTTCGCCACACCATAACCAATCACCACCACCTCGTTGAGTGAGTGGGAGTCGTCTTTGAGCAGCACCTCCACATGGGGGGCGGCGGCCACCTCTGCTGTCTCATAACCTATGTACGAGACTTGCAGCACGTCGCCTTGCTTTGCTTCGATAGTGAAATTGCCGTCGAAGTCGGTCACCACGCCGCCAGCCTGCCCGACAATGCGGATGGTGGCGCCGATGATGTCTTCGCCGGTAGGATCCTTTACATGGCCATTGACAGTGAATGACTGTCCAAAGGCACTTGCTGATAGGAACAGCCCCATGAGGAGGCCGAATAACCTAACAGGAATTGCGAAATGTACCTGCTTCATCTTGTTTTGTTTTAAGTTAGTATATTATTGAATTGTATATTATTTATTTAGGTAATAATCTCTTATCATTTGGAAGTCCTATGGGATGGGTAGGAACGGAATTTTCTTGTCAAAGGAATATTGAGATTGCAAAAATAAGTCATTTTTTGCACCATTGTACTTTTTATATCGGAAAATATTTATTTTCAGCTATGCAAACGTTTGCGCAAACAAATGGAATAATATAAAAGATGTGGGAGAACAACGTTTCCTTTTTTTTCATATCTTTGCCCTTGGTTTTCATAATTCGTGAAATGATGAACGAACATCCGCCACTCACCATGAAGGACATCGCACGGGAACTGGGAGTTTCCGTTGCCACTGTCTCAAGGGCCCTGAAGGACAGCCCGCGCATCAGCGTGGAGCGGCGCGAGGCCATCAAGGCATACGCCCGTGAGCACAACTTCGCGCCCAACCTCTTGGCGGAGTCGTTGAGGCACAGCCGTGTGCACCCGATGAAAATCATCGGCGTCATCATGCCGCAGCTCAATCATTTCTATTTCTCCTCCATTCTCGGCGGCATAGAGGAGGAGGCCGCCGCCAGGGGCTATATGCTCATGGTGGCTCAGAGCGGTGAGCAATATGAGCGGGAGGTGCGCATCTGCCAGGCTTTCTATGAAAACAAGGTGTGTGGCATCATCGTCTCACAGGCGAAGGACACGGTGAAATATGACCATTTCGAGCGCCTCATCAGCAACGGCGTGCCATTGGTATTCTTCGACCGCATCTGCACTGGCATCAACAGCAGCCGTGTGGTGGTGGATGACTACATGGGTGCCTTCAACGCGGTGACGCACCTCGTGGAAACTGGCTGTAGAAGAGTGGCATACTATGGCTCCTCGATGCATTTGGAAATCTCGAAAAATCGGTACAACGGCTATCGGGACGCACTGCTCAGGCACGGCCTCCCGCCCGACCCACGATACATGCGCATCTGTGACAACAGGGCCGACGCAGAACTCATCACACCCGAACTGCTTGCCATGGACGAGCATCCCGACGCTTTCTTCGCCGTCAACGACGATACCGCCATTGGCATCCTTTACACCGCCAAGCGCCTTGGCTTCCACGTCCCCGATGACATCTCCATCTGCGGTTTCACGAACGGAGAGAGGGCCATCGCCTGCGAACCGATGCTCACCACCGTTGAGCAGCGCGGCAAAGTGGTGGGAGAGGAGGCCGCCAACATTCTCATCGCCAAAGCGGAGGGCTTCATTCCCCCCGACAAGGTGGAAAAGCGCGTCGTGCGCACCCGGCTCATCGTAAGAGGCACTACAAGATAGGGCAAAAGAAGACCCCATATTCCCCAGCTCCTCCCAGAACATCCCATTCCCTCCCAGAACATCCCATTCCCTCCCAGTATAACCCTAAAAACCCATAAAAATAATGAAAACAAGACCCGACCTTAACTTTTGGAAACTCTGGAACCTGAGTTTCGGCTTTTTTGGCGTGCAAATAGCGTATGCCCTTCAGAGCGGCAACATCAGCCGCATCTTCAGGACGCTGGGTGCCGACCCTCATTCGCTGAGCTTCTTTTGGATACTGCCTCCCTTGATGGGCATCATTGTGCAACCCATCGTGGGTAGCCTTTCCGACAAGACGTGGTGCCGTTTTGGACGCCGCATCCCCTACCTCTTCGTTGGAGCGGCCATGGCTGTGGCCGTGATGTGTCTCCTGCCCAATGCAGGCTCTTTAGGAATGAGTGTGTCGGCGGCTCTCATCTTCGGACTAATCGCCCTCATGCTGCTTGACACTTCCATCAACATGGCCATGCAACCGTTCAAAATGCTTGTCGGTGACATGGTCAATGAGAAGCAGAAGGCCAAAGCCTACAGCATACAGTCGTTCCTCTGCAATGCCGGAAGCGTGGTGGGCTTCGTCTTCCCATTCTTCTTCACCTGGATAGGGCTGAAGAATGTCGCTCCTGAGGGTGTCGTGCCACCATCGGTGGTGTGGTCCTTCTACATCGGAGCTCTCATCCTCATCTTGTGTGTCATCTACACCACGTTGAAGGTGCGCGAGATGCCACCTAAGGAGTATGCCGAATATCATGGTCTGATGGAGAAGAAGGAGGACAGCGGCAACTGGTTCACTTTGCTCAAAAACGCACCTGCCACATTCTGGAGGGTGGGACTGGTGCAGTTCTTCTGCTGGGCTGCCTTACTTTATATGTGGACCTACGTTGTTGATGCTGTCTCTGAGACCGTATGGGGCACCACCGAATCCGCAACGGCAGAATACCAGGAAGCAGGAAACTGG
>CADBBP010000079.1 GCA_902792855.1 uncultured Prevotellaceae bacterium
ATGATATAACGCCATGAACGATTACGCAAAAGCCATAGACGTGAAGGAGATGGGCAAGCGCTTCAAGCAAGTCCGTCAGAAATTAGGAATGACACAGACGAAGATTGCCGAGGAACTGGGCACCTCGCAGTTGATGGTCTTTCGTATGGAAAAGGGTGAAAACGTCCTTTCACCGTTCTTCCTCAGTATGCTGATGTACTATTCTCAGCATGTTTCGCTCGACGGGCTTCTTTCCAAGAAGTTCGACATTGAAGACGAGACGCTTTTCAGCAAGAACTACTCCCTCAATTCCATCGTCAAGGCGAAGCTGTCTCTCCTCCGGGAAGAGGTCCTGAGCCAGTTTGAGGTGGCCAGTAAAAAAGTCGGTGAGGATTTGGAAGAATCCATCAACCTCCTATAACCATACCAACAATCATCAGCTATGGCTACAGTCAATGTCTATCTACAATACTTCTCCGCTGAATGTACATTCAACGGTGTTGAACGTCGTGCCGCTTCAGTGATGCTGATAGCCACTTCCGAGGAAGGGCGAATCAAGTATGAGGTGGCGGTTTCTTTCTTCCCTCATGTCTCTGAGGATGACTTTGCTGTTTCCTACGATGCCTATTTCTCCAAGGTGGTGTTCGAGGCACCTGGCCGGAGGTCGAAGAAGCGTGAAAAGTTGTTCATGGAAATTATACAAAAAGAAGCTGACTTGTTGGCCGAGGAAGCCAATGGAAAGATATTTTGGGACAAACCTCTCATAGAAGCAAGGAGAGGATGATGCCCCTATAAATGTTGTGCGGGTCCGAGTGCTGAAATCTGGAAGGTTCCGGCCTCGATATGCGGTCTTTTGTTGGCAAGCGAACAAAACGAAAGCCCCGGCTTGGAGGCCGGGGCTTGCTATAGGGTGTAGTGTGTCGTTTAGAGTTTCGGTCCAGCAGCGACGAGAGCCTTGCCGGCCTCGTTGCCCTCATACTTCACGAAGTTCTTGATGAAGCGTCCTGCGAGGTCCTTGGCCTTCTCCTCCCAGATGGCGGGGTCGGCATAGGTGTCGCGTGGGTCGAGGATGGCGGGATCGACGCCGGGCAGTGCTGTGGGCACCTCGAAGTCGAAATACGGAATCTTCTTTGTAGGAGCATTGAGGATGTCTCCGCCGAGGATGGCGTCGATGATGCCGCGGGTGTCGCGGATGGAGATGCGCTTTCCAGTTCCGTTCCATCCGGTGTTGACCAAGTAAGCCTTGGCGCCGCTCTTCTCCATTCTCTTCACCAGTTCCTCTGCATACTTGGTGGGATGGAGCTCAAGGAATGCTTGTCCGAAGCAAGCGGAGAAAGTAGGTGTCGGCTCCGTGATGCCACGCTCCGTTCCGGCGAGTTTTGCTGTGAAGCCGGAGAGGAAATAGTATTTGGTCTGCTCCGGTGTGAGGATGCTCACGGGAGGCAGCACGCCGAAAGCGTCGGCAGAGAGGAAGATGACGTTGCTGGCTTCCGGTCCTGCGCTCTTGGTGTTGACGTTGGCAGCAATCTTCTCGATGTGGTTGATGGGGTAGCTGACGCGTGTGTTCTCTGTGACGCTCTTGTCGGCGAAGTCAATCTTGCCGTTCTCGTCCACGGTGACGTTCTCCAAGAGAGCGTTGCGGCGAATGGCGTTGTAGATGTCGGGCTCGCTCTCCTTGTCGAGGTTGATGACCTTGGCGTAGCATCCACCTTCGAAGTTGAACACGCCCTCGTCGTCCCATCCGTGCTCGTCGTCTCCGATGAGGAGGCGCTTCGGGTCGGTGCTGAGCGTGGTCTTGCCTGTTCCTGACAGTCCGAAGAAGATGGCAGTGTTCTTGCCCTCCATGTCGGTGTTAGCGGAGCAGTGCATGGAAGCGATGCCTTGGAGCGGGAGGAAGTAGTTCATCATGGAGAACATTCCTTTCTTCATCTCACCGCCATACCATGTGTTGATGATGCATTGCTCGCGGGTGGTGGTGTTGAAAGCGACGCAAGTCTCGGAGTTGAGTCCCAGTTCCTTGTAGTTTTCCACTTTTGCCTTCGATGCGTTGTAGATGACGAAGTTGGGCTCGAAGTTCTCCAATTCCTCCTCGGTGGGCTGGATGAACATGTTCTTGACGAAGTGTGCCTGCCATGCCACTTCCATGATGAAGCGCACGCGAAGGCGTGTTGCCTCGTTGGCGCCGCAGAAGGCGTCCATCACGTAGAGGTTCTTGTTGCACAGCTCATTGATGGCAATCTCCTTCACTTTTGCCCACACCTCTTCGCTCATGGGGTGGTTGTCGTTCTTGTATCCTTCAGTGGTCCACCACACCTTGTCGTGGCTCTGTGCGTCATCGACGATGTATTTGTCTTTGGGCGAGCGTCCGGTGTAGATGCCCGTCATGACGTTGACGGCGTTGAGTTCGGTGTCTTGGCCTTTGTCGAAGCCAGTGAGTCCTTCTTTGGTCTCCTCCTCATAGAGGTACTCGTAGGATGGGTTGTGAGCAATCACGGTTGACCCCGTGATGCCATACTGTGTCAAATCTAACTTTGCCATGTTAATGATATATTAAATAAATTGATTATGCTTTCTTTTTGCCTTTTCTTTTTCGACCGCAAAATTAGTAAAAAATGGTGTAACTGCAAAGTCATTGCACATAAAAAAGTGTTGTGCAAAACAATTTACACAACACTTTTTATCTTTCCCAATGCTATTGAAAACCTATTTGCAAGGTGTGCTTTGCAAAAAGGGGTGTCATTTCACCTCCCAGATGTCGTTGGTTTCGAGCAGTTCCATGAAATTATGGTATTTCTTTTTGGCCGAAACTTCCTCTATCTGTGCATGTACGGAGTCGTTGTATGTGGGAGCCTCCACGTCGCGTATGACGCCGAGTGCCACGGGGAACCCGTGCTCGTTGTCCATCATGGCGAGTTTCAGTTGCAGGGTGTTGTCCTCGCAGTGTGCGTCGTGGGTGAGGATGTCGTCGATGGTGACGCCATTCTCTCCGATTTTCACCACTTTGAGGCCGAAGCCCTCCTGCATGAGGCCGTACTCGTTGTTCTCACCGAAGACGAGTTTCTCGCCGTGCTTGACGTAGATGGCGTTTTTCTTGCGCCCCTCCTTGTTGTAGATGGGGTCGTAGGCTCCGTTGTTGAAGATGACGCAGTTTTGCAGTATCTCGCATACGGCAGCTCCCTTGTGGTGGTATGCAGCCTTGAGGATGTCGATGGTTCCGGGACTGTCGGTGGCCACCGCCCGTGCGAAGAAGTTTCCGCGTGCTCCGAAGCAGAGTTCAGCCGGTCGGAAGGGGTCCTCCACGGTGCCGTAGGGGCTCGACTTTGAGACGAAGCCTCTTGGCGAGGTGGGTGAGTACTGTCCTTTGGTGAGGCCGTAGATGCGGTTGTTGAGGAGGATCATGTTGATGTCGATGTTTCGACGCATGGCATGGATGAAGTGGTTTCCTCCGATGGCCAGTCCGTCGCCGTCGCCGCTCACTTGCCAAATGGTGAGTTCCGGGTTGGCCACCTTTGCGCCTGTTGCGATGGAGGCCGCCCTGCCGTGTATGGTCTGCATGGCGTATGTGCTCACGTAGTATGGCAGTCGGCTGCTGCATCCGATGCCGGAGATGACTGCCATGTCGTGTGGTGCCACGCCCACCTCTGCCATGGCCTTGTGTAGTGATGCGAGGAAGAAATGGTCTCCGCATCCCGGACACCACCTTGGTTGTCCTTTCTTATAGTCTTGTGCTTGATATTCGCTCATGGTTGTCTCCTTTTTCATTTCTTGATGATTTCCTCAAACGCCTCGACAAGTTCGGCCACCACGAATGGCTGGCCTTTCACCTGGTTGAACTGGAAGGGCACGAAGCCATCGACCTTGGAGCGGAGGTATGCCGCCAGTTGGCCTAAGTTCTGCTCGGCCACCACCACTTTCGGGTAGCGTGAGAGCACCTCCGCCGTGTTGGCGGGCAGTGGGTTGATGTATGTGAAGTGCGCCAGTGCGACTTTCTTTCCCTTTCCGCGCAGTTCCTCCATGGCGGAGTAGAGATGTCCGTAGGTTCCTCCGAAGCCCACGATGAGTAGTTCGGCGTCGTCCTTGTCGCCGGCCACCTCGAGGTCGGGCACCGGTATTCTCGCCACCTTCTGTGCGCGCAGGCGGCACATCTTGTCGTGGTTTTCCGGGTTGGTGGAGATGGCTCCTGTGGCCCCGTCCTTCTCCAATCCTCCGATGATGTGTGTGTAGCCCTCCTGTCCGGGGATGGCCCAGTAGCGCACCAGGCTCTCCGGGTCGCGCTCGTATGGAGTGTAGCAACCCTTTTGCTCCGGTGTGACGTAGTGCGGGTGAATGTCGGGCAGCTCGTCCATGGTGGGCAGTTTCCAAGCTGCGGAGCCGTTGGCCACGAATGCGTCGGTGAGCAGGATGACCGGTGTGAGGTGCTCCAGTGCGATTTTTGCTGCTGCATACACGGCGTCGAAGCAAGCCGTGGGACTGCTGGCGGCGATGACCGGCATGGGCGACTCGCCGTTGCGCCCGTAGAGAGCCTGCAGGAGGTCTGTCTGCTCGCTCTTGGTGGGCAGGCCTGTGGATGGTCCTCCTCGCTGCACGTCCACCACCACGAGTGGCAGTTCGTCGATGACAGCCAGGTTCATCGCCTCCGACTTGAGGCAGATGCCTGGTCCGGAGGTGGAGGTGGCTGCCAGTGCCCCGGCGAATGCTGCTCCCACGGCGCTGGCGCAACCAGAGATTTCGTCCTCGCACTGCACGGTGATGACGCCGCATGACTTGTGCTTTGACAGTTCGTGGAGGATGTCGGTGGCGGGGGTGATGGGGTAGCTTCCGAGGTACAGCCTCAGTCCGGCCTTCTCGGCGGCAGCTATGAGGCCGTAAGCGGTGGCCTTGTTTCCGGTGATGTCCATATAGCGGCCCTTCACCTTGGATTTAGACTCTATTCGGTATGTTGCCGGCACGGAGGCGTGCACGTTGTGTCCGTAGTCGAAGCCAGCCTGCACCACCTTGATGTTGCTTTCTGCGATGGCGGGCTTTTTGGCGAATTTCTCACGCAGGAAATTGGCCACCAGCTCGAGGTCGCGGTTGAAGAGCCAGCACACCAAGCCCAGTGCGAACATGTTGCGGCACTTGAGCACCGCCTTGTTGTCCATGCCGCTGTCCTCGAGACAGTCTTTCACCATCTTCGTGATGGGGCATGCCACCACGCGGTCGGGGTCGATGCCCATCTCGCCCAGGTAGTCAGTGCCTTGGAAGTTGGCTTTTTTCAAGTCGGCGGGGCCGAAACTGTCAGTGTCGATGATGATGGTGGCTTGCGGCTTCGCATAGCGGTACTGTGTCTTGAGCGCGGCGGCGTTCATGGCCACCAGGACGTCGCAAAGGTCGCCTGGGGTGTAAACTTTGCCTTGGCCGATGTGTACCTGAAAGCCTGAGACACCGGTCAGCGAGCCTTGCGGTGCGCGGATGTCAGCCGGGTAGTCGGGGAAGGTTGAGATGCCGTTTCCCACTGTGGCCGAGATGGTGGAGAAGATGTTGCCGGCCAGCTGCATGCCGTCGCCGGAATCGCCGGAGAAGCGTACCACCACGTGGTCCAATTCCTTGATTTCCAATTTTTCTGCCATAAATATTTTTTCTTTTTACCTGCCTCCACGGTCTTCTGTGAAGGCGTTCCCTTGAAAATTTTTGCAAAGGTCTGAAAATTTATTGAAAGCGCAAAATAAATTTGAATAAAAAATCATTTTCAGTGCATATAATTATAAAAATTGTATTTTTATTAGTTGTTTTAGGATAATTATGCACTTTTGTCATCCCTTATGAGCAAATGTTGTCTGCATCCTGTTGTCAGAAGCTGTTTTGGTTCTCATTTCTTGTCGCGCCGCATTTTGTTTTCTGATGGGATTTGATTAATTTTGCACCCGAAAACATCCGCAAGCATCAAATGACAAATGCGGCATTATCTTCACGCAACACATCATTATGGCTAATCTGAAATCATTAGTGCAAGACACCGCCATATACGGTCTGAGCAGCATCGTGGCACGCTTCATCAACTATTGGCTCGTGCCCATCCAGACGCAGAAATTCAGTGCTGCTGGCGGGCAGTATGGCATCATCACCAACGTCTATGCCTACGTCTCACTGCTCATCATCCTGCTCACCTACGGGATGGAGACCACGTTCTTCCGCTTCATGAGCAAGGAGGGCGAAAACCCCAAGAAGGTGTATGCCACCACGCTCTGCATGGTGCTGACCACCTCCGTGGCGTTCGCTGCGCTCATCTCGGTGTTCATCGACCCCATCGCTTCGGCCATGGGCTACAGCGACCACCCGGAGTATGTATGGGTGATGTTCGTCACCGTTGCCATCGACGCTTTCGCCGCCATTCCTTTCGCCTATCTGCGCCATGTCCACAAACCGGTGAAGTTTGCCTCGCTCAAGATACTCAACATCGTCTTCAACATCGTGCTCAACCTGCTCTACCTCATTGTGCTGCCAGCCTTGAAACTCAATCCTTTCGGCATCTATGAGGAAGGTTTCCAACTGGAAGTGGTGTGGGTGTTCTACATCAACATGTTCTGCAGCGCCATCACACTGTTGCTGCTATGGAAGGAGTTGCGCGGCATCAAGTTCGGCTTCGACATGGCCACTTGCCGGCGCATGCTCACCTACACCTTTCCGCTGCTCATCATGGGATTGGTCGGGCAACTCAACCAAGCCGCTTCCAACATCCTCTTCCCCTATTTCTACGACGGTTCGACAGAGGAGGCACGCAGCCAACTGGGCATCTATGGCGCCTGCATCAAGATAGCGATGATCATGGTGATGATCACACAGGCGTTCCGCTACGCCTACGAGCCTTTCGTCTTCAACAAGTCGAGGGAGCGCGACAACAAGCGCACCTATGCCATGGCCATGAAATACTACGTCATCTTTACCTTGTTGGCGTTCCTCACCGTCATGGCCTACATGGACTTGCTCCGCTATCTTGTGGGCGAGAGCTATTGGGAGGGTTTGCGCGTGGTGCCCATCGTGATGGCCGCCGAAATCATGTTTGGCGTCTTCTTCAACCTTTCCTTCTGGTACAAACTCACCAACCGCACCATGTGGGGAGCCTATTTCTCCGGCATTGGGGCATTGGTGCTCATCACCGTTGACGTGCTGTTCATCCCGCGCTACAGTTACATGGCATGTGCATGGGCCGGGTTCTTCGCCTATCTCGTGTCGATGGTTGTCTCCTATTGGGTGGGACAGAAATACTACCCCGTGAAATACCCCCTCAAGGACATCGCCTTCTACACCGGCGTCGTCCTGCTGCTCTTTGCCGGCATCGCCGCCGCCAACAAGTACCTGCCCATCTGGGCTGCCTTGACGGTCAACACGGTTTTGCTCCTCGTCTTCACCTCCATCGTCGTGAAGCGCGACTTCCCCTTGAGCAACCTCCCTGTCGTGGGCAAATATTTCAAATAGCAGTGACGCCCTTTTCGCATACGGACACAAACAACAAAAATAAATAGAAATGAAAAAAATCATCCTTTTCATCGCAAGTCTGCTCTCCCTGACCCAGGCCAGAGCCGACGAAGGCATGTGGACCATCTACAACCTGCCACCACAAGTGTATGAGATCATGCAGAACGAGGGGTTCTCCATGACCTACAACGACCTCTACTATGGCGAAACGGCACTGAAGAATGCCGTCGTCAATTTCAGCGGCTACTGCTCAGGAGTGGTTGTCTCGCCCAACGGCTTGGTGTTCACCAACCACCACTGTGGTTTCGAGTCTATACGCAGCCACTCCACGGTGGAGCACGACTACATGCTCAACGGCTTCTATGCCAAGAGCTATGAGGAAGAACTGCCCAACGAGGACATGTTCGTCAGCTTCATGGTGGACCAGGTGGACGTCACCGACCGCCTCAACGGCTTGGGCTTCGCCAACCTCGACCCCTTCCAGCAGGAAGCGCTCATCGACTCCCTCACCAACGTCCTCAGCGACTCGGTGAAGCGCATCGACAAGACGCTTCACGTGGACATCGACCCCTTCTACCAGGGCAACCGCTTCTACGCCACCACCTACCAGGATTTCACCGACCTGCGCCTTGTCTTCACCGTGCCAAAGTCGATGGGCAAGTTCGGAGGTGAGACCGACAACTGGATGTGGCCGCGTCAGACCTGCGACTTCTCCGTCTTCCGCATCTACGCCGACCCGAAAACCAACGGCCCGGCGGCTTACAGCGAGGACAACGTGCCCTACCACCCCAAGCGCTGGGCCCAGGTGTCGATGCAGGGATACAAAGATGGAGACTTCGCCATGACCATCGGCTATCCCGGCAGCACGCAGCGCTATCTCTCCTCGTATGGCATCAAGGAGATGCGCGACGTGGACAACACCGTCCGTGCACAGGTGAGAGGTGTGAAGCAGGAGGTGATGCTGCGCCACATGAATGCGAGCGAGGCCGTCCGAATCAAGTATGACAGCAAATACGCACAAAGTTCCAACTACTGGAAGAACGCCATCGGCATGAACAAGTGCATCGACTCCATCGGCATCATCCAGCAGAAGGCCGCCTACGAGGAGAAGATACAGCAATGGATGGACGAGACCGGGAATTTCAAGGACAAGCTCAACTTCCGCAAGCTCAAGAGGCTCTACACACAGAACTACGAGCCGGGATACGCCCTCAACAACCTCTACGAGTCGTTCTACAGGAACAGCGAGTTGTTCAACCGAGCAAGGAAGTGCATCAGCGGAGCTGGACTCGAGGTACAGGGTCCTGAGACGAAGCCCAACAAGCAATACTATGTCTTCAAGGACAACAGCGAGGAGTGGGACGAGGCCCTCGACAAGGAGGTGCTCGCCGTGATGCTGAAGAACTACGCCGCCCAAGTCGATGAGAAATACTTGCCTGAGTTCTACAAGGAAATCAAGAACAAGTTCCACAACAACTACACAGCATACGTGGACTACCTTTATGGCAAGTCGCTGCTGATGAAGACCGGCAAGAAACTGTATTTCAACAAGAAGAAGTTCAAGAAGGACCCCGGGCTGAAATTCGGACAAGACATCCAAACACTCCTCTACTCCTTGTATGGCGAGATGGCCACCAACTCAGTGGAGATTACCGAGCAGGAGAAATACCTTTGCGATGCCGTGGTGCGCATGGAGCAGGACCTGCCCCACTACAGCGATGCCAACTTCACCATGCGCCTCAGCTACGGTCAGGTGGGAGAATACTTGCTCAACGGGCACCCCTCCGGCTACTACACCACGGCGGAGAGCATCGTGGAGAAGATGGACAGGGCTTCGGAGAATGTGGAATATGAGGCTGAGCCCATCATGAGGGAGCTGCTCACCTCCAAAGACTTCGGCCCATACCTCGACAAGACCACGGGAAAGATGCAGCTGTGCTTCCTCACCAACAACGACATCACGGGTGGCAACAGCGGTTCGCCCATGTTCAACGGGAAGGGAGAGCTTATCGGACTGGCTTTCGACGGCAACTGGGACAGCCTCTCAAGCGACATCTTCTTCGACAAGAAATTGGCACGATGCATCGGAGTGGACATCCGCTTCGTCCTCTTCATGATGGACCGCTGGGGACATGCCGACCGTCTCCTCAAGGAAATCAACGCCAAGTAAAAAGAGTTTAAGGGTTTAAGGGTTTAAGAGTTTAAGGGTTTAAGGGGTTTAAGGACTCTAAGGACTTTAAAGACTTTAAGACTTTATATTAATAAGGTGTAAGCCTTGAAACAATTGGCGCGGATGGCTCATTGCCACCCGCGCCGATTGTTTGAACAGCGTATTATGAGATAAGGTGTAGCATGGTGATGTTGTTTCCAAACAAAAACTGTCACAATATTTTGGATTGCAACCATTTTTTGATTACTTTTGTGACCGAATAATAATTATATGAGTACAAAAGAGAAATTAAGAGAGCGGTTTATGAAGTTGCCATCGGATTTTACATTCGATGAAATGCAGCAACTCCTTGCTGGCTATGGCTATGAAAAGGGAAACAAAGGCCGCACATCTGGTTCTCGTGTCATTTTCAAGCATGCAAACAAACGTCCTATCATGTTACACAAACCTCATCCAGGAAACATTGTAAAGGGATATGCCATGCGGCAGATTTATGAAGAATTAAAAGAAGCAGGATTTATAAAAGAATAAAAATAAGAGGAGGAAGGGTATGAATACCATGACTTATAAAGGTTATTTGGGCTCTGTGGCTTACAGTGACAAAGACAAAGTCTTTTTTGGCAAGATAGAAGGCATCAACGGACTGGTGAATTTTGAGGGTGAAAGCGTCAAGGAATTGCAAGCTGCTTTTCATGAAGCCGTTGACGACTATTTGGCTTATTGTAAAGACGAGGGTATAGAGCCGGAGAAAAGTTATACTGGCTTGCTGAGTGTCAGGCTGTCGCCCAAAGTACATCGTCAAATAGCCATGCTTGCCAAGCAAGCGGGAATATCCATCAATGGCTTCATCAAAAAGACTTTGGAGGAAAAGGCTCAGAAAGCCATGTGATTTTATCATTTTTTAATTGGGGCTCTTCTTGGTGATAGAAAAGAAAGGGAAAAAGCCTTGCCAAAACAACATTCTTTTGCCCTTTCTTTAATTTTGCCCTTTCCCATAGCCCAAGGCAACGCCCTGGGCTATGAGTAGGTTGCCCTCTCTTTCAACCGTACAGGTCATTTCTTTTTCTTGGGTTTGCGGCGTGCCCATCCCTCTTCGGAGAAGTCTGGTTCGTCGTCCTTGAGGATGATGTCGTGGCCTTGGAAGAATTGCCTCCAGTCGTCTTGCCTTCCACTCTCCATGCGAGCTGCGCCGCGAGTGCCTTTCTTCTGCTTGCGTTGCTCGCGCTGCTCACGTGGTGCTTCGTCGTTGCGAACGGTCTTGGTGTTACGTTTCGGCTTCTTCTCGAAGCGAGCGAAGTTGTCGGTCTTTCCACGCTCGTCGCGACGCCCGCGGCTGTCGGCCGCCCGGTCACCCCGTGCGCCCTTTCCGTGGCCCTTCTCGTCGGCGTCGTTGCATCTCACCTCGCGGCCCTTGTAGGTGGTGCCGTCGAGCGACTGCATCACAAAGTCGGCATCCTCCTCCGGCACCTCGATGTATGAGAACTTGCTCAGCAGGTCGATGTGCCCCACCTCCTGTCGGCCGGAGACGTGCTTGTTGATGAACTGCATCACCTCGCCCGGGTAGAAGCCGTCCACCTTGCCCAAGTTGATGAAGAGGCGACGATAGCCGTGCTCCGCCTTGCCGTCTCGACGGCTCTTGCCTTTTCCCTCGCCTTTGGTGCTGCGGCTCTCCTTGCTGGGCTTTTCTATCACCGGTGCGTCGGCGTAGTAAGCCAGGAAGCGTCCGAAGTTGCGTGAGACAATCTTCTTGATGAGGTCCTCCTTCTCCATGTACTCGAAATGCCTGTTGATGTCGGCCATGAAGGGAGCAATCTCCTCCTCGTTGACGTCGGTCTTCTCTATCTGGTCCATCACGCGGTAGAGCTGCTTGGTGCAGATTTCCTGGGGCGTGGGGAGGTCTGCCTCGACAAATTTCTTGCCTATCTCCTTCTCGATGCTCTTGATTTTCTTCTGCTCGCGAGTGTGCACGATGGAGATGGAGGTGCCTTTCTTTCCAGCGCGTCCGGTGCGCCCGGAGCGGTGGGTGTAGTTCTCGATGTCCTCAGGCAGACCGAAGTTGATGACATGGGTGAGGTCGTCCACGTCGAGGCCTCGTGCCGCCACGTCGGTGGCCACGAGCAGTTGGGTGAGGTGCTGCCTGAATTTCTGCATGGTGAGGTCCCTCTGCTGCTGCGAGAGGTCACCGTGTAGCGACTCGGCGTTGTAACCGTCGCGTATGAGTTTGTCGGCTATCTCCTGCGTCTCCAACTTGGTGCGGCAGAAGATGATGGCGAAGATTTTGGGGTAGAAGTCCACGATGCGCTTGAGGGCGAGGTATTTGTCCTTTGCGTGGACCATGTAGTAGATGTGGTTGACGTGCTCCGCCCCTTCGTTTCTGCTGCCCACGACGATTTCCTTGTGGTCGTGCAGGTAGTTTTTGGCTATGGCCTCAATCTCCTTGCTCATGGTGGCGGAGAAGAGGAGGGTGTTGCGGTCTTCCGGCACGCCTTTGAGTATCTCGTCGATGCTCTCGGAGAAACCCATGTTGAGCATCTCGTCGGCCTCGTCGAGCACGACGTTGCTCACCTTGTCGAGTTTTGCCACGCCTCGGTTCATCAAGTCGATGAGTCGTCCTGGTGTGGCGACGATGATTTGCACGCCTTTGCGTAGGGCGTTGATTTGGTTGACGATGGATGTGCCTCCATATACCGGTACGATGCGTACGCCGGTCATGTATTTGGAGAAGTCCTTCAGGTCGTCGCTGATTTGTAGGCAAAGTTCGCGTGTGGGCGATAGAATGAGGGCCTGTGTGGCGTTGCTTCCAGTGTCTATTTTCTGTAGGAGTGGTATGCCGTAAGCGGCAGTCTTTCCGGTTCCGGTTTGAGCAAGTCCAATGACGTCGTTGCCAGTTCCAAGGAGGTAGGGTATGACTTGCTCCTGCACGGGCATGGGGTTTTCAAATCCCATTTCGGTGATGGCGCGGCGAATCTCTTCGGCGACACCAAGTTCTTCAAAAGTCTTCATGAAAAAAAAGTTGTATTTAAATCCACCATTTCATGCGATGCAGAAAGAAATAGTTTTCTGCTTTCGCTTATCAAATGGTTCTAATGATGATGTATGAGAGAGTTGGGAAATAGTGTGGAGGCAACGAAGCCTCCACACTATAATTAGATAATTTCTTATTTCGTAGCTTCTTGTTTCTTGTTCACCTTCACTACCTCCACCTTGAAGATGAGTGTGGAGAAGGGTGGTATTTCGCCGGCTCCTCTCTCACCGTAAGCCAGGTTTTGTGGTATGTACAGTTCCCAGATGCTACCCTCAGGCATCATGGTGAGTGCCTCGGTCCATCCCTTGATGACTTGTGTGGGTTTGAACTTTGTTGTTTGCGGGTTGCGTTGGTAGCTGCTGTCGAAGATGGTTCCGTTGACGAGTTTTCCCTCGTATTTCACCTCCACCTCGTCGTCCTTGGTGGCAATCTCTCCGTGTCCTTCCTGCAGCACTTTGTATTGCAGTCCAGACTGTGTGACGTTCACGCCGGGCTTGATGGCGTTCTCGGTGAGGAATTTCTCACCGTCCATGCGCAGTTTCTTGCTGTGCGTTTCGCGTGTGTCCACCACGTATTTCTGTGCGGTGGTGTTGGTGAAGAGGGTGGAGTCTTTCTTGAGCCATGCGAGGAAGCCTTTGTAGAAGAGGTCGGCGCTGATGCTGTCCACGGCTCCTCCCAGTTGCTTGGAGGCGTTGGGTATCATGCGCTCCTCCACCATGTTGGCTATCTGCACGCCGGCGGAGTAGGCGGTGAGTTCTTTCTTGTTCTGCTCTTTGTCGAGTGTGGCTTGGAAACCCTCGATGAACTTGGGCATGTATGCCGTGTCCACATGGAGTTGCTGGATGAGGAAGGGGACCAGTCCGTTGGTGGCGTCCATGCCCAAGGCATAGCTAATGGAGTCTGTGGCGCTTGTCAGTTTGACAGGCTCTGCCACGATGGTGGTGTCGCCCTTCTTCTTTTTCTTCTCTTTCTTGGGGCCTGTGTAGGCTTGGCAGAAAGTGGCACTCGCCACGAGTGCGAGTGCCAGCATGATGGTTTTTCTCATTGCCGATGGTTATTTTTTGAGAATGTCGAGCAATTCCACCTTGAAGATGAGCGTGGAGAATGGCTTGATTTGGCCAGCCTCACGGTCGTTGTAGCCCAGTTCGGCGGGGATGTAGATTTCCCACTCGGAGCCCACAGGCATGTTGCGGAGTGCTTCGGCGAAGCCGGGCACCAGCATGTTGAGACCCATCTCGGCCGGTTGTCCGCGCTGGTAGCTGCTGTCGAAGACTGTTCCGTCGATGAGCTTGCCTTCGTAGTTCACCTTCACGCGAGCGGTGGAGTCGGGTGTTGCGCCAGTACCTTCCTTGATGACTTTGTATTGCACGCCGCTGGGGAGTGTCTTCACGCCGGGTTTCTTGGCGTTGTCTTCGAGGAACTTGGCACCCTTTGTCTTGT
The DNA here is from genome assembly GCA_902792855.1 of uncultured Prevotellaceae bacterium. Lineage (GTDB taxonomy): Bacteria > Bacteroidota > Bacteroidia > Bacteroidales > Bacteroidaceae > Prevotella. The sequence goes on from CADBBP010000079.1 coordinate 14,070, forward strand.
TCTCCTCATATTTCTTTGCCATGGCCTTGTTGTGCACGGTGGTGATCATTCCCTCCAGACGTGTCTGCAGGTCCATGGGGTTGAAGATGCTGGTGTCGTTCTTCACACCGGCAGCCAGTCCAGCAAGCATGTTGCTCACGGAGAGTTTGTATTCGCTGCTGTCTCCACCGAAGATGCGGTTGTTGAGGCCTTCGGTCATCTGAAGTCCTTGGGTCAATCCTATGAGGTATGCTTCCTTCTTCTTGTCGCCGGCAGATTTGGAGCCTTCTTTGAAGCCTCTCAGGAAGTCTGCGATGTGGGTGGAGTCCATGCCTTGTGAGGCGAGGAAGTCCTTGAGTTGTCCGCCATTGATGAGGCCGATGGCGTAGCTGATGGTGTCGATGTCGCTCTTGAGGTTGGCTTTCTGCCCTTTCCCACAAGAGATGCTTGAGGCCACGATGATGGCGGCCACTGCAAATAATGCAATCTTTCTCATTTCTTGATTTTAGTTATGATTTGTTGTGATAAAATACTTGTTTAGTTCACCTTGATGAGTTCCACGTCGAAGATGAGGGTGGAGTAGGG
>CADBBP010000080.1:0-13372 GCA_902792855.1 uncultured Prevotellaceae bacterium
GAGGCCGTTGGCGGTGTAAACCTGCACGACGGGTTCGGTGGTATAAACACGCAGTTCCCTTCCGCTCTGGCTGTCATAGAGGATAGCCGCCGGTTTCTTTTCGTTGCCCGGATGCCTCAGTACGAAAGAGTGGTCGTAGCCCTTGGTAATCTTCATCTGCTCGTCGAAGATGTCGATGTCGGTGCCTATCGCCTTGGGTGTGAGGAAGTCGAAGGGCGTGTTTCTCACTTTCATGAAATTGCCGTCGAGGTTCTTGTTCTTGTCGTAGGTGGCGATGTATTTGGCATCGACGTACAGTTGTTGGTCGAGCACGGGCGTCTCGGGGTTGCCGGAGATGTTGAAGAAGGTGTGGTTGGTGAGGTTCACCACGGTGGGTTGGTCGGTGGTGGCCTCGTAGTCGATGGTGAGTGCGTGGTTGTGTGTGAGTTGGTATGTCACTTGCACGGTGAGGTTTCCTGGGAACCCGTTCTCACCGTTCGGCGACACCACCTTTAGTTTCAGCGTGCTGTCGTTGTGCTCCACCACGTCCCACACCTTGTCGGCCAGTCCCGGGTATCCTCCGTGTGAGATGTTGGCGCCGGTTTTCTGCAAGTCGTACTGCTTGCCGTTGAGTGTGAAGCGAGCATCCTTGATGCGTCCGGCGTAGCGTCCCACGATGCTTCCGAAATTCTGTTTGTACTGGTGGTAGTCGTCGATGTTGTCGAAGCCTAATACGACATCCTGCAGTTTGTCGTTCTTGTCGGGTGTCATGAGCGAGACCAGGCGGGCGCCGTAGTTGGTGATGCTGGCTTCCATGCCATTGCTCGTGAGGACGTAGAGGCCGGTGGCCTTCCCTTCCACGGTGGAAACGAAGCGCTGCGGGTCGAGCCCTGAGCGTGTGGTGGCGTGTGGCTTGATGCTGTTGATGAGCGTCACCATGTTTTGTATGTATGTGCGTGTGGAGATGCCCATCACCACTTGGTTGTCGTAGGGCGACGTGTCGTATCTGTCGCCGACCATCGTCTGGCTGTAGGCCCTGTCGTCGCTTTCATTTTCCATCTCCTTGGGGATGGGCATGTAGGGGTTGGAGACCTGCCTGAGGGGCGAGGACCAATATCCATTCTCTCCCAGGGCTTTGATGATGTCGTCCACGCTCTGTCGTCCCCATCCCCTGGCGAATGTACCATTGAAATATGCCTCTTTGGGGCCTGATGTTTTCGCCTTGAGCAGGGGTGAGTTGCGCTCCAGGTCTTTTTTCACTTTCATTCGGGTGAGTTGGAGTGCTTCCTTCAAGTTTGGGATGTTGGCGGTGGCGAAGGAACTGTAGTGTGCGATGGTTGTTTCGGGATTGTCGTCGGTGTAGTATTTGCCGTTGGCCACGTTGGTGCCTTTGCGGTGCACGTAGAGCGGTTTGCCATTGTCGGGGTTGACAAATCTTGGCATGAGTATTTCTCCGTCTTGCAATGGCATGCGCCTGACGCTCTGTGCGAGGGATGCCGGCAGTTGCTGGCTTTCGAGGAAGGCGATGGCCTGTGGTATTCCTTCGATGAAGCTCTTGTCGCCGGTGAGGGTGTAGTATTCCATCATCTTGTTGATCATGGCGCCGGTGGTGGCCGTGTTGACGGCCCTTGGCTCGTAGGAGCGTGCGTGTGCCGGCTTCAGGTCGTCAGCCGTGTATTGGTCTGCCCATCCTGCAAGTGGCGGTTTCTGCTGCAGGTCGCGCAGCAGGTGCATGGCCTTGAGGATGGGTTCTTGCAGTTCCTCCATGCCAAGAGAATTGTAGCATTGCATGAGGAAGTCGATGTTCTCCGTCATCACGTCGTCGTTGAGGGTGACGAAGGGTGTGTAGTCGGCCTTCCCCTGGAAGGGGTGGTCGGTCATGATGGGGTATCTCTGCGGCCATCCCCCATTGGGATATTGGCTGTCGAGGAAGAAGCGGATGGCCTTGTCGAGGGGAGCACGGAAGGCAGGGTCGTGCTTCTCGAGGAAGATGCGCAGGAGAAATTCGGCGCAGTGCTTGGTGACCTTGTCGTCGAAGGTGGCGTTGCCGTAATAGTGTTGGAATTCCTCCAATCTCCATGCCTGCCGTCCCACGGTGGCATACCATGCCTTGAGGGAGTCCTCCGGCTCCAGGTCGAACATGTAGTTCCATCCCCCGCAGGGCAGTTGGCCTTGCATGATGCACAATGCCACGCATTTGGCGCTCTCATAGTAGTATTCGTCGCCGGTGGCGTGGTAGGCGTCGAGCAGCACCTGCCCCATTTCTGGTGTGGACGGCGACTGCAGCCACACCATGGTGCGCCGTGCCTCCAGTTCTCCCCACTGCCGGGAATAGTCGGGCAGGTAGTTCCACACGAAACCTCCATTATAGGAGGCCACGTCCATCATGTATTGTGTTGCACGGCGCATGGCCTGCTTCGCGGGTCCGTCGTCGGCGGTAATTGTCAATGTGGTAGCCATGAGGGCCATGGTAATGGCGAGGCGTCTCATGGTTGGGTGTATGTTCGTTTTCATATAAGTTGGTAGCTTATGGTCATTAGACGTGGTAAAAATATAAAAAAATATGCTTGCAGCGCGATGTTTTACATTTTTTAACACCCTTTTCGCTCTTCGCGCCGCTGCCAACGTTTAAATTTGCAACATGAAAGCTACAAGTTGTTGTTTATTCAATCATCCCCAACCATGACGAAAAGATATGCTGAGGCGGCGGTGGAATTGCTGCGCCGCCTTGTCGCCACGCCGAGTGTGAGCCGTGATGAGAAAGGTGCCGCCGACTTGATGGAGGCCGCCTTGTCCGATGCCGGGTTGTCGCCCCGCCGTGAGAAGAACAATGTGTGGTCGGTGGCCCCGGGCTACGATGCCTCTCGGCCCACCTTGTTGCTCAACGCCCATGTGGACACTGTGAAGCCCGTGGCTTCGTGGAGTCGCGACCCCTTCTCTCCCGACATCGAGGGTGGTCGTCTCTACGGCCTTGGCAGCAACGACTGCGGCGGCGGTCTGGTGACCCTGCTGCAGGTGTATCGTCACTTGGCGGCCACGCGTCAAGGTTACAACTTGGTGTATTTGGCCTCTGCCGAGGAGGAGGTGTCGGGTGCCAATGGTGTGAGCCATGTGCTGCCCTTGCTTCCCCCCATCGACTTGGCCTTGGTGGGCGAACCCACGGGGATGCAGCCGGCAGTGGCGGAGAAAGGCTTGATGGTGGTGGACATGGAGGCCCATGGCAAGTCGGGCCATGCCGCTCGAGGGGAGGGGGTGAACGCCATCTATGCGATGCTCGACGACTTGGTGTGGCTTCGCGACTACCGCTTTGAGCGTGTGAGCAGTCTGCTCGGCCCCACGCTGATGAGCGTGACGGTGCTCAACGCCGGCACGCAGCACAACGTGGTGCCCGACGTGTGTCGCGCCGTCATCGACGTGCGCACCAACGAACTGTACACCAATGAAGAAGTGTTCTCCATCATCCGCTCGCACGTGCACAGCGACGTGAAGGCCCGCTCCTTCCGCTTGAAATCATCGTCCATCGCCCTCGACCATCCTTTGGTGCGCCGCTGCGTGTCGATGGGCAAGACGCCGTTTGGTTCGCCCACGTTGAGCGACCAGGCTCTCATGCCTTTCCCCTCGATGAAGATGGGTCCAGGCGACTCGGCGCGCTCCCACTCCGCCGACGAATACATCCTGTTGGAGGAGATGGAAAACGCCATCGAGGAATACATCAGCATTCTCGATGGCGTGGATTTGAACGTGGGTTGATATTATTTTCCCAGCCAGGTTTCGGGGTTGAGCTTGTTGGTTTCTCGGCGCAGTTGGAATTGCAGGATATTGTCCTGTCCCACGGTGCCGAGCACTTGTCTGGTGCTCACTTTCTGCCCTTTCCTGACGACGACGTTTCTCAGGTTGCAATAGACGGAGATGAAGTCTCCATGGCGCACCATCACCACCAGTTGTCCTGCCACGCTGACCACGGCGCTCACCTCTCCGTCGAAGATGGCTCTTGCGCTGGCTCCCGGCTGGCATTGTATGTTGATGCCCTTGTTGTCGAGTTTCACGTTGCTTAGTCCCTCGACGGAGTTTACACCAAAATGGCTGACGATTTTGTAGCTTCCAGTGACGGGCATGGGCAGTCTTCCCCGGTTGCTTTCGAAGCTTCCGCTGATTTGCCTGTCCACGGCCGACATGGTTTCGGCTCTCTCCTCTTCTCTTGCTGCAGCCTCTTCCTCGCGCTCACGGCGTTGTGCCTCTGCCAATGCCTTGCGCTCAGCAGCCACACGTGCGGCCTCAGCCTCTCGTGCGGCCTGTTCGGCACGCTGTTGCTCTGCGGCAGCCTTGCGGGCGGCCTCCTCGGCGGCGCGGGCTTCCTCGGCAGCGGCTTTCGCTTGTCGCTCCGCCTCTTTCTTCGCCTTGGCCTCCGCCTCGCGTCGTGCTTTCGCCTCGGCTTCCCGTTTGGCGCGGTCGGCAGCCTCTTTGCGTGCCGCCTCCTTCGCCTCGGCATCCCGTTTGGCGCGGTCGGCAACCTCTTTTCGTGCCGCCGCCCTCGTCTCAGCTTCCCGCTTGGCGCGGTCGGCAGCCTCTTTGCGTGCCGCCGCCTCTGCTTCGGCTCGTGCGCGTGCCTCCGCCGCGGCTTTCTCAGCAGCCGCCCGTCGCTCTGCTGCGGCTCTCTCCAACGCCGCCCGTCGCTCCGCCTCGCGGCGTGCCTGTTCGGCAGCAGCTTTCGCCCGTGCCTCCTCAGCCTTGGCAGCAGCGATGCGTCGCTCCTCCTCCCGTCGTGCCTTTTCGGCAGCGGCTTTCTTGCGGGCGGCCTCTTCGGCTCGCTTCTTGGCGGCCTCGGCCTCTGCCTTGCGTGCTGCTTCAGCAGCCGCCCTTGCGCGTGCTTTCTCCACCTCGACGGCTACGAGGCGGTCGATTTCGGCGTTGATTTGTGCGTTCTTGCGTTCCTGGTCGGCGATGATCACCTGGATGGTGCGCTGCTCGTTCTTCAGGTTGTCCACCATCTTCTGCTGCTCGCTATGCTTCACTTGCAATTCAGCCTTGGCGTTCTTTCCTTTGCTGAGGAGTTGGTTTTTCTGGTTTCGAGCCACCTTGAGTTGGTGGTCCTTGACGTTGATTTCCTCTTGTTTTATCCTTACCTGCTCCCCTTGAGCCTTTTGGAATGCGGCGTACTCCTGCACGAAGCGCAGGCGTCTGTAGGCTTGCGTGAGGCTGCTGGCGCTGAAGATGAACATGAGTTTGTCTTGTATGGAGCGGTGCTTGGCCATGTACCTCACCGACTTGATGTATTTCTCCTGGCGTTCCTTCAGTTGCTCCTGCAATGTGCTCATCTGCGACTTGAGGATGCCGATGTTTCCATCAAGGTTTTGTATCTCCTGCTCATATCCGTCGATGTCCTTCTGCTTGGCCTCTATCTCTCCATTGAGCACGAGCAGGTTGTTGAGGCGTTGCTCCACGTCCACCTTGTTGGCCCGCAGGCGGTTTTGCTGGTCGCGGATGTCCTGCTCAATCTGTTGCCGCTGGCTTTGCAGTCCGCGTATCTCGTTGGTGGTGTAGTTGGGCTTTGCGGTCTTGGTGGAGGTTTTGGTGTTCTTTGTGCCTCTCCTCCCCTTGGTGCCCTGTTTGGCCTGTGGTGTGGTGGCCTGCTTGGCCTGTGGCGTGGTGCCCTGCTTGGCCTGTGGCGTGGCCTGCTTGGTCTGGGCTGTGGCTTGTTGTGCATTGGCCTGCTGCGTGTTGGCCTGCTGTGCGGTGTTGTTCCATTTCCTTGTGGTGCTATGTCGTTTCCACGTGGTGGTATGCCGCGTCGTGCCATGCCGCCGCTGCTTCGTTTGTGCGTATTGTGGCGTGGCCAGCAGGATGGCGAACGCCAGTATCAGTAGTTTTTTCATTGTATGTTCAGAATTTTTGCGATGACGTCCTCAAGATTTACAGGTTTGAATTTCCCCGACACCTTGGTGGTGGTTTCCCAGTCGCTGTCGGCTTTCATGCTCTTGAGTGTGATGTTGACGTTGAGGGTTTTGGCTTCTGTGGAGATGGTGATGGCATGCTTTGCGGGGAAGGGTTTTCCTCCGAAGGTTTTGAAGTCGTCATAGTCCCATCCGAGTTTCGACTTTCCGTGGTTGGTGCTGTTGTAGGTGGCGAGTGCCGACAGTATTCGCTCCGCACCGTCGTCGGTCTTCCACAGGTAGTTCATTTTGCCTTGTTGCAGGGTGATGTCCTTTCCCTGCACGTCGTATTTGTTGAGCAAGCTTTTATTCATGGCTTTCTCTCCCGGGACGAAGAGTTGGTTCCAGAAGAGTGCTTGTAGTGCGTAGAAGTCGATGCCGTTGTTTTTGAGGAAGCTCACCTTGTCGTAGCTGCTCTTGAGGAATTGCTTGTGTATGCGGTCCATGATGAGCACGGAGTCCTTGGTGAACTCCAGCCTTCCCGCCTCCATGAGTCCCAAGGGAGTGAGTTGTATTCTCACCACCTCGTCTTTTTTCATGCTGAGTTTCCCACTTACAGTGATGTCTTTCTTCCCTGTTTTGAGGTTGAAGTCGATGCTGGCCACCAAGGCTTTCTCGGAGGGTTGGTTGGCGACCACTTTCGCCAGTGCGGCGGTGTTGTCGATTTTCTTTGTTGCCGGTGCGGTGCCGGTGTTGCCTGTTTTTGTGGCTCCGGTTGTGACGTCAACGCCCTTGTTGTTGTCGATGGCGTTTTTCTTGCTTCCGCATGATGCGGCCAATATTGGCATTGCGATGAGCGCCACGATGGATAAGCGGCGCAGGTAGCTGATGGTCGTGTTCATTGGTTGGATGGGTTGTCGATGTATTTTCTCAATTTTATTTTCTCTTCCAGTATGGCGTTTTGCTCTTCGCCCTTCTCCAAGGCTTTCCTCCAGAACTCCATGGCCTTTTCTTCCTCCCCGGCCATCATGTAGATGTCTCCGGCATGCTCTATGATGACGGCGCTGACGGTGGAGTCGTTGGCCAAAGCTTGGTCGATGTACACCTTCGCCTCCTGGTACCGTTGCTGCCGGAAGAGGATCCAGGCGTAGGTGTCGAGGTAGGTGGAGTTCTTGGGCTCTGCCTTCACGGTTCGGTAACTCATCTGCTCCGCCTTGGTGAGGTCTCTGTCGATGATGCTGAGGTAGTAGGCGTAGTTGTTGAGGCATCCTATGTTGTCGGCCTTCCACACCAAGCAGCTGTCGTATGCGGCGAAGGCTTCTTCCTTGAGGCCTTTCTCATGGAGGATGTCGCCCATGATGCTGTAGAAGTCGGAGATGATGTTTTTGTTGCTGTTCTCGCCGGTTTGCCCCACGCCTTTCCTGAATGTTTCGAGGGCGCTGTCATGGTCGTCCTTCTGGTAGTAAGCCACGCCGAGGAAGTAGTAGAAGATGATGTTGTCGGGGTTGTATTCTGTGCCGGGTTTGGCGAGCTGCACGACACGGTCGAGGTCTTTCTTCCTGTATGCTGCGTCGAGCAGGTCGTAGCGTGCATTGATGTTTGACGGTTCGATTTCGAGCACGCGTTCAAGGGCTTTCTCGATGCTGTCCTGCGGCATTTTCTTCATGACCATGTATGCTGCGTTGACCTCGGCCATTCTTGCGTTGGGCTGAGGCATGTCGAGCATTTTGCGGAAGAGGTTGAGCACCTGGGTGCTGTCGATGGAGGGGTCGTTCTCGCTGTCGGCAACGAATTGCCTGATAAGCAGCATTTTGCTGTCTTGCTCTGTGGCGGGGTTGAGGAGGAGTTGTATGGTTTGCTCCTTGGCGAGTGTGTCGAGGTGCTCCGCCTTGTAGTAGTCGAGGATGGACATCCTTGCCATGATGTTGGATGGCTCTTTCTTCAGCACGGCGTTGTATTCGGCCAGTGCGTCCTTTTTCTTCCCGTTTTTCAGGAGCCAGTTGCCGAGCATGACGCGGTAGTTGTAGTCGTAGGGGTGCTGGCGCATGAGGTTGCGCAGTTCGTTGTACTCCCGCTTCTTGTCGCCGAGTTGGGCGTAAAACTGCATCTTGTAGAAGGTGAGGTCTTCGTTGCTTCCCTCGATGGCCTCGATGCGGTTGAGGGCCTCGATGGCTTTGGGGTAGTCGGGCCTCCAGTTGTATAGTTGCACGAGGGTGTTGAGCACGTCGGTGCGTGTGGGATTGTGTGCCTGTAGTTCCTCATAGACCCCGATGGCGCTGTCGTAGTCGTGTGTGCGCAGGTATGCTTCTCCGAGTTTCTCCAGGTAGGTGTCGTTGTCGGGGCACAATTCTGCGGCCCGCCGCATGCAGTCGATCATTCCCTGCTTGTCGTCGAGAGCAGAGTGGAAGTCGGAGAGGGCGGAATAGACTTCGGGCGAGGTGGGGTTGATGTCGAGGCAGTGGTTGTAGAGGTCGTATGCGGCGGCATAGTTGGACAGTTGCTGCTGCCTGACGGCTTCGAGGAAGAAATAGTTGAAGCGCTTGGCGTCGTTCTCGCTGAGCACGACGAGCTGCACCGGTTGCGCCTGCTGCACGGGCTGCTTCTTTTTTCGCGCCGCCATGGCTGGCAGCGTGAGGATGAACAGCAGCAGGAGGGCAAGTCCGGCTGCTGTTGCGTGTGTATGTCTTCTTTCTCTTGCCATCATTTCACTCCTGTATGGCCATATCCTCCTGTTCCGCGTTCTGTTTCGTCGAGGCTTTCCACTTCCATCCATTCTCCTTGCTCGTGGCGTGCCACCACCATCTGGGCGATGCGCTCCCCGTCCTCCACGATGAAATCGTCTTGGGAGAAGTTCACGAGCAGCACCATCACCTCTCCGCGGTAGTCGGCGTCGATGGTGCCGGGGGTGTTGAGCACGGTGATGCCATGCTTTAGTGCCAATCCACTTCGCGGCCTCACCTGTGCCTCGAAGCCCGGTGGCAGTGCGATGAAGAGGCCTGTTGGTATGAGGCGTCGCTCCAAGGGATGCAGGGTGAGTGGCTCGCCGATATTGGCCCGCAGGTCCATGCCGGCGCTTAGGGGTGTGGCATAATGGGGCAGCGGATGACGGCTCTTGTTCACCACTTTTATTGTTGTCATAAGTGTTCTCGTTTTGAATGGAGTGCAAAAATAACCATTTCCTCCGACATGCCGCCATTTTTTATGTGAAAAAAGGAGAATTTAGACATTTTTAGGAGCATCGGACAAGAAAACGAATTGTGTTTGTTTACAATAATTGGTGAAAAAATCATTGTTTTTTGTTCTTGGATACCGCCTTTTTTCCTATCTTTGCAAGTGATATCCAAATTTACATGAGGCAAGTTAAACAAGAACTGATTATGAAACGCCAGACCCTTTTTCTCGGCTTGCTCGTCGCCTTGTTGGCATCCTGCGGCAAGACATTCACCGCTCCCACAAAAGAGGGGGTGGAGTTGACTTACCATATTACCGATGGGACAGAGAAAGTATGCGAGGTGGGTTCTGGTTCCTCTCAGCAGGCCGCTGTGAAGGATGCCTCCTATCGTGGCCCGCTCACCATCCCCTCCTCCGCCGATGGTTATTACATCGACGCCATAGGGGAGGGGGCTTTCCGGGGGATTGCCGGTATGACCTCTGTGAACATCCCGGCAAGTGTTACTACCCTTGGGGATTACGCCTTTGAGGCTTGTGACGGCCTCCAGGAGGTGGTGGTGCACTCTCGGATGGAGACCTTCGGCGAGGGGGTCTTTTCCTCCTGTAAAAACCTCCGTAAGGTGAAATTCCGCTGCCCGCTCACCTATGTGGCCGACCACTTGTTTGACGGCTGCAAACAGTTGGAGGCTTTCGACATTCCTGAAGGGGTGACGTTCATCGGCGACTATGCCTTCAAGGACTGCGCCGCCCTACAGGGTGTGAAATTGCCTCAAGGCTTGGATTCAATAGGCATCGAGGCTTTCATGGGTTGCAGCAACCTGCAAGAGGTGGTGCTCCCGGAGGGATTGGCGGCCATCGGCGACGGGGCATTCCAGAACTGCTCCAACCTGAGGGCCATCCACATTCCAGCCAGTGTGATGAGCATCGGTCTGGCTGCTTTCTACAACTGCCCCAACCTCACATCAATCACTGTGGACCCGAAAAACCCGGTTTATGACTCCCGCAATGGTTGCAATGCCATTGTGGAGAAGAAGAGCGACCTGCTCTTGCTGGCCTGCTCCAACACGCGAATACCACCCACTGTGACGGACATTGCCGATGGGGCGTTTGCCTTTTGTCCCGGCATCGAGCGCATCAGTCTGCCACCGGGTGTGACAAGCATCGGTTCTTTCGCTTTCGCCTACTGCCCAGACTTGCGTTCAGTAACCTTCCCTTCCAGCCTCACCGCTATTGGTGACAGACCGTTTGCCGGATGTCCGCAGTTGTCGTCTATCGACATAAACAGCGAAAATCCCGTCTTCGACTCCCACAACCAATGCGACGCCGTTGTAGAGACACTCACCAACACCCTTCTCTATGGTTGCCGCAACACCACCATTCCCTCCGTGGTGACCAAGATTGGCCCCAATGCATTTTCGGCTTGTCCGGGACTCACCACCATACGCCTCCATGAGGGGGTGAAGAGCCTTGGCGAGCGAGCTTTCGCCGAATGCCCTAACCTCAAGGAGGTGACTCTTCCCTCCACCTTGACAAGCATCGGCATCTCGGCTTTCAAAGACTGCAAGTCCCTTGCCCAGTTAAAAGTGAGGATGCGCCAACCACCCAGTATCGATGAAAGCGTCTTCTCTGGCTGCAATTCGTTTCGCCTCTTCGTCCCAAAAGGGAAGAGCGAGGATTATCTCGTCGCAAAGGGATGGATGGATTTTCAGATTATAGAGGATAGGTAGGAGGAAGGGTTTAAGGGTTTAAGGGTTTAAGGAGTTTAAGAGTTTAAGAGTTTAAGGAGTTTAAGAGTTTAAGGAGTTTAAGGGTTTAAGGAGTTTAAGAGTTTAAGGAGTTTAAGAGTTTAAGAGTTTAAGGAGTTTAAGGGTTTAAGGAGTTTAAGGGTTTAAGGAGTTTAAGAGTTTAAGGAGTTTAAGGGTTTAAGGAGTTTAAGGGTTTAAGGAGTTTAAGGACTTTAAGAGTTTAAGGAGTTTAAGGGTTTAAGGAGTTTAAGGACTTTAAGGTCTTTAGGGACTTTAAGGCTCCTCGTATTTCTTCCAGTTGCGGTAGAAGGATGAGGGGGTGTTGTATCCACACATGGTGGCTATTTGGCTTTTGGAGAGTTCGGGGTTTTCGGCCATCAACTGCTTGGCGTATGTGATGCGCAGCCGGTTGACGTATTCCCTGAACGACATTCCATTTCCCTCGTTCAAGGCATAAATGAGATAGGTGCGGTTGGTGCCGAGCATGCCGGCCACGTCATCCAAACGCAAGTCGTATTGCAAGAAGAGCTTCTTTCCCTCGATTAACTTGACGGCTTTGGTGAAAAGGGGGAGCTTTTCCTCTACCAAGGGGGAAGAAGGGATGGGGGCTATGGGGGCTATGGTTTCTATAGGGTCTATAGCATCTATAGTATCTATAGGGTCTATAGTTTCTATAGTATCTATAGTTTCTAAAGGAGCTGCAGTGTTTTCTAATTCTTTTATGTCGATTTTTTGGAGGATAGCTTTTGCGGGGAGGCGTTTGTGCAGGCCGAGCCATCCTATGGTGAACAGCACGCTGGTGAAAGCAAGCGATGGGAGGGCGAGCCACAAGGAACCCTCAAACCAGTGGCGCCCTATGCGGTTGGCGATAAGCGAGAAGAGCGAGGTGATGATGAGCAAGATCAGGATGATGTTCACCCAGTTGAGCGAGCGTCGCTCGGTGTCGGCATAAAGCAGGTCGAGTTTTTGGTTGTAGCTGCGTACTTTTCTTATGCAAAGCACCAGCACGCCGACCACCTCTAATGAAAACAACACACGGGAGATGTTGTGGATGACAGCCTGTGCCTTTGCAACTCCAGAAAGGTCGCTATGACTTTCTTCATACAAATAGGTGCTGATGAAATTGGCGGTCTCCCCGGGCGACATCATTATATAGGCGATGCCACTTGCCACCCCTCCTGCTATCGCCGGGCTGAGAAGCGAGGCTACAGCCCATGGCTTGGAAGATAGCGGCTGCGTGTCGGCCAGTTCGCTGATGTAAATGAGGTAGAGAGGATATACCGCCAAGTTGCATGCCACATATACCGTGTTGCTCCATGGCAGCAGCCAATGCACATGGTGGAAAAAGATGTAATGACAAGCATAAAGCACGGTGGCCGTTGCCGCCCATACCAACAGGCAGCGGCGTGGGCGGTCGCTGTCGCGCAGCAACTCCAACGCCAACTCCACGGTGATGACAGCGCACACCACCATGGGCAAAGCAGCAAACAACGATAGCAACATGGGTGCAAAGGTAAGCCTTTATTGCCAAAAAAAGAACAGACTTGCTCTTTTTTGGCGTTTTTTGGCATTTTTGCAAAAAATTTTCTATTTTGCAACCATTCCTTTTGTATCTTTCGATAATTTTGCCAAAAATAATGAGGTATGGCTTGTCCGGTCGCATTGATTGGAGATGCAGTTTTCCCATCAAGAAAATAGCCTTTATATTACAAACAAATAACATCAAAGACTATGAGAACAAAATTACTTGTATTGGCCTTATGGCTGACCACACTGCCGCTGCTCACGCAGGCGGCGGGCACCAGTTGGCAGGACGCCACCTTGATAGGTGACGGAAAGACACTCACAGGAACCCTCTCGACCGCCAACCGCCAGGGATGGTTTAAAATCAACGTGACCGAGGATGGACAGGCCGACCTCACCGCCACACCCGGAAAAGAACTCGGCTTAACCTACATGACGCTTTACAGCCTTTATGGCGAGGAGCTTAAGTCGCGTGGCAATGTTTATGTGGGGGATGAAAAGAAAACACTCACCGTCAAGGACCTGAAGGCCGGCACCTACTATTTGAGTTTGGACTGGAGCAAGGGACAAGGTGGCTACTCGCTGAATTATGCCTTCACGCCCACCTCCAAGACCCATGCCGATGACGGGGAACCCAACGAAAACTACTCGCAAGCCAAGACCTTGCCCATCCATGGCAGCGTCACCGGACATTTGGGATACCATTATTGGGCCGATAGGGATGGGACGGACTGGTTCAAGATTGTTGTGCCGGAGGACGGAACGGCCGACCTCACCGCCACACCCGGAAAAGAACTCGGCTTACTATTTGAAGTTGGACTGGAGCAAGGGACAAGGTGGCTACTCGCTGAATTATGCTTTCACGCCCACCTCCAAGACCCATGCAGACGACGGGGAGCCCAACACATCATACACCGACGCCAAATTGTTGCGAAGGGGGCATGCCATCACTGGACATTTGGGATACTACTATTGGGCCGATAGGGATGGGACGGACTGGTTCAAGATTGTTGTGCCTTGCGATGGAACAGCCAACCTCACCGCCACACCCGGAACAGAACTCGGCTTAACCTACATGACGCT
>CADBBP010000080.1:13403-27933 GCA_902792855.1 uncultured Prevotellaceae bacterium
TGTGGGGGATGTTCAGAAAACACTCACCGTCAAGGACCTGAAGGCCGGCACCTACTATTTGAAGGTGGACTGGAACAAGGGACAGGGAGGCTACACCCTTGCCTACGACTTCGAGCAGACTCCCTATGCCACCGACCAGGAACCCAACGACGAGCAGCAGAAGGCCGTGGCATTGGGAAAAGGGAAAACGGTGAGCGGACATTTGGGATACCAATATTGGGCTGACAGAGACGGCACTGACTATTATGAGGTGAAGGTGTCGAGCAAAGGCACCGTCAACTTCACCATTCAACCATTCGGAGACCTCTCCTTAACATACATCACTCTTTATCAAGGCTCCAGCAGCAAAGGTAACAAATATATAGCCCAAAACCTCACCACCCTCACCCTTGACAACATAGAGGCTGGTACCTACCATTTGAAGGTGGATTGGAACAGCGGCCAAGGCTACTATTTCCTCGCATACGACAGCAAGCTTGGCAGTGTCAAACCGCTCGACCCACTGCCTGAAGACAATGACAACGGTGTGCCTGGCGACCCCACCCCCGGCACCACTTGGCAGGAGAGCGACCAAATCGTGGGAGGCCAGAACGTGGACGGCGGATTGAACAATCAAAAGAAGGATGCCTGGTACAAGGTGGTGGTGGGCAAGGACGGCACCGCCCACTTCACCATCAGCCTCGACAACAAACTTGACATCTATTACATGGAGTTATGCTACCTCGACAAGGACCAGAAGCCACAGCGCAGATACGATAACTATATCGACGCCGCTCCTGGGGAGAAGAAAACACTGTCGGTGAACGACCTTGCTCCCGGCACCTACTACCTCCACATCAGCCAGTATGGTGGCGACGGGAAATACTCGCTCTCCTACCGCTTCGAGCCTAACGCCTACGACAACGACAGCGAACCCAACGACAAATGGGAACAGGCGGCGCAACTGCCTCGAAACAAAAGCGTCACCGGGCATTTGGGATACCAATATTATGACGACCCCGACGAGACCGACTGGTACAAGATCAACGTGCCTCGTGACGGAAAGGTGACCCTCACCCTCACCCAGCACGACAACCTCGACATCTATTTCATGAGCCTCAACGTTGCCGCCTCCGAAAACCTCGTTTTCGAGCGCAACTACATGGACAATGGCACCGATGCTGTGAACAAAATCGAGGCTCCCGACGTGGCCGCCGGAACATATTTTGTGAAGGTGCAGCGATACAGCGGACCAGGCGCCTACACCCTCAGCTACCAGTTCGAGCAGAACGAATATGCGAGCGACCAGGAGACCAACTCCAGCTGGCGTAGCGCACAGACCCTCGTTGATGGAGAACCCACCTCCGGCCATCTTGGCTACTACACAATATCGAATGATATGGACGAGAATGACTGGTACGCCATCGACGTGCCGTCGAAAAGCACCGTGGAACTCACCATCCGCTTGTGCAGCACCTTGGACATCTTATATATGCAGATGTACAGCCTCAGCGGTAATTCGACGGTGGAGTACAGCGGAGGAAGCATCGACGCCTACTACGGCGAGGAGAAGAAACTCACCCTCAAAAACGTGGAGCCGGGCAGGTATTACGTCTGCGTTCAACGTTACGACGGTTATGGACATTACCTCATCGGCTACAACTGCAAGGTGGACGGCGTGCAGCCACAGGACGAGCCGCCCGTGGAGCCGGGTGTGGAGCCTGGCAGCGGCAACAACTCGGTGACTGGATATTTCTTCGCATGGCTCAACAATGGCATGTACACCGCTTACCCACTGGCTCACCGTCCAAAACTCACCATGAGCGGCACCACCTTCACCCTCAAGACGACACAGACCAGTGTTACCTACGCGGCAAAGGACGTGCTGAAATTCACCATGAGCGACCTCAACGGCACACCGCTCGACATCCAGGAGGTCTTCAGCGGGAGGGTGGCTCCCACCATAAGCCGTGAGCACGACGCCCTCCATGTGAGGGGATGCCTCCCCGGGGCCGCCATCACCGTGTTCGCCACCGATGGCAAGGCCGTGGCCACCCACCGTGCCGATGCCAACGGTGATGCCATCGTCACCCTCTCCGACTTGCCGCAAGGCGTGTATGTCGTCAAATCAGGAAGTGCAACCATCAAAATCACGAGAAAATGAAACGCAACATCTTTCCATACATCATCACCCTGTTGCTCTCCATGGTAGGCATGCAGGGACGTGCGCAGGGCATCGTCGTCTATGAGCACAACGGCACCCAGACCAACATTCCCGCTGCGGAGTTCGACTGCATCGTTCCCGACAAGGCGGCCAACCTCAAGGGCGTGGTGGTGAAGCGCAACGACGGCTCTACCATCACAGTGTCGGCGTCAAAGCTCGACAGCATCATCACCTACGCACAGGCATACGACGAGCGCCTCGCTTACTCCATCCCCGAGGAGTACCTCAACAAGATGGGGAAGCACATGCCCATTTACGCTGGCAACACGCCTCCCACCATCGAGGGGGCCTATTCCATAAGCCCTTTCATTGCCGTCTTCTTCGAAGACTATGCTCAGGCTCCCGGCAAGGAATATTCCGCTATAACGATACGCTTTGAGAACCAGGACAAGCAAAAGAACACGCTCGATTTCAGTGGCAAGGGCGGAGTCACCTCCTCTGCAAAGGGGGCGGCCATCATCGGCTCAGGAGATGATTTCACCTGCTTCTTCATTTCCAACGGAGAATCGGAAGGCATCTCCACCAAGGCGGCGACGCTCATCTCTGGTACGAAAACCTCCAACGGCATCAAAAACATGTACTATGGTTTCGTCTTGCTTGAAAAGGGCGACGACCCCAACAACACATTGATGAAAGAGGGTGTCTATCGCGTGTTAAAGGACGGAGACGGTTCCAGCCCCACCACGTCGTGGGCCAACGCCGGCATCTTTGACCCGGAGGAGGAACCCCTTGAACTGCCATTGATTGAAAGCAGATAAGCTGCCCTCCTGCATCTCCTCCGTCTTGTATGTTGCGTTGCCAACGCAACATACAGAACGGGGAAACATACCGAATATGAAAAGCCGCCTCTTCTTACGGGAAGGGGCGGCTTTTTGAGGTGCTGTTTCTGCTTGCTATTTCAGTTTGGGCTTCAGCTCGTCGGGGGAGTCCTTGGTGAACATGTCCACGCGGGGAGCCTCCTTCTCATACAGGTGGGTGATGACCTCCGGGGCGATGGTGATGGCGGGTTGGAACTTGTCGGAGAGCATGTATTGGAGGATGGAGTGGCGCAGTTGCCGTGCTACGGGGTGGTGGTCCAAGTCGCGCTGTAGGTCGATGGTGGTCATCATCAGTTTTCCACCAAGGACATTGGCCTCAATGAGCATTCCCAATTTTCTCGAAATGTGCCAGGTGTCGATGGGCTGCACGATGGGCTGGTAGCTGTCGGGGAACTCCGCCAGGTTCATCACCTGTGTGCGGTTCACCAACTCCCACCAGTTGAGGTTTTGCCAGTCGTCGGTGGGGAAGTGCCCGAACACGGGGTGGCTGTTGTCGATATAGGCCCCGGTGGTGTGCGGCGGTCGCATCTTGAACCAACTGGTGTTCCAGAAGACGGGGAGGTAGTGGTGGCTCACGTCGTTGCCGTGGCGCACCTTTCCTGCGGCGCAGAGCAGCACCTTTCCTCCTTTCCGCAAGGCATCGGTAGCGCGGTTGTCGAGGGTGTCGGTGACGAGGATACCCGCCGTGGAAGGCTCCTCCAAGCGGTCGGGATAGACCCAGAACTCATAGTGGTTGGTGTGTCCCATGGCGGTGAGGGTGAGGGTGAGTTTTTCCGGGGCCTCTATACCGTTGGGAATGAAGGTGATGTCGCTGCCGACAGGGGTGTCGCCCTGTACCCATGTCCGTCCTCCGCCGGTGACGAGGTAGTTGATGCGCCCTCCTTCTTGCAGGGTGGTGTTGTAGAGCGCTGTGCCGATGCGCACGGTGTCGGCGGTGGTGAAGACGAAGCGCGGGAAGAGGGCCATCGGCACGACTTCCGAGCAGAACTCCCTCCACTGTCCGGCAGTGCAGTAGCCCTTCTCGCCCCAGTGTACGTTGAGCACGCCGACGAGTGCGGTGCCTTGTCCGCTGTAGTCGTTGAGACTGAGGATTTGGAAACCGGCGTAGTCGTGGCTGCGCAGGTTGCGCTCGATTTCATATTTGTAGGCGAGGGTCTGCAGTTTTCCACTTGCCATGAGGAATTTTTCCGCCTGGGCGGCCATTCCCCCGTCGCGCAGCAGGTCTCGGAAGATTTCCAGGTTGCCGGCCTTGTACGCCCCGGTGTATTGGGGTATTTCCTTGAAGTCGGGGAAGGCGCACCACTGCCCCTGCTCGTGGCTGATGTAAGGTTCGGTGTTCTCCGGCTGTTGCTCGGTGGGCTTGAAATTGCGGGGGATTCTCACCTGCTCGTCGAAGTTGTCGTTGCTTTGCGGTGCGTGGCGGTCCCAGTCGAGGCCTCTTGCTCCGCCTTTCACATGGTATTCCGAACCAGCGTCCCATGCCCATCCGCCGCCAACACTCGCCGTGCAATAGACACGCGACGGGTCGTAGGCCTTCATCTCCTTGCAGAAGTCGGCACCCCATGGCACCCAGTCGCCGGCGGGCTCGTTGCCGGCGGCGAGCATCACCAATGAGGGATGGCTGCCGTAGGTGTCGATGATGCGCTTGCACTCATCCACCAGGTACTGGTCGATGGGCATGCCGCGGCGCAGGCGCACGCCGTGGTTGGGCCACGACGGGCCCTCGGGCTGCAGGTAGAGGCCCAGTTGGTCGGCGGCGATGAAGGCGGCCTCCGGCGGACAATAGCTGTGGAAGCGCACGTGGTTGAGGCCGTACTCCTTGCACTTGCCGAAGACCCTCAGCCATGCCTCCACGTCGGTGGGTGGATAGCCGGTCTCCGGGAAGCAGCAGTTCTCCACCGTTCCCCTGAGCCATATCGGTTGGTCGTTGAGTAGGAACTGCCTCCCCTTGATGGCCACCTCGCGCATGCCGAAGGTGACGGGGATGGAGTCTCCTTTGTAGCACACCTTGACGGTGTAGAGTTGCGGGTTTTCGGCGCTCCACAGGCGCAGGGGCTTGGGCAGGTGGATGGTGTAGGTGGTGTCGTTGATGAGGATGCGCGCTGTGGCGGTGTGTATGTCCGTCTCCACGCGCTTGCGGTGTATGAGCGGTGCGGTGTCGAGGGTGATGCGCCCTGCGATGCCGTTCCAGTCGCCCTGTGTCTGGTCGGTCACGCTGTGCGAGTCCTGTCCCACGCAGACGTTCTCTATGCCGTTATAGACCTTGATGGCAATGACGTCCTTCTTGCCCGGTCGCAAGAGGCCGGTGAGGTCATATTGGTGGGGTGCGCTGAGCGATAGCTGGTGTCCCACCTCCCGTCCGTTGACAAAGACGGTGGTCTCGATGTGGGGCCTCTCGAGGTGGAGGGTGATGCTCCTGCCTTTCCAAGCCTTTGGCGTTGTCACCTCCCGCATGTACCATGCGGCTCCCACGTAGTGCTTCTCGGGTGTGAGGAAGAAGGGGAATTTCATCCTCCCGGGATGTCGATAGGGCTCCATGTGGGGGTTGAAATAGTAGGAAGAGTCGTAGAGCGAGCCCACCCATTTCGTCTCCGGTGTGACGGGGTCTCCCTTGCCGTTGGTGAGCATGGAGCCAGGCAGCGTGATGGTCTCTCCGGTGGTTGCCGGCGGTGTGGCGGTGTTCTCGCGGTCGATGGTGAAATTCCATTTTCCGGCGAGGTTGATGCTTTCTTGTGCGCCGACGTTGAGCATGGCGCAAGCGCAGAGTGCGCAGAGGAGGGCTTTTCTATTCATGGTTGCAGGAGTGTGATGTTGTTGACTTTCTCCCCAGGTGTTTGGTCGGCCTCTCGGGGGAGATAGGCGGGGAGGTTGTCGGGCATGGGCAGGATGCGCAGGGTGAGGGTGCGACAGTCGGGAGGCAACCGCCACAGGCCGTATTGGAAGTGGCGGCCATTGTAGAAATTGTCGTCGAGCAACAGGTCGCCGGCATACAGGCGGGCGCAGTCGCCCCGGTAGTCGATGTCGAGCAGCAGGCTGTCGGCTCCGGCGGGCAGGGAGAGGGTGTAGGTGGCGGCCTGCTGGAAGTCGGCGTCGCCGGGAGCCTCCGCCACCTTCGCCGGCCCAAGGGTCACTTGCCGTTGCGGACCGGCCTCGGCGGTCTTGGTGTAGCTCACGGTGACGGGTGGTGCGGCCACCGGCTCATCGTCCAAGAAGAGGCGGCCGGCGGTCTCGGTGTCCACGAGGTAGATGTTCTTGTAAACGGGGCGCGTCGTGCCACGTGCCTTGACGTTGCGCAGCACCTTTCCGTCGATGGCTATCTCGGTGGGCACGCCGTCCACCTGCATGAGATAGACTTTGCCGTCGCGACGTGCCACGAGTTGGGCGGTGGCGTAGCGCATGCCTTCCACCCCCACGGGGAAGATGCACGTCGTGCCGGCAGGTATGGTGATGGGTCGGCTTGGGAAGGTGAGGCCTTTGACGGTGAACTGCACGCCGGATTTGTCGGTGAGTCCTTGCAGCCGCTCGTAGTTGTTGACGAAGACAAAGGCGGAGGGGGAGCCGTTGTTGCCGTCGGTGGTGCGCCAACTCCATCGCAGGTGGCTGTTGTCACCCTTGGCAGGCTCGCCGTTGTCGGGGAAATGGGCCTCCATGGGAGCGAGCGTCTCGCCGTAGTCGTGGAGGAAGAGGTGGAGGGGGCGGAGGAGATAGTAGCTGCCGGAACGCTGGCCGAACTCCCCTAAGGGTGCTTGAAATTCATAACTCTTCACCGGGAGGTCGTTGTTGGCGGTGGCGAGTGTGCGCTGTGTCTCGTTGAGCGTGGTGAGGTGTCCCTCGGGGTTGGTGCCGCCGTGATACATGTAGTAGCCTAAAAGGTTGCTGCCGCTGCCTAACTTCACCACGGCGAGGGCGAGGGCGTCATGGGGGTAGATGTATGGTCGGCGGTGATAGGAGGTCACCATGCCGCCACCAAGTTCACAGGTGAAGTACGGATAGTCGTCATCGCCCTTGTCGGTCTTTTCTTCTTGCTTGCCCAGGAGGTCGGTGCCGATGGCTGTGGAACTGCGGAAAGCCTTGAAATGGAATGCCTTCCAGTAGTTGCCGGCACCCTCCTTGGTCTCCTTGTCCCAGAAGCCGTCGGCGTAGTCGCCATAGAGGGGGAGCATCTCGCCGAAAGGCACGGGCGTGCGCAGTTGGGGCCATCCGGTGCGTGTGTAGAAGGGCAGGTCGAAGCCGATGCGCTGCGCGATGTGCTTCAGGGCGAGGAGGTAACTGCCGTGCCCCCGGTATTCGTTGTCGAACTGTGCCGCCACGACGGGGCCGCCGTCTTTCCACTGCAGCCCTTGCACCTGTGTGAAAATCTGGCGGTAGAGGCGCTCCACGCAGCGCAGGAACTCCGGGTCCTCCGTGCGCACTTTCAGGGAGCGCAGGGTGGGGGTCCCGTCGTCAGCCTTCACGGCTACTTGTTTGCGGAACACCCAGTCGGGGATGCCTCCGCAGCGCACCTCGCCATGGCAGAAGGGTCCCAAGCGCAGCACCACGGGCATCTGTTCGCTCCGGCACACTTCGAGGAAGGTGCGCAGGTCGCGCTGACCGCTCCAGTCGAAGATGCCTTCCTGCTCTTCCACATGGTTCCAGAACACGTAGGTGGCGACGATGGTGACGCCGCCCTCCTTCATCTTGCGCACCTCGGCTGCCCATTCGGCGGCGGGAATGCGGCTGTAATGCACTTCGCCCATCACGGGCACCACGCGATGTCCGTCGATAAGCAGACTATGGCGGTCCCAGGTCACGGAGGGGGACTGCGCACACAAAGACAGGCTGCCGGCCAAGGCCAGCAAAAAGGTAAGGATTTTCATTGTTTTGCAAAGATAACACATTTATCTGACATGGTGGGGAAAAACCACGTTTTTTTTCGGAAGTGGTTTGGTCGTGCCTTGCAAACAAGAATGGAAAGGAAAAAGATTGGGATGGTGGATGAAATAATTGCCAGTGGGTGGCGCGTATCACTACGGGCGAAGACTTCCCCTCTGACAATCAACACTATACACAAACATTATGAATCATATTTACTTTTTCGTCTGCAAAGGTACGCCTTTCCCAGCATGTGTGCAATACCTAAAAAAGATGAAAAAGCACTCTTTTTTGCATATTTTAGGTTGAAAAGTAGTACTTTTGCAACCGCTAACATATTTATAATAAAGAAAGCAAAAATGAAAGTAGCGATAGTAGGCGCCAGCGGCGCCGTGGGTCAGGAATTTCTGCGTGTGCTCGAGGAGCGCAAGTTTCCCATCGATGAACTGGTTCTTTTCGGTTCCACCCGTAGTGCGGGGACCAAGTATATGTTCAAGGGTGTGGAGCATGAGGTGAAACTCTTGCAGCACAATGACGACTTCAAAGGTATTGACATCGCCTTCACGTCGGCCGGTGCCGGCACGTCGAAGGAGTTTGCAGACACCATCACCCGCCATGGTGCTGTGATGATAGACAACTCCAGTGCCTTCCGCATGGACGACGACGTACCCCTCGTGGTGCCGGAATGCAATGCCGCCGATGCCCTCAACCGTCCTCGTGGCATCATCGCCAATCCCAACTGCACGACCATCATGATGGTTGTGGTGCTGCAACCCTTGGAGCAACTCTCCCACATCAAGCGCATCCACGTGTCGAGCTACCAGAGCGCGAGTGGTGCCGGTGCTGCCGCCATGGCAGAGTTGGAGCAGCAATACCGCGAGATTGTGGAGCATCGCCCCGTGACCGTGAAGAAATTCCCCTATCAACTGGCCTACAATGTCATTCCTCAGATTGACGTGTTCCAGCCCAACGGTTACACGAAGGAGGAGATGAAGATGTATAACGAGACGCGCAAAATCATGCACTCCGACGTGCGTTGCTCCGCCACTTGTGTGCGCGTATCGTCGCTCCGCTCCCATTCCGAGAGCGTGTGGATAGAGACGGAGCAGCCCATCAGCGTGGAGCAGGCACAGGCTGCCATCGCCGCCGCCCCCGGCTGCACACTGTGCGACGACCCCGCCCAACTCGTCTATCCCATGCCGCTCGACACCGCCGGTCACGACGACATCTATGTGGGCCGCGTGAGGAAGGACTTGGCCGACGACTGCGGCCTCACACTGTGGCT
The DNA here is from genome assembly GCA_902792855.1 of uncultured Prevotellaceae bacterium. Lineage (GTDB taxonomy): Bacteria > Bacteroidota > Bacteroidia > Bacteroidales > Bacteroidaceae > Prevotella. Next base: position 22,561 of record CADBBP010000080.1, read on the forward strand.
CAGCGGTGACCAAATACGCAAGGGCGCCGCCCTCAATGCCGTGCAGATAGCCGAATACCTCATCCAGGTGGGTGACGTGAAATAACCCACCCATTCAGGCTACAAGACGGACAATAGCACTTCTTGGCGCCGGGGCCTCCATTGACCCTGGCGCCATTTTGCTGAAAAAAGATGCTCGTTGGTTGATATTAATTTCCAGAAAATACTTTTCACACTACTTTTGCGTTATTAATACGAGACGAGGTTTCCTCCACGTCCTCAGAAATCAATAAAAACCATAAATGTCATGGAAGCAATCCTTGCCAATTTCGATAAAATCTCGCTCGACGAGATGAGCGGCATACGCCTGATGAACCGCATCGACACGAAGTTTGTCACCACCATGCCGGTTTTGAGGACCTTGCTCGAAATGGCCATGGACGACTACATGGCACAGGAAATCGACGGTCAGCGCAACATGCGCTACAACACCACCTATTACGACACCCTCGACTACGACATGTACTACCAGCACCAGCATGGGCATGCCGGACGGCAGAAGCTGCGCTTCCGCACCTACGTCAGTTCCAACTTGCAGTTCATGGAGGTGAAGACCAAGAACAACCGCGGGCGGACGAAAAAGAAACGCATGGAGGTGACAGACATGGGGCTTGACGACGAGGTGAAGTTGGAATTCCTTGCCAAGCACCTGCGCTACGAGCCGGAGACGCTCATGCCGGCCATCCAAAACGAATTTGACCGCATCACGCTCGTCAACAAGGCGCGCACGGAGCGGCTCACCATAGACACCAACTTGCAGTTCCACAACCTCGTCACCGGCAAAAAGCAACACATGGCCCCGCTCGTCATCGTGGAACTCAAGCGCGACGGCCTGTGTTACTCACCTGTCTTGGAGATGCTGCGACAACTTCGCGTCTTCCCCCACGGCTTCAGCAAATACTGCATGGGCTCCGCGCTCACCAACCATCACCTGCAGGTCAACCGCTTCAAGCCCAAACTCATCGACATCAAGAAAATCGCAGCCTCGGTGCAAGGGCAATAGGCTATCATGCCTTTAGAAACTATAGGAACTATAGACTCCATCCCCCCAAAAACAAAAAAGACAAAACCCAAAAAACTCACAATAATGCAAACCATCCTCAATTTCATCTCTGCGGAATACCTGCAAATGCTGGTTAGATTTTTCGTATGTGTATTGGTCAACTGGGTCATCGTCAAGTATCTCTATTATCCCAAGAGCAAGCGGCGAGACTTCTTCTTCACTTTCATGCTCATCGGTGTGGCCATCTTCTTCATCGTCTTCTTCATGATTTTCGTGCTCGAGGACATGAAGGGAAAGACCGGAATAGGCGTGGGCATCGGTATGTTTGGCATTTTCAGCATCATGCGTTACCGCACCGATGCCATGCCGGTAAGGGAGATGACTTATCTTTTCATCGTGCTTTGCCTCTCCGTTGTCAATGCTCTCGCCTCAACCATGCCCATCGTGGAACTGGTGCTCACCGACCTGCTCATCATACTGTGTGTGTGGTTCTGCGAGCGTGTGCTCAAAATGGTGCCCTGCAAACTCATCCAGTACGACCGCATCGAACTCATCCGTCCTGACCGGCGTGAGGAGCTTATTGAGGACTTGAAGAAGCGCACTGGCCTCGACATCATCAGAGTGGAGGTGGGCGGCCTTGACTTGCTGCGCGACATGGCCGTGGTCAAGGTGTATTACAGGAACGAACAACAAATGGCATTCAATTCCATTGACTCAAAAGTAAAACTCAAGCAGTCCGAAATCCTCGACGCTTAGGAGACCTTAAAGTCCCTAAAGTCCTTAAAGTCCTTATAGTCCTTAAAGTCCTTAAAATCCTTAAAAACCAATCAAAAAATCAATCAAAAGAAGATGAGAAAGACAATCCTTTTCCTGACCATCGCAATGGCTCCCTTGGCGGGCTTTGCCCAGGACGATGGCGATGACTTCGGCACGGAACTCTCCTTGGAGGCTGTGAAGAAGATAGACAAAAAATTCACTGTGGGTGTGGAGGCAGAGATGCGCACCCGCGACGATGTGAAGACAGTGGACCGTTGGTCGGCTGGGCTCTCGGTTGGCTACAAACTGCTCCCCTGGCTCAAGGCCTCCGCCGGTTACACCTTCCTCTACGACAACAATGAGCGCATTTCCTATTTTGACGAGGATGACGGGAAGGTTCAGAAAGGGCGCGTGAATGTGGGCGACCCGAAGAAATGCGCTGAATATTGGGGGGTGAGGCACCGTTTCAATGTCTCGCTCACTGGTAGTTGGAAAATCAACCGCTTGGAGTTGTCGCTGCGTGAAAGGTGGCAATACACCTATCGGCCGGAATACACCGTGGACCAGCGGTGGAGTTATTGCTATGTGTGGAACGACGAGTTGCAAGCCTACGAGGGCGGCTGGGATGGCGAGGAGCACACCTACCGTGGAAAGGGCAAGAACGTGCTGCGCAGCCGTTTGATGGGTGAGTACAAACTCTCCGGCATTCCCGCCACACCATACGTCAGTGTGGAGGCTTTCAATGCCTGGAACTTGGAGAAAATCCGCTTCACCGCCGGGGCTGATTGGAAAATCAACAAGAAAAACTCCATGGGCCTCTACTACCGCTATCAGCGAGTGGACAACGACTCCGACAATGAACCCAACCGCCATGTGGTGGGCCTGAGCTATAAGCTCAAGCTATAGGTTTTATAGTGGCTATAGTAGCCATAGTGGCCATAGTGACTATAGTATCTATAGGCACTATGGCCACTATCTTTTTTTCTATTTCCCTAAAAACTTGCTGGTGAGGTAGTTGTTGAAGGCTTCTCGGTAGAGGTCTCCGATGGGGAGGTAGGTGTCGGCGTCCATGATGACGCGGTTTTTGTTTACTTCTTGTATCTTTTTCAGGTTGATGATGTAGGAGCGGTGAATGCGCATGAAACTGTTGTTCGGCAGTCGCTCCTCTATTTTCTTCATGCTCAGCAGCACGGTGAGGGGGCGGCTCTCGCCTTCGAAATGGATGCGCAGGTATTCGCTCATTCCCTCGATGTAGCGTATCTTGTCGATGTCCACGCGCACCACCCGGTGCTCGGTCTTGAGGAAGAGCGTGTTGTCGCTCTCCTCCAAGGTGGCCGTTGGCGTGGCGGCAGCGTTGATTAGTTCGTGACGCGCCTTCACCTTGTTTGCAGCCCGTCGGAAGTCATCCAGTCCGAAAGGTTTGAGTAGGTAGTCCACGGCATCCACCTTGAAGCCGTCGATGGCATATTCGGAATAGGCGGTGGTGAAGACGACGAGAGGTGGTGCGGCGAGCGACTTGACAAACTCCATTCCGTTGAGGTCGGGCATGTTGATGTCCACGAAGATGGCGTCCACCATCTCCTCTTCCATTACCTTTCGTGCTTCGAGAGCACTCTCGCATGCCTGCACGAGTTGCAGGAATGGTATTTTGTTGATATATGCAGCCAACTGTCGCAGTGCCAGCGGCTCGTCATCGATAGCCAAACATTTGATCATGGTTGTTGTGTTAGGTTGTTTATATGTGATGATGTGAAAAGACTAAGCTTTGTTTTGTTCTGGAGTGAGAAAGGGGATGTCGAGGTTCACCTGGTAGATGTCCTCTCCGTCGTCGATGTTTAGTGTGTAGTCGTTGCCGTAGATGAGTTCGAGGCGCTGTCGGGTGTTTGCCAGTCCCACTCCTCCCGGTCCTTCATTCTCGTTTCCTGCCTTGCTGTTTCTGCAAGAGAAGTTGACACGCTCGTCTGTGGTGTTGATGCTCACCTCGATGAAGGAAGCCTTTCTGTAGCTCACGCCATGCTTGAAAGCATTTTCCACGAATGTGATGAAGAGCATGGGCGGTACGAGTTTGTCCACCAAGTCTTCGGGCATGTTGACGTTGATTCTCACTTTGTCGGTGTATCTCAGTTTCATCAGTGCGATGTAGTGCTTGAGAAAATCGATGTCCTTTCTGAGCAGCACTTGCCCCTTTGCCCCGTCGTGCAGCACATATCGCATCATCCTCGATAGTTCGAGTATGCTGTGCTTGGCTTCCTCCGGCTCGATGTCCACCAAGGCGTGGATGTTGTTGAGCGTGTTCATGAAGAAGTGTGGGTTGATTTGGTATTTCAGGTATTCCAGTTGCTGCTCCAGGTTTTTCTTCTCCAGCAGTTCCATGGCCTTGGCCTCTTTCGACGTCTTGAAATAGAATTTCACGCCGAGGTTCATTCCTACCATGAGGATGATGATGATGAGCGCCACGATGTTCTGCTGGCCTAAGAGGATGGGCGGGCCGTCCCGATGGTCGCGTGGGCCTGGCTCGAACCACGAGTGTTTGTGGTGTGGTGGTGGGCTGGCTGGTGGATTGCCCATGGTGCTTTCCGGTGGTCCGGGTGTAAATCCTTCGTCGGGAAATTCCGGCGGGCAGTCTTTCCGGTGTTGCTGGAAGGCAAAGTCGTGTGGACGGTGCCCGTTGTCGGGTTTGTTGCTGCATTCGTAGAGTTGGAATACGAAGATGATGCTCAGCGTGAGTGCCAAGTAGAGCAAGCTTTTCTTCTTGTAGATGAGCAGCGGAGCCGCCAAGTAGTTGTGTATGAGGAACACGATGAAGTAGGGCACGAAGACGCGCCATGAGCGTGTCACCTCATGCCAGCTGAACGACATGCTGCTGTCGTCGGCTATCCTTAGCATCATGCTGAGGATGGGTGTGAGTGCGAGGAGAATCCAGATGACGAGGTACACCAAGTTCTCCTTGATGTTTTTCTTTCCCATGTGGCGTTCTAACGGATGTTGTGATGTTGTTTGCGTCCGTTGCTGCGGGCCGTGCATGGAACTATTGAAAGCACAGTGTATTTGTGGGTCATAAGCGTGAGGGGTTAGTTGTTCGTCTTTCCCTTTTCATGGGTTGTTTTCTGATGCAAAGATATGGAAAAAGAGTGGAAAGTGGAAAAAAGATTCAGCCAAAGGGGTCTTTTTGTCAGTAAAATCCATGAGAATGTGTGTCGTAGTGGAAAATGTGCTTATCTTTGCATCCTTGAAAACAATCCTTGTATGAAATGAGAAAAATCCTTTTGACCATCATCGTTGTCCTGGCCGCTTTGTCATCCGAACCTTTGGAGGCCGTGCCGGCTCACACCCCCGTCCTCGTGGAGGCCCGGGGAGAAGTGGTCTTCACCGGCAGCGGCGAGGTGGCCTATCGCCCGTCACCACTCACCGACATGCTGCGGGGTGCTTACGCACGCGTACCTCTATATAAAGGCGACTATGTGCTTGCCTGTCACGACGGCCAATGGGGCTTCCTCAGACTTGACGAAGACGGCGTGCTGGAGCCCTTCGGCGTCTATGCCCGTCTCGACACCACCGAGCCTTTCGTCGTCCTG
>CADBBP010000081.1 GCA_902792855.1 uncultured Prevotellaceae bacterium
CTTCCAACACGACGCTTCCGTCATCCAGCACATCGTGGAAACGGGCGGCATCACTGCCAGACTCAAGGACTCCTTCCCCTCGGAGACCATCACCCAGCCGGACAACTTTGTCTCGCTGCTCTACTATTTCGGAATGCTTACCATCGCAGGCACTCGTCGGGGGCAGATCGTGTTCCGCATCCCCAATCAGGTGGTTCGCGAGCAGATATACGGATATTTGACAGAAGCCTATCGCGACAACGAACTCTCCATGGACGACTGGCAGCGCAGCCTCCTGTTGGAGAATATGGCATACGACGGCGACTGGCGACCCTTCTTTGAGTATATGTCTGTTACGCTCAAGCGTTTCGCCTCACAGCGCGACCTGCAAAAGGGCGAAGCTTTCGTCCACGGCTTCACCCTCTCCCAGACATGCATGAGCAGTTCCTACCTCCCCATCTCCGAACTCGATGCCGGTGTGAAACCCCGCTTGCCCCTTGATGGTCAAGTGGCCGTGGGCGGCTATGCCGACATCTATTTGCAGCCCATGCTCGGCATCTACCCCGACATCGAGCATTCATACGTGCTTGAACTGAAGTACCTCTCCTCCAAGGCCACCGATGCCGAGGTGTCTGCCGCCCGTGAGACAGCCATCGAGCAGCTCACCCGCTATGCCCGCAGCGTCGCAGTGGAGCGCACCATTGGTCACACCCAACTTCATCGCCTCATCCTTGTCTGGCGCGGCATGGACCTCGCCGTGGCAGAAGAATTATAAGCAATACCATCATATCCACTTTCATACTTTATGGCAAAGCATTATTTGGAAAAACATGCGGCAATAATGCAATAAATCATCCAAATGATGGTTTTTATTATAAAAAGCATTAAAAACCATCTATGACCATCAGAAGCAAAGCCCCTCTACGGTTAGGGTTGGCCGGTGGAGGTTCCGACGTGTCGCCCTACAGCGACCTTTACGGCGGATTGGTGCTCAACGCCACCATCAACCTCCACGCCTATTGTACCATCGAGGAGACCAACGACCAACACATCACCATCCACTCATACGACACCGGGGTGGAAGAGACACACCCCACCACCACCCACTTGGAAATCGACGGCAAGGCCATCTTGGTGAAAGGCGTTTACAACAGGATTGTGCGCGACTACGACCTGGAGCCATTGTCGTTTGACATCACCACCTACAGCGACGCCCCCGCCGGTTCCGGTTTGGGCACTTCGTCCACCATGGTGGTGTGCATCATCAAGGCATTCGTGGAGTGGCTCAGCCTTCCCCTCGGCGACTACGACGTGGCGATGCTGGCCTACGAAATAGAACGCAAGGACCTGCAATTAAGCGGTGGCAAGCAAGATCAGTTTGCCGCCACATTCGGGGGGTTCAACTACATAGAGTTCCACCGCGATGACATCGTGATTGTCAACCCTTTGAAAATCAAGAGGTGGATTGTTGATGAGCTGGAAGCATCCATGCTCCTCTATTTCACAGGCAGGTCGCGTGAGTCGGCGACCATCATCGAGGAGCAGATGCGCAACACACGCCAAGGCGACGCCCCTGCTGTCGAGGCGATGCACAAAATCAAGCAAAGCGCCATCGACACGAAACACGCCCTCCTTCGCGGCGACATCGACACGCTGGCTTCCATCCTCCGCGAGGGATGGGAAAACAAGAAGAAGATGGCCACACACATCACCAACCCCGTCATCCAGGAAGCGATGGACGTGGCCATGGCCGCCGGAGCGAAAGCCGGCAAGGTATCTGGGGCCGGCGGTGGCGGCTTCATCATCTTCATCGTCCCACCCACACGCAAGCAAGCCGTGGCCACCGCCCTGTCCGCTCTCAGCGGCTTCACCATGCCCTTCAACTTCACCGACAGCGGTGCCCACGGATGGAAAATATATCCCACAGACAAAGTAGCAATTTACAAGAAATGAGCAGCATAGAGACTACCCGACAACACATCGCCGAGTCGGTGCGTGTGAAAAGCGCACTCCTTGACAACCCAGCGGCCATGGAGGCCATCGCCCGCATCGCCGACATTTGCACCGAGGCCTACCGCAGAGGCAACAAAGTGATATGGGCCGGCAACGGAGGCAGCGCAGCCGACGCTCAGCACATGGCCGGAGAGATGGTGAGCAAGTTCTATTTCGACCGACCTGCCATCCCCTCCATCGCATTGACCACCGACACCTCCATCATCACCGCCATCGCCAACGACTACGGTTATGAGAAAGTGTTCTCACGACAATTGCAAGCCAACGCCGTCAAGGGAGACGTCTTCATCGGCATCTCCACCTCCGGCAACTCCCGCAACTTGGTGGAAAGCCTGCCGATGTGCCGGCAATTGGGGGTCACGGCCGTGGCCTTGGTGGGTGCCAAGCCCAGCCTGATGGACGACTGGGACATCGTGGTGAAAATCCCAAGCTCCTCCACCCCACGCATCCAGGAATGCCAGACCCTCATCGGACACATCATCTGCTGCATCGTGGAGGAAAACCTCTTCGCCAGCAAATACAAAAACAAGAAGCCATGAAAGTAGTCATCATTGCCGGAGGCAAAGGCACACGCATCGCCTCGGTCAACAGCGAGATTCCCAAAGCGATGATTCCGGTGGAGGGCAAGCCCATCATCGAGCACGAGGTGCTCCTTGCCCTGCGTTACGGCTTCAAGGACTTCATTTTCATCATCGGACACTTGGGTGAGCACATCCGACAGCATTTCGGCGACGGGAGCCGTTGGGGCGCACACATCGAATATTTCCAAGAGGAGCAACCTTTGGGAACAGCCGGAGCATTGGGAAGTCTGCGGGAACAAATAGACGAGGATTTCTTCGTCTTCTACGGCGACACCATCATGGACATCGACATGCACGCCATGCTCGACTACCACCGCCACAAGCAAGCCGACGCGACACTCTTCATCCACCCCAACGACCATCCCTACGACTCCGACGTGGTGGACATCGATGAAGAGGGAAGAGTGCGCCGCTTCCTGCTGAAGCCACATCCAGAAAACCTGGTGTGCCGCAACATGGTCAACGCATCGCTCTTCATTCTCAGTCCCAACGTGCTGCAACGCATCGAACCCGGCGTGAAAAGCCACATAGAAAAGGACATCCTGCCGCGATGCCTCCATGACGGACTGCGCCTCTATGGTTACGTGTCGTTTGAATACATCAAGGACATGGGAACACCCGACCGCTACGAGGCCGTGTGCCGTGACATGCGCCAAGGCACGGTGGCACGGCGCAACAAGCAGCATCCCCGCCCCGCAGTCTTCCTCGACCGCGACGGTGTCATCACCAAAGAGGTGCACTTGCTCCACCGTCCCGAACAACTGCAGTTGGTGGAGGGAGCCGCCGAGGCCATCCGCCGCATCAACAGGAGCGACTATCTCGCCGTCATCGTCACCAACCAACCCGTCATTGCCCGCAACCTGTGCAGCATCGAGGAGTTGGAGCACATCCATGCCACGTTGGAGACCATGTTAGGCAAGGAGCACGCCTACGTCAACGCCATCTACTACTGCCCCCACCACCCCGACGGAGGCTACCCCGAGGAGCGAAAGGAATACAAAATCAAATGCGACTGCCGCAAGCCCGCCCCCGGCATGCTGCTTCAAGCCGCCCGCGATTGGAACATCGACCTCAGCGCCTCCTACATGATAGGCGACAGCGAGCGCGACGTGCTTGCCGGAGAAAATGCGGGGTGCAAGAAATCGGTGCGCATAGAGACCAACCGCCCCCACGCCTTGCTTGAAGCCTTGGACGGTTTGGGGATTTAAGCACTACTCTTTTTTCACTTCCTTGAAACCATGCCTCTTATCCACCAGCACACTGGTGACACCCATCGTGTTCTATTTTTTATGTACAAATATGGAGCAAGGGTAGAAACAATATTCCTTACATCATCCAAATCACCCCATAACAGTCTTGTAACTAATTGAAAAGCAATACCCGATTTTCCAAAATATCGGATTTTTCAATCAATTCCCGAAATCAAAAAAAACGCCCCGGAGTTAGGAAGGAAAAGAGATGCGACTGGCACGCAAGCACTCCTCGGTTCCACAACCCCGTAGGCGTTTTGACTATATTTCTAAAGCGTAAAGAGATTAATACTGGCTGACCTTGACATCAGAAACGGTGATGCTGCCACCATAGTTGTTGATGCTCCAACAATTTTTCTGAATGCCATAGATGCGGTTGGTATATGCACATACATCGTTGATATACATCACCATCACCGAGTTGTCGGTGTAGATGTCGATATGGTAAACATTGTCTGCCGGACGTCTGAAGACATAGCCATCGATACCTTCGATGAATCCCTTGCCCTTAGGTCCTTCCTGTTCGAAGTTCACTTTGCGCACATCCTCTCCCTCAGGATTCACCACCATGGTGTAGTATGTCTCGGAGTCGGTGCCACGCACCAACGAGATGCCGAACTTGTCCCAGTTGTTGGAAGTCTTCACGTCAAACTTGATGTGGTTGTGTGTTCCCAAACGATTGTAGAGCACGAATGCGCCATCTCCTGACAAGGTGCCATTGGCAAAGCCCTTTGAATCCATCACGTTCACATCCTGCGACTTGTTGTATTTGGCAGCCATGGCAGGCACTTCGCCGAGCGTCAGCGTGCCGTCGCTGTGCTGGATGATTTTGTGGCATACCAATGCGCCCGACCAGTTGGGCTCTCCGCCGGCTCCCACATTGATGTTCTTCTCGTGAATGGTTGACCCTGTGCGATAGGGGCACCATCCCCAGATGAAGCGGTCAGTGCCGTTGGAGGCCGTTTTTCCAGCATAGAAGGCGCGGCTGTCCAATATTCCCTCATGACCATCTTTCGGCCAGTTGGCACCGGGGTCGTTGAAGCAAGCCTTCAGGCCTTCAAAGGTAGTGGCCATCATGTATTTCACCTTGCGGCTCCAGCTGGCCCTGTATCCCTCGCTATAGACCAAGTACCAGTAGTTGCCCATCTTGAAAATGTCGGGGCATTCGAGCATGCGGTCCCAGATCATCGGGAACTGTCCGACGTGTTTCCATGTCTTCAGGTCACTTGAGGCAAACTCAGCAAATTTCAAGTTGCTGGAAATCACCATGTGGTACTGTCCATCCTCTGCGACAAAAATCTGAGGGTCGCGGAAATCCACGGGTGAGTAGCCATAGTCATCGCCCTTGAGCATCCATGCATTGTCCTTGGTCCATGTCTTGAAGTCGGGCGACGTGGCACGCATCACGGCCTCCACGTTCTTGCAGTTGGGATTATGGCCTGTGTAATAGATGTAATAGAGTCCGTCTTTCTCATTGTAGATGGCGCAGCCAGTGCCGAGGGCGGCATCCTGCTCCAACGAAGTGGTGCCGGTGGACAGCACCTCACCCAGAGATTCATACGTGGCGCCATCCTTTGTCGATACCCCCCAGATGGGATGATAGTTGTAGGTGGCATTGTTGTCATACTCCTGCAAGTAGAGCACCTTGAACTCGCCCGCCTTTGGGTCGTAGAAGGGCATGGGGTCGCCACAACGTCCTATGGTAGGATTGTAATAAGTGGAGAAGCCATTCTCGTCAGTGGAATTGAAAAAGGTGGTTGTGCCTGTCCAGTCTTTCGAAGGGTCGCCACTGAAATCGTCGCTGCTGCATGCCGTCAGCGCGGAGGCTGACAGCATCATTGCGAACAGAGAAAATATTATTGTAGGTCTCATAATCTCGTATTATTTCATTAAGTAATTGAATGCGTTCTGTGTAATGATCGCGATGTTGCGATGGAAATTCTCAGAGTAGCCAGCCTCAAAGGTGTATGAATACCAGTCATAGCATCCAGAGCCAATGCAGATGATGCCGCCCTTTCCGGCCTGTGCGGGATACTCCCAAGCCACGACAGCTCCATCGCCTCCCACACCGAGGATTTTGCCTCCTGTACGGGCTTCCCATGCGTCATGGTTGTCATAGCCACCCCAGTCGGTTCCGATGTGATACTGTGCCGTTGAGTTGGTGATGTGATATCCTGCATCGGTGCAGTACACCTCGTTGGGATTGTCGCCAGCGATGAGGTTCTGCCAGAGAGGATGGTCGTTCTTGCCGTCGAAGATGCGGAATGACCAGGGGCCTCCACAGAGTTCTGCGCCATCCTCATTCTGACCCCAGCAGTTGTTGGGCGTTGTCCACTCGTCATCGCCGGTCACTCCGATGAATGACGGCAAGTTGGTGGCATAACGGGTGAGGAAGAAGGCTCCACCATTCTCATAGAATGAGCGCAACTGGTTCTTGGCAGCGAGTGCGTCGGTAGCCTTTGCAGCGAAGACATCGTGTCCATCCACGCCACCGTCCACGTGATAGTGCCACCAGATGACCTTGCATTCAGAGAGGTCAACGGTACCTGCTTCGATGTCTGCGAAAGAGGCGTAGAGCGAATTGGGCACGTTGCCCAGCATCCATTCACAAGCGGTCTTGGCCTCGGGGTCGAGGTCGTTCATCGTTGGCGTGGAGCCAATGAAGAGGGCAGACGGCTTGTCGATGGCTATCACCTTGACGGTGTAGATGCTCTCGGCAGAGTTGTTGGTCACCTTGTAAGTGACAGGCTGCGAGAAGTCCTGTGCCACTCCCGATGCCGGGGTGATGGTGGCATTGGCGCTGTAGGTGATGGTTGGCACCAGGTTTGTGAGGCCGATTGAGGCAGGCACATAGACGGTGATGGTCTTCGAGTCCTGGTCGATGGTTCCCATATAGATGTCGTTGATGACAAACTGTGTGATGCGTGCTTCGTCGTGCAGCACGGAGACAGTCCAGTCGAGGAACACGTCGCCATTGGTGACGTGCAGCACCTTTGCCGCATCCATGTTGAGTGTCTCTCCTTGCTGCACATTGCATGCGGAGCCATTGGAGAGGGTGAGCTGGGTCACTTTCATGGCAGACGTCTCATAGACTTCAGGCAGACGTACCACGATGCTGCGTGATGCAAGGTCGATGTTCCCCTCGTAGTTGTCAAGGGCGAAAGCCTCAACCAAGCAGTCGCCGCCAAGCTGGAGGTCGCTGACGTTGTCGTCGGAGCAGGCAGCCAAGCCACAAACCATGCAGATGACGCCTATGATGTTGAATATCTTTGTTTTCATACCGTTTTCTGTATTTCGTTTTACCAGTTACCTATATTCTGTGTGTAGTGCCCGTTGGAGGCAGAGATTTGCTCGAATGGGATGGGCAGGTACTCGTCCTTGTTGGCAGTGAAATGTGCTCCGTTGTAGATGGCGCAGTTGTCAATTTCTTCTGCATAGTACTTGTTGAGCACGGTGGCGGCGTCACCCCAGCGCACGAGGTCGAAGAAGCGCTCGCACTCCATGCCCATTTCCAGGCGACGCTCCATCTTCACGATTTTGACGGCGTCTTCCTTGGAATAGCTTCCCTTGTAGTTGGTGATGTACATCTTCACACCATATTGGCTCTGATAGCCGCCAATCATTTGGGTGCTTCCTGCGGCACGGGTGCGGACTTGGTTGACCAAGTTGATGGCCTGGTCGGCTTGTCCCAACTGTGCGTATGCCTCTGCACGCTCCAGCAAGACATCGGCATAGCGGAAGACGATGCGGTTCATCGAACTTGCCCAGTAAGAGCCCTTGATGAGGTAAACGTCAATCAGAGCGGGGTCAACATTCTGTTTCAGCGTGACATTGTAGCCATACAGTCCGTTGGAACGGCTCCAGATGCTGGTCTCCTCCATCATGTAGTTCTTGTTGAACATATAGGGGAGTCCCGGTATGCCAATGGTAAGGAACAGGCGAGGGTCGGCGTTGTCGGTTGACTTGTCGTAGTCCTTTTCGTTGAACGTGTCGAGGAGGGGCAGGCCGTCAGCACCGGTGCGATAGGCATTCACCAAGTTCTGGCTCGGTTTGTAGAAGTCGCAGCCTCCATCGGTGGCGCCAGGAATGTTTGGAGGTATCAGGCCATAGCTCCAGTTGAGGTTGCCGTAGGTGGAGCCGTCGTTACGGGAGTATTGGATGGCCCAGAGGCTCTCCTTGCCATTCTCATATTGCTCTTCGGGTCGGAAATTGTTGTGAAGGTCGTCTTCCAGTCCATAATTGGAGTAAAGGGCAGGATTGGTGAACTCAATGACTTTCTCCAAGTCCTGACGGTTGATTTCCGTCACTTGGTTGCTGTTGGCATCGTCCTGGCGGTAAGCTTTGTAGAGATATACCTTGGCGAGGAATGCCGCTGCAGAAGCCTTGGTGGGCCGTCCCTTGTCGGACTGTGTTTGTGGCAGCGTGTTGTACGCTTCCATCAAGTCGTCGATAATCAGTTGCCAACCTTCATCATTGGTATAAGTCCTGTTGGAAAGTTCATTATACTCGTCGTAAGTCAGGTTCTCGTTGACCACGAATGGGATGTTCTTGTAGAGTCGTTTCAGCAGGAAGTGTCCATAGGCGCGAAGGAACTTCATCTCTGCCAGGCGTTGCTGCTTCATCGCAAAACTGTCATCGCATGAGTTGAGCAGTGAGATGGCGCTGTTGACACGTGAAAGGCTGTTGTAAAGTCGCACCCACATGTCATTGATGTTCCAGTTGGTCGTCAGCACACCTTGCTGAACCTCCAGCTGATGGAACACGTCGCCGTCGCTTGTACCACTACCGCCTTTGTAGGCGTCGTCGCTGCGGACATCGAAGTTCCACATGGAGAAGGAGGAGTTGATGTCTTCGGCGGTCGTGAAGATGGCGTAAGCCGAGACAGCCATGGCTTCAGCATTCTCCGGGGTCTTCACCTGCTCATCGCTGAGGGTGCCTTGCGGTGTGTGCTCGTCGAGGAAATCGCTGCAGCTAAAGAGACTGCAAACGACAAGAGCTGCGCTGAGGATATTGATTGTAGTTTTCATGATGTCTGATGATTTAGAATGATACATTGAGTCCGAATGTCACGTTGAGTGGAATAGGATAGCCGAAGTTGGCGTTCTCCGGGTCAACACCCGTGAAATTCTTGGCCTTGATGGTGAGCAGGTTTTGAGCAGACACATACATGCGCAGACGCTGCATGTAGAGTTTCTCGGTGATGCTGGTGGGGAAGTTGAAGCCCAACTGTATGGTGCGTAGCTTGGCATAGGAGCCGTCTTCTACAAAGAAGCTGCTCACGCGCTTCTCATTGTTGTTGTCCATCGTGCTGATGGCGGGGATGTTGCTACCCATGTTGGTGGGGCTCCACGCATCAAGCAGCCTGCGTCCCTTGTTGAGGTTGGAGATGTTCAGGCCGCTCCAGAGGTCGGTCTCTTTCTTCAAGTCGCTGATGACATCCACACCCTGGACACCTTGCCAGAACATGGTGAAGTCGAAGTTCTTGTACTGGACATAGATGTTCAGACCCCATGTGAAATCAGGCACCGGGGAGTAAATCCATTTTTGGTCTTTCTCGTTGATTACGCCATTTCCGTCAAGGTCCTTCCAGCGAATGCGTCCCAGTCCGGCACCATTCTGAGAGGCGTGGTTGTCTATCTCATCCTGGCTCTTGAAGATACCGTCATAGACATAGCCCACCTGTGCTCCGAGAGGATGTCCCACCACACTCTCCACGCCATTGCCGCCGAAAGTGCCCTTGGCAGCGATGGTCTCTGGCAGTTTGGTCACCTCGTTGCGGTAGGTGCCGATGTTGCCGGCGATGTCATATTGGAATGCACCAACCTTGCCGCGATAGCCAGCATTGAGCTCTATACCTTGGTTTTCCATCTCACCAGCATTGATCCATTGGCTGGCTCCTTCGCCCATCACGCCGATGCCCGGCATATATACCAAGATGTCTTTTGTCTTTTTGAAGTACCATTCGAAAGAGCCATACAAACTGTTGTGGAAGAAGCCGAAGTCAAAACCGACGTTGGTTTGCGTGGTGGTTTCCCACTTCAGGTCGTCATTGCCAAGTTGGTTGCGCTTGAAACCACTGGGCAGTGTCTGTCCGCCATTGGTGCCGGCGATGTCGTAGCTGGTGCCATAACTTTGGCCACCAAACTGAGCCTCACCATAATTGCTCACAAAGAGGGTGTATCGTGCCAAATTGGAGATTTCCTGGTTACCTGTCTGTCCCCATGATGCACGCAGTTTCAAGTTGCTGAGCCACTGCAAATCCTGCATGAAAGGCTCCTCGCTGATGCGCCAACCAGCACTCACCGAGGGGAAGGTGCCGTAACGGCTGTTGCGGCCAAAGCGGCTACTGCCGTCGTGGCGCAGCGTGAGGCTGGCGAGATAACGGTCATTGTAGGTGTAGTTGGCTTTGCCGAAGAATGAGGTCAGCGTATAACCTTCACCGGAGCCGTAAGCCTCCGACTCTCCCACACCAGCGTCAGGCCACATGTAGTCGGGGTTGAGCACCACGAAGTCATATTGCTTGGCGCTGAACCATTCGTCGTCTTCACGGTTGACCTCCACACCCACCATGGCATCGGCACGATGTTTGCCAATCTCCAGGTTATAGGTGGCGATGGCATTCCACATCCACTTGGCCCAGTGCTCCTGCTTGGGCTCCACACCATTGATGGAGTTGGCCACGGTGCCTTCTGTAATAGGATAGGTGAAGATGCGCTGCTTTTTCTGTGCGTAGTCAAGTCCGAACGTCGATTTGATATTGAAGTTCTTGACAGGATTGATGTTGATGTATGCATCACCGAAGGTGCGCCAATAGACATAACGGTTGTCACTGTTGCGATCCAGACGTGCCACGGGATTCTCGCGGTCGGGGTAGCCTCCCACCGGCCCGGCATAGTCGCCGTTGATGGTGCGCACGGGCAATGAGGGGTTGAACTGCAACACATTCTCGAGGAAGCCGCCGGGTGCCTGCACCTCGCTGGTACGGTTGAGAGTGAAATGTTCGCCCACGGTCACAATGTTGCGGTCGCCAATCTTCACCAACTTGTATTCTGAATTCATACGGGCGGAGAAGCGCTCAAAGTCGGACTGCTTGATGATGCCCTTGTTCTTATAATAACCCAATGAGAAGAACGACGACCCTCTCTCAGAGCCATTGCTCAACGATGCGTTATACTGATGTATCAATCCCGAGCGGGTGGTCTGGTCAAACCAGTCGGTGTCTGCCGCAGGAGTGGTGGCAGCCCTGTCAAGATATTTGCTCATCGTGATGTTGTTGAGCACCGGATGACCTTGGGGATTGTAGGTCCAGTCGTAGGTGTAGCCCAGGCCGTTGCTGTTGGGGTCCAAGCCGTCGTTGACATAGCCCTGCCACATCACCTGTCCGAACTCCTTGGCATTCAGCACTTCCATCTTGTGGGCATAGGTCTGTACGGCAACGCTGGCGTCGAAGTCAATTCTCACCTTTCCCTCCTTGCCTCGCTTGGTGGTGATGATGATCACACCATTGGCGGCACGCGAACCATAAATACTGGCCGAGGCAGCGTCCTTGAGCACCTGGATGCTCTCGATGTCGTTGCCATTGAGTTCGTGCATGCCGGCCTTCGTCGGCACACCGTCAATAATGTAAAGAGGGTCGTTGTTGTTCAGCGTACCGACACCACGGATGCGGACGGTGGCAGAGCCTGACGGCGAACCGTCGGCGGAAATGTTCATGCCAGGAACACGACCTTGCAACGCCTTGACGGGGTTGTTCTCGTTCTGCTTGGCCAGTTCATCGACATTCACAGTAGAGACAGCGCCAGTCAGGTCAGCCTTGCGCTGGGTGGTATAACCCGTCACCACCACTTCCTGCAACTGCTTGCTGTCTTCTTTCAACTCAACTTGCATGCCTTGGGCTGCCGGCAACTCTACGTTCAAGAAGCCGATATAGCTAAAGACAAGCGTCTTGCCTGGCTGGACATTCAACTTGAAGTTGCCATCAAAGTCGGTGACAGTACCGTTTGATGTGCCTTTCTCCATCACTGTGCAGCCGATGACAGGACCAAAGGCATCGGTCACCGTGCCCTCAATCAGGCTTTCACCGTCGAGCGTTGGTCCCGTTTGCGCGTACAATAATGTACCCGCAAAAATGAGCATGAAGCTCAGCAGGATTCTTTTCAGTTGTTTCATTTACTCTTAGTTTTGGTTAGTACTTTATGTTTGAAAATATGCGCAAAAATACTAATCAAATAAAGAGTAATCTATCATTTTTCGTTCATAGACTAAGAAAAATGATACATGAAACAAATATAGACCACAATGTCTGTTTCGTTTAGTCGGTCATTTCCGAGCGCAAGTCCATGGGAAGTTTTCCGTATTGTTCCTTGAAGCACTTTGAAAAATAGCCAGGTGTGTTGAACCCTACTTCAAAGGCGATTTCCGACACGGTCTTGGTCGTGGAGGTCAGCAGCGCGTATGCCCGTTGCAACCGCATCTGGCGAAGTAGTTCCACCGGTGTCTGTCCTGTCAAGGCTTTCACTTTCCTGTACAACTGCACACGCCCCAGACCAACCTCGTCGCCCAAGTCGTCCATTTTCAGGTTGGGATTGGACATGTGCTTGCGTATGGCTTCATTGAGTTGCTCGGCAAACAGCACATCCTGCTTTCGAGGCGGTGGCAGGTCGTCGGGCTGCCCGACAAGAATTTGGCGCAACTGCCTGTTGCTTGCATCGGTATAAAACAAGGTCTGCTCCTCGTTCATCACCTGCCGCTGCCGGATGGTCTTGCGTGTCTGAAGAAACGCACGCCATGCCATGATGAGTGCGACGAGCAACAATGCGATGCAGACGAAGCTGCCCACCAACAGCTTGCGCTGTGAGTTGTAAAGCCCGGAAAACGCCTCCAACTTGTCATGGATGGTGATCATGTGGTCGTTCTGCTTGATCAGTTCGCGACTGTTGAGGGCGATGAGTTCGGCATTTTCTGGTGTCACAATCATTCCTTGGAGCGTGTTTTCCCGTTCATAAGGCTGATGTTTGAGGATGCGGAGCGCCAACAAGATGATTTCCTCGCCATGGGTGGGATAGACATAGGTGCCCACTTGATGCCCCAGCAAGACATACTCGATGCCTTCTTGTGGCAAGCCGTCTATGCCTATAATCTTGACCTTTCCCTCGCAGTCGGCTTCCACCACCGCCTTGTAGGCACCAGTTGCCGTGCCATCGTTGTGACAAAAAACGATGTCGGGAAAAGGCCCATTTGCTATTTGCGCCGCCACAATCTCGCAGGCCTTGTCCGAAGTCCAGTCACCTTCCACACAGATATAGTCCAGTTCCGAGTGGCCTTTCATGGCTTCAGCGAAGCCTTGATGGCGCTCCCTGGCGGGAGAAGTGTTCATGTCAGCCGTCACCTCCAGGACAACCGGCCGATGCCCTGTCACCTGCCTGGCCTGAAGCACGGCGTAATTGCCCATCGTCTGCCCTGCCTCCACATTGTTTCCACCTATGAATGCCGTGTAGTCGTCCGTCTCAGCCTTGCGGTCGAAGAAGATGACAGGTATGCCCTTCTGTCGCGTCCGCTTGATGGCCTCTGCGACGGGCACCGCCTCACTCGGGGCCACCACCAACAAGTCGATGCCGCTTTCAGACAGGCTGTCTATCTGCCGTATCTGCAACTGTGTGTCGTCGTGCGCCTGGACAATCTCCACTTTCACATCGGTATCATAGAGGTGTTGTGCGGCCTGCATCTCACGGTTCACCTTGTTTCGCCATTGGCCTTCCGAGCATTGGGACACGCCAATCCTATAGACCTTGCTGCTTTCAGTGCATGCGACCAGCATGGTGGCCAGCAGCAAAAACATTGTTATGAAAATCTGTTGGATAGCCTTCATCGATTGTTATTCTGATATTTCTTCACCCTGTCATCTCTAATCACTCCGCTCCAGTTGAGGCCGAAAGCGAAGTCATATACATTGTTGTCGGCATCCTTGTAGCAGCGCATGTCATGGGGCACATCCTCCTGCTGCTCTTCCACGGCCTTCATGTCGGCGGGCATCTGCATGGGCAGCAGGGCGGAAGGCTCTGCCTTGCCGCTGATAATGTCGAGCAAGACTTGGTGCTGCACGTTGAAGGAGATGAGAAGCGCGTCAGCATGCGGCTCTATCTCTGAAAGCACAATCGGCCGCCCCGTCTCCACGATGACCACTACAGGCTTGTCGCCCATCTTCTCTTTCGTGTCCGCCACCAAGACCATGTCGTCACGATTGTAGGTTTTCACGCTTTTTCCCTTGAAACTGCGGTTGGTGGAGCGCTCCATCGGGTCGCCGCCGGCAATGCTGACAGCACGGGCATCTGTAGCAGTGTAGTCCTCATACTGCAGACTGACAGGCACATAACCATTGCCACCCCTCATCACGTCAGCCTTGCTGTAGCCCACGCCGGAACTTGGCTCATAGATGAGACAGAGGGCGAAATCGGCCAGCTCAGGCTGCTGGACCACGTCGAAATATTTCTTCACCAAAGCGAGGTCCACCGGCTCCACGGTCTTCTCCTCCGATACGCCGCCCCACATGCCTGGTATGGCGGGGAAATGGCGCTTTGGCACATATACCTTCTTCTTCCCTGTCATCGGCAGCGTCTGGTTGCCATTCTTCAGCATCACGACCGACTTCAACTGGGCGTCGTAACCTTCTTTCATAAACTGAGGGTTGCCGACAATCGGCGGGCGGACAGTTCAAAGCGCTCACGCGCACTCTTCTCACCGAAATCCTTGCACCACATCTGATAAGCCTCGACGATGGGACCAATCTCGTTGTTGCCGCCAAACTGGTCAACTCCTGCTTGCAGGATTTTGTAGTGCCGTTCAGTCTCTGTCAGATGTTCCACGCCCCACGGCTTACCGCCTATTGGGGAGTCGAGCACCTTCATATCCTTGGTGATGCCCCAGTCGGTACACACCACCCCCTCAAACTTCGCCTCCTTGCGGAGTTGTTGTTCTATCATCCACTTACTGAAACCGCCACCCACGTTCTCGCCCGATGGGTCCTGCCCCCAGAGAATGCTATAGATGGGCATCACGGCAGAAGCCATGTCGGTGCCTCCGGGCAACCGGAAAGCCCCCTCCACAAACGAGCGCTTGTGCATGGCAAGGTTATCGCCAGGATAGACAGCATACTTGCCGGAAGCGAAATGGGAGTCGCGTCCTCCCTCCTGGGCACCATAGCCATACCAGTGCTTCACCATCGCATTCACACTCTTCGTCCCCCAGCCTTTGGCCGAAGGGGTAGTCTGGAAAGCGTCGCAGTAGGCACGGGCCATGTCGGTGGAGAGTTGGGGGTCTTCTCCAAATGTCCCGCTGAAACGGAACCAGCGAGGGTCGGTGGCAATGTCCACTTGTGGTGACAAGGCCGTGGCGATGCCCAATGCGCGGTACTCCTCCGAAGCGATTTCTCCAAAGCGATGTACCAGTTGCGGGTCGAAGGTGGCCGCCAAGCCAAGAGAAGTGGGCCATTGCGAGATGTGGCCACCGGCACCGGCATTAAACTCCGTGGTGGCTTTTGCCTCATGGCGGGGGTCGGAACTGGTGTTGGCAGGAATGCCATGGTCGAGGCCTTCCACGAATGCCTGCATGTTGTTGTTCCATTCCGCTGCCACGGCCGGACTCTCCACTCCCGTCACCAAGACAGCGCGCAGATGGTCGTCGCGCAGGAATTTCTTCTGGTCGTCGGACAGGTCGGAGGGTTTGGCACCACTCTCCTCAAACGACTTGCCATTGTACATGGAAGCGCCGAAACCCATATTCGAGGTCATCGGCACAGACTGATGGCTGCTGTACAACATCAGACCTGCAATCTCTTCTATCGACAGCATCGAGGCCAGGTTGGCAGCACGCTCCTGCGCGCTGCACCTCCAGTCCTCGTAGGCGTCGAGGCTGTCGTTGCGGTTAAGGTCTTTGAACGCATACCCATCGTGCGTCAGCAGTTTGACACCCGACTGTGGTGAGTAGCCCAGCGTGGCGCCTCCCCTTTGGGTTACAAGAATGAAAGAGCCCACTTGCTCTTCCGACCATTTCTGTCCGTCGCATGCCGACAACAAAAGAAGCATTGCGGACATCGCCATCGCTGTAAAAACATTTCCTTTCATCTTCAATAAATTGTTTGATTTGGCTTTTCACATTCGGGTACAAACCATCCCGCCCTTGTGATAGCAGGTAAAGGTTACATCCCCGTAACTTGATTTCCCACTTGGAAAGTTTTGTTCAAGGGGCCATTATAGGTGTTGACGTCAAGTCGCACGACATCCCCTTGGCTGAAATACTCCAAAGGGATGCTGGCATAAATCTTGGTGGAATAGTTCTCCGGCACGCCATTCTGTGAATGGAGGAGCCGCAGTTGGTGAAGCTTCGTCCCATTGTCGAGGTCCACGATGGTGTCTCTCACAATGCCGAGCGACTGCTTTAGGTTCTCCTCTTCTGTCTTCCCCACCATCACATACAACCCCAAATTGAAATATTTGCCATTGGCCGAAAGCCATGTGCTCTCCACTTTGAGGGGGTCGCAGATGGCCTTTTCAGGCTGTTTCTGTGGCAATCTCAACACGAGCACCTGTGAGGCGGATATACCTGCCACACTTTTCGGGTCGTTCTTTTTCCCTACATTATAATAAATAAGAGCACGGTAGATGCTGTCGGGCGTGGCGGCCCAGGAGCACGACAAAGGTTCCACGAAGACGAGTTCATCGCCGTCGTCGGTGACTGCCGTATCGAACAGTTTGGCCTCCTTGGAATGCGCTTCCACGAAGTCTGCCCTGAGATAGGAGTATTTTCCATCGCCCGTCTCATAGTTGTCGCTCTCACAAGCGCCGAGGAGCAACAGGGCAAGCATGGCAAGTGTCGCCGTCACGCCCCTTGCGTGGTCGTGCCTCCATTCAGCCTCTCGTTTCGCGCCACTCATCCTATTTGGCAGATAAAATCAGTTGGTTTCTCGCCGGATTGGCATACATGGTGAGCATCCGCTCTCTGAGGAACTGATGGTCGGGCTTCTCCAGGTCGATTTTTGCCAGTTGCCCTTGAAGGTATTTGTCAAAGAACGCCTTGTCCTCCTTGGTGTATCTGTCTTCGTGAGCATTGCTCCCTTCGAGCATGTCGAGCGCGATGAAATTGGACGGGTAGAGCCTGTAATTCCGGTGAATCTCCTGGTCGATGTGGGCGGCCACCTTGTCAAACAACTCCCCTTTTGGCATGTCGGCGACGGTGTCGAGGAACTGGTCGATGCAGGGTGCGCAATGATAGTGTATGCGCCCCTTGTATCCGAGGATGCCTGTTTGCATGCTTCGCACGTCGTCACCCGGAGCCTTGTGGAAGTCCGTTGTGTCGCGCCGCTGCTGCAACTCCTTGGCCTTGAGGAAATCACAGGGGTCGTACTCATAGGAGATGGCAAGCGGCACGATGTGCAACTGCTTGAGCCGCTCTGCCGGGGACCCCTCCCCACCCATGGCCATCATCTTGAGAATGGCTGGCTGTGTGCGGTCGTCGGAGTCCTTTGCCCTTCCCTCCCTTTGCGCAATCCACACGTTTTCGTTCTTCTGCGCGATGGCGAAGTGCATGTATTCGGCGAGTCTCTTGCTTGCCAGGAGCATCTGCCTTGGCGGCAAGCTCCTCTCCACGATGAATGCCTTGTTGACCCTGACGAGGTCCCTCACCCATGGCAGTGAGAGGAGATTGTCGCCAATGGCAATCTCGCACGTGGTGGTGAAGCCGGCGTCGATGAGCAGTTTGTCGAGCAGCGCGGAGTCAAGCACGATGTCACGGTGGTTGCTCACGAAAGTGTATCTCTTCGTCACATCCACCTGCGAAGTGTCCATGTCACACCCCTTGGCAACCTTCAGGAGCAGTTGTTCGAGGAAGGTGTAGCAAAAAGTTTTTTGAAATTCGAGGTTGGTGCGGCACTGCCTCATCTTGGCGGCGATGGCCTCTGCTGGCACACCGGGATAGAGGAATGCGAGCACCTCCACAAACTGCTTGTCTGCGAGCAGCCGGTCGTATGCCTGCGGCAGTTCCTCCGGCTCGAAAGGCCTTATGCTGTCGAATGCTTCGGGGATGGTCATATTTTATGCGAATTGGTTTTCAACGATTTCAGTCAACACGTCGGTGATGTTGAGGCCTGCTGCCCTCACCTGCTGTGGAATGAAGCTGGTGGGTGTCATTCCCGGCGTTGTGTTCACCTCGAGCATGTTGATTTTGACTCCTCCCTCGTTGTTCTTGGTGAGGATGTAGTCAATGCGTATGATGCCGTTGCAGTGGAGGATGTCGTAGATGGCGCTGGTGAGTTTGGCCACCCTGTCGGCCACGTCGTCAGGGATTCTCGCCGGTGTGATTTCCTCCACCTGTCCGTTGTATTTGGCATCGTAGTCGAAGAATTCATTTTTGGTCACCACCTCCGTGATGGGGAAGACAACCTCCTTGTTCATGGTCTTGTAGCATCCGCAGGTTATTTCCACGCCGTCGATGAACTGCTCCACCATGACCTTGTCGCTTTCCATCATGGCCTTTCTCACGGCGGGAGCCAGTTGGTCGATGTTTTTCACTTTCGAGACCCCGAAGCTGCTTCCATCATTGGCGGGCTTGACAAAGCAAGGCATTCCTATTCTTTGCATGACGTCCTCGTCGCTGACGAGGTGCTCCATTCCCCTTCTGATGAGGAGGCTCTCCGGCACGCTAACCCCGAATCCTCTCAAGTATTGATTGAGCACGAACTTGTCGAATGTCATGGCCTCCACGAGCACACCACTGGTACTGTATGGCATGTCGATGAGTTCAAAATAACCTTGTAGCAATCCGTTCTCTCCCGGTGTGCCATGGACGGTGATGTATGCATAGTCGAAAAACCTCTTTTTTCCCTCTTCCATGAAAGAGAAATCGTTTCGGTCAATACGTGCGGTTGTACCATCATTCAGGTACACGTGCCAGTCGTTTTTCTTCACGTCCACCAAATAGACGTTGTAACGATTTTTGTCAAAAAAGGAGTAGAGTCCCTGTGCAGAGCGCAACGATACGTCGTGCTCGGAGGAGTCACCTCCGCAAACGATGGCAATGGTTCTTTTGTCTTTCATTATTGTGTAAATGTATTATGAAATGTCTGTTAACTTGTACTCGTCACCCTTCATCTTGACATGCCACTTGTCGAGGAGGGCAGCCAGGTCGGCGGGCATGGGCGAATCAAAATCCATCTGCTCTCCGGTAACGGGATGCACGAAGCCGAGCGTTTTGGCATGCAGGGCTTGTCGCGGGCATATCTTGAAGCAGTTGTTGATGAAAGCCTTGTATGTGGAACTTCTCTCACCTCTCAGGATTTCCGTCCCTCCATATCGCTCGTCGCCGAAAAGCGGATGCCCGATGTGCTTCATGTGCGCCCTGATTTGATGTGTGCGCCCGGTTTCCAACCGGCACTCCACGAGGGTGACATATCCTAAGCGCTCCACCACGCGGTAGTGTGTGACAGCGGGCTTTCCCACGCCCGACATTGGGTCGGCCACGGTCATCCGGGTGCGGTCCTTCGGGTCGCGTGTGATGTTGCCCTCAATCCTTCCCGTGTCTTCGGTGATGTTCCCCCACACCAGTGCCACATAACTGCGGTGTGTGGTTTTGTTGAAGAACTGCAGTCCGAGGTTGCTTTTCGCCTCCGGGGTCTTGGCAGCCACGATGAGGCCCGTGGTGTCCTTGTCAATGCGGTGCACCAACCCCACCTCCGGGTCGTTGGGGTCGTATCCGGGCAGGTCGCGCAGGTGCCAGGCGATGGCATTGACCAAGGTTCCATTGAAATTTCCGCATCCCGGATGCACCACCATTCCAGCGGGCTTGTCCACCACCATCACGGCATCGTCCTCATACACCACATCGAGGGGTATGTCCTCCGGTTCGATGGTGGTGTCGTAATGTGGCCGGTCGAGCATGAGTGTGACGATGTCTCCCGGCCGCACCTTGTAGTTGCTTTTCACGGGCTGGTCGTTGACATGCACGAAACCCGCCTCCGCTGCCTTCTGGATGCGGTTGCGGGTGGTATGCTGCATCTTCTCGCACATGTACTTGTCGATGCGCAGGGGAACCTGACCCTTGTCCACTACGAAGCGGTAGTGCTCGTATAGTTGCGGTGACTCGTCGTCAAGTTCGTCGATGTCCAGAATGGGTGTTTCTTCCATTAGGCTTGTCATTCGGTCTTCACTGGTTTGGGAGCCGATGGGACGGTGGGTGCCGTGGTGACGGTGGGAATGTCCACCTTTGTAAACGAAGAGGTAGTTCTCTCCGACCGCGATGGCTCGGAACTCTCTGCATGGTGCTCCTCCCCACGACGCTCGGTAATCCTGCGATAATGTGGGCGCACTTTTTGCGGCTTCTCCTCTTCTTCCTCTTCTTCCTCGCCGAAGTAATAGGTGTTGCTGTCGATGTAGGTCACCGGCTGGCTCATGTCGCGCCGCCCGTCGCCCACTTGGATGACGAGTGGGTCTTCAATGGAGACGCGGTCGCCAGCGGCAAGCTGTCTTCCCTGGTCCTTGATGCCATACACCCATTCCTTTTCGCCAGGGATGTACTCCGGTTCGCCAAGTTGGAAGCCAAGAGCGGTGAGGCGTGACTGTGCGTCGCGCAACGAACTGTTGTCGATGATGTCGGGCAGCGGGCGCCTTGGTGTTGACGATGCGTTGATTTTGACATAGATGAGCCTTCCGGGTTTGACAATCTCGCCCGGAACCGGCGACTGCTCCAAGACGCAGTCGGGTGGCATGGTCTTCACGTAGTCAGTGTCGCTCACCACGATGTCGAGGTGTACTTTGTCGAGCAAGTCCTCTGCATCATTGTAGGTCTTGTGCAAGATGGACGGCACCTCCACTGTCTGGCCGTGGTGGGTGTAAAGGTCAAGCCCATATCTTAGCCCCATGCTCAGGAGGATGACAATGATTGCCATGGCGAGAATGTTGAGCCACAGGAAAGGGTTGAGGAATTTCTTGAAAAAGCTGTTAGATTCCATTTTTATTTTGTTCGGGGTTTGTGATGGCGACCCTTCCACCTCTTCCGAGCGTATGGTCCGCATCATCATGCAAAGGTACGACAAAACCGCCTAAACTCAAAACAATTTCGTCACTTTTTGGTTTCGAGTGGGCATTAGGTCAATTATACCGGCCTTTTGCCCCCCTTGCAGCCACACTCCATGGTGTGTTGTCGAGCCATCATCCGACAAGTAGCAACCAAAGCAAGGGAAGCCATCAAACAGCTTTTTTCCCTGCATGATTTGGCCATATTACTTATAAAGACTAACTTTGCAGCATGAATGTCACAAGGATTCACACTGGCCTTTTCTTTTTCATGCTCATGCTGCCATTGTCAATGGCGGTGGCCGACGACGGGAAGCTCACCGGCAGCGTGATAGGCACCACCGAAACAGTGGACTATTCCACTTTCGGCAAGTCATATACAGTGAACACCCGCGAGATGGCCTTCGACGGCAACCCGAGCACCTTCTTTGCCTCCTGGGAGCGCAGCTACACCTGGGTGGGCCTGGACTTGGGTGCCCCACACGTCATTACAAAGGTGGGGTGGTCGCCTCGCAACGACGTCCACGGCGAAGAGCGTGTGGTGTTGGGTGTGTTCGAGGGTGCCAACCGCGAGGATTTCATGGATGCCCTGCCCATCTACATCATCACGGAGCGCGGGCACATAGGCGAGATGACCTACGCCGACACAGACTGTTCGGCAGGCTTTCGCTATGTGCGCTATGTGGGGCCTTCCGACGCACGGTGCAACATCGCGGAACTGGAGTTTCACGGACACCCGGGAGAGGGTGACAGCAGCCGTCTTTACCGGCCAACCAACCTCCCCACGGTGAGCATTCACACACTCGACGGGGTGATACCCTTCGACAAGGAGACCGACATCACGGCACAAATCACCATCATCGGTGGAGAGGGAGAGGAGTTGCTGTCCGCCCCTGGAGGCATCCGCGAGCGTGGCAATTACTCACGCAATTTCCCCAAGAAACCCTACCGCATCAAGTTTGACAAGAAGCAACGCATCCTCGACGCCCCCGCCAAGGCGAAGAAATGGACGCTCATCAACAACTATGGTGACAAGACATTGATGCGCAACCTTTTGGCTTTCGAACTGAGCCGTCGCATGGGGATGCCATACACCCCATACGGTCGTGCCGTGGACGTGTTGCTGAACGGGGAATACAAGGGATGCTACCAGTTGTGCGACCAGGTCACAGTGAACAAGAACCGTGTGAACATCACCGAGATGACTCCGGAGGATGTGTCGGGAAGCAACCTTACCGGCGGCTATTTTTTTGAGATAGACGCTTACGCCTATCAAGAGCGTTCGTGGTTTAATTCGACAAACGGCACCCCCGTGACCATCAAGTCGCCAGACGAGGACTCCATCACCACGGCACAGTTCAACTACATCCAAAACCATTTCAACAAGATGGAAGCCCAATGGAAGAACTACTTGGACCTCAGCACCTTCCTACGGCATTTCCTGGTGGGTGAGTTATCGGGCAACACCGACACTTATTGGAGCGTGTTCATGTACAAGGAGCGCGATGATGACAAGGTTTACACGGGTCCGGTGTGGGATTTTGACTTGGCCTTCGACAATGACGACCGCACCTACCCCGTCAACGCCAAGTCCGACTACATCTACCGCAGTGGAGGAAGTTGCACGGGTCGTATGCGCAACTTCGTTGACCGCATCGTGGTGTATGACGCCGCAGCCAAAGCCTTGCTGTTGGAAATATGGGATGAAGCACGGCAAAACGGTCTGAGCCAGGAGAGTTTGGAGGCTTGTGTTGACCAGTTGGAAGCGGAATTGGAACAGTCGCAGGCACTGAATTTCCTGCGCTGGCCCATCATGCAAACCAGGGTGCACCAGAATCCTCGGACATGGGGCAACTATGCCAACGAGGTTCAGAACGTGCGCCGCTTCATCAAGGAACGCGTGGCATGGATGGACAAGAAATTGGGCTACACCTTCATTCCCTCCTCCATTGCCGACGTGCCTATCAACTACGACGCGCCATACGAGGTCTTCACCCTCTCAGGCCGTCATTGCGGCAAGAGCCTCGACGGCTTGGCACGAGGGGTCTATGTGGTGCGGCAAGGGGGACGGACGCAAAAGGTCATCCATTGACCGGTCGGTGCAGTTAAGCCGCCCCCTCCCCGTCTTATTTCCTCCGGCTCTTGAAAAACTCCTCGAAGAAGTCCATCTGAGGCTGGTTGGGCACCACGTCGAGATGGAGGCCTTGTCGCATGATCATCACCGTGGGCTTTCCTTGCTCATAGCGTGTCCAATAGGGCAGGTTGCCACCGTTGGGGTCGCCGGTCTTGGTGAAATTGATGACATACCGGGTGATGATTTCCGCCATTTGCTTCTC
>CADBBP010000082.1 GCA_902792855.1 uncultured Prevotellaceae bacterium
CGTGATTTTCAACAGGGTCGGGTCTGAACGCCATGAAGGGATGCTCCGTCAGGTGTGTGACGACATCGGACTGGATTGTTTTGGCTTCCTGCCCAATCACCGCGACTTGGAACAAGACTCGCGCTACTTGGGACTTGACTTTTCCGAGATGCCGGAAGCACGGACTTTGGTCCGTCTGTTGGAGGAGCAGGTAAATTGGAAACGATTGCTTACCCTCCATGCACAATCGTCATTCCCGCAAACCACGGGAAGCATGTGCCGACACACATCGAGGCTTGTGGTGGCACGCAACAGGGAGGCTTTTTCCTTCCTCTATCAGGAGACCCTCGACGCCTTTCAAGAAGTGGTGACTTTCGACCCAGAGAGGGAGGTGCCATCCCTTGAAGAAGACGACTTGCTGTACCTGCCCGGAGGATACCCCGAGAAACACCTCGAAGCACTGACTGCCAACAAGGCGGCACGAGAAGCCATCCGCCTCTTTGCAGAGAATGGTGGGAAGGTTGTCGCCGAATGTGGCGGTATGATGTTCCTTTGCAAGAGCATCATCGACGACACGGGAGAGCATCCCATGTGTGGCGTGCTGCCCTACACCATCACGGCAAGGAAAGCCGACAGAAAACTCTCGTTGGGATACCGCCGATTCACCCTCGACGGCAAGGAATACCGAGGGCATGAGTTCCATTATACGCAATTCCTGGGCGGGCCTCCCGACAGCGTCGTACAAGTCTATAATGCCAAGGGCGAACCCGTGGAAACGCCCATCTTGAGATACAAGAATGTATTGGCCAGTTACACACACCTCTACCAGATATGAAGAAACTGCATCCCATCATGTTCGCCGGCACGGGCAGCGATGTAGGCAAGAGCATCCTTGCCGCCGCCTTCTGCCGCATTTTCAAGCAAGACGGTTACCGGCCTGCTCCGTTCAAGGCGCAGAACATGGCCCTCAATTCCTTCGCCACCCCCGACGGGCTTGAGATTGGACGGGCGCAGGCGGTGCAGGCCGAAGCGGCGGGCATACCCTGCCATACCGACATGAACCCACTGCTGCTCAAACCGCAGTCAGACCACACCTCACAGGTGGTGCTCCATGGCAAGCCCATCGGCAACAAAAACGCGTATGACTACTGGCGAAGGGGGGCTTCGGACATCGATTTTAGGAAAGAGGTGTGCAGCGCCTTCGACCGTTTGGCGGGAAGATACAATCCCGTCGTCATGGAGGGAGCGGGAAGCATCTCGGAAATCAACCTAAGGGACAGGGATTTGGTAAACATGTCCATGGCGCGACATGCCCGGGCCGACGTCATTCTCGTAGGCGATATCGACCGTGGGGGTGTCTTCGCATCGGTATATGGCAGCATCGCTTTGCAGACGCCAGAGGACCGACCACTCATCAAGGGCATCATCATCAATAAGTTCCGTGGCGACATGAGACTGTTCGACGAGGGAAAGAGAATGATGGAGGACATCTGCCAGGTTCCCGTCCTCGGCGTGGTGCCATATTACAAGGACATCCATATCGAGGAGGAAGACAGCGTGGCGTTGGCACAGAAATCCATGACGACGGAAAGGGGAAAGGTGAACATCGCCGTGGTGATGCTGCAGCACCTGTCCAACTACACCGACTTCGACTCTTTGGAACAAGACCCTCGTGTCCACCTCTTCTACACCAACAACGTGGAAGACATAGGAAAAGCCGACATCATCATCCTCCCAGGCACGAAGTCCACGCTCCACGACCTCTATGAACTGCGTCGCAATGGGTGTGCGCAAGCCATCGTCAAGGCTCGTCGCCGTGGCGCCACCGTCCTTGGCATCTGCGGCGGCTACCAACTGATGGGCATCGAGGTGTGCGACCCCGACCACGTGGAAGGCGACATCGACCGTTTGCCCGGCCTGGGACTGTTGCCTGTCACCACCAACATGGGTGGCGAGAAGACAACCAGGCAGGTGACATGCGAGTATGGTCGTGGATATGAGATACACATGGGTGAGACACGTCCCTTCGGTGATGCGAAACCCTCGCCCCTACTCCATCTCGACAACGGCAAAGAGGATGGCTACAGGGTGGACCAGAAATGCATGGGCACCTACGTCCACGGCATTTTGGACAACACCCCGTTCGTCGATTTCCTGCTTTCACCTTTTTCGGAAAAACTTGAACAGGCCGGGAAGCCCTTCGATTACCAAGCCTTCAAGGAAGAACAATATGACAAACTTGCCCTGCATGTGCGCCAGCATGTGGACATGGAAAGGATATACCAGATACTGACCGATGACTAAGATACTGTCGCTCCTTGTCGGCTGGGTGCTCGACCTCTTCTTGGGAGACCCCAGTCGGTTGCCGCACCCCGTGGTGGGGTTCGGCAAGATGATTGCCTTCGGGGAGCATCGCCTCAACAAGGGGATGCATCGCAAGGTGAAAGGTGCGTTGATGGCCATCGCCCTCATCATCCTGGTGTTTCTCGTCGGATGGACAATCCGGCATCTTCTCTGTCTTGCAAACGTATGGTTGGGTGTGGCATTCGATGCCATCATCGTGTTCTACTGCCTGGCAGGAACTACCCTCATCCGCGAGGTGCGTGCTGTCTTCGTCGCCCTCGACCACTCTTTGGAGGACGGTCGCCGGCAGGTGGCACGCATCGTAGGTCGCGACACTTCTGAGTTGTCGGCACAGGAGGTGCGAACGGCCGCCTTGGAGACCTTGGCCGAGAACCTGAGCGACGGCGTGACAGCCCCGCTGTTCTGGTTGGCCGTTGCCGGCACGCCGGGCATGCTCGCCTACAAGATGGTGAACACCCTCGACTCCATGATAGGCTACCGCACGGAGCGTTACAAGGACTTCGGCTGCTGGGCGGCACATATCGACGACGTGGCCAACTATATCCCCGCCCGTCTCACCGCCCTGTTGATGGTCATCGCCTCTGGACGATTGGGCTTGCTCTCCTTCGTCGCCAAATACGGACGCAACCATGCCAGTCCCAACAGCGGCTATCCCGAGGCGGCATTGGCCGGCATCCTCGGTTGCCGCTTCGGCGGTCCCCATTACTATTTCGGGCAGTTGTTCGACAAACCCTTCATCGGAGAGCAAGACAGGCAACTCACCACCGCCGACATGGAGAAGGCTGTCCGCATCAACCGCGTGGCAGAGGTGGTGATGGTGGCATTGACCGCCATCATCCTATTTCTCAACCCATACCTCAAATAAACTAAACTACCAAAACTCCCATTGGCTATGAAGAAAATCATCGTTGCTGGCATAGGACCAGGCAGTCGCGAGGACATCACGCCCGCCGTGGTCGAAGCACTCCGAAAGGCTGACGCCGTCGTGGGCTATCAGTATTATTTCCAGTTTATTCAACCGCTTCTGAAACAGGATTGCATCTGTGTGGACACCGGCATGAAGAAAGAGCGTCAACGGGCGGAACAGGCGTTCGAACTGGCGGAACAAGGGAAGACCGTGGTGGTGATCTCGTCTGGTGATGCGGGCATCTATGGGATGACACCCCTTGTCTATGAAATGCGCCGTGAACGTGGCTCCGACGTGGTGATAGAGTCGCTTCCCGGCATCTCCGCTTTTCAGAAAGCCGCCTCACTGTTGGGTGCGCCCATTGGTCACGACATGTGCATCATCTCCTTGAGCGACCTGCTGACACCATGGGAAGTGATTGAAAGGCGCATCAAAGCCGCCATCACCGGCGATTTCGTCACGGCCATCTACAACCCGAAGTCGCATGGACGATATTGGCAACTCTACCGTCTGCAGGAACTCTTCTTGGAGGGACGCTCGGCTGAAACGCCCATGGGCTATGTGCGTCAGGCGGGACGTGAGGAACAGGAGGTGAAGGTCACCACGCTTGCCGATTTCGACCCGGAGGAGGTGGACATGTTCACCGTCATCCTCATCGGCAACTCGCAATCATACATCAGCGAAGGAAAAATCATCACCCCACGTGGCTATTATGCCCAGGAAAAGGACGAAGATGTGAAACCCGGCCAGCAAATCATGATGAACTCCTTCCGAACCATTGCCAGCGAACTGCATCGTAAGGACTGGCCTCTCGACCACAAATGGGCGTTGCTCCATGCCATCCACACCACCGCCGACTTCGAGATGGAGAGCATCCTGCATACCGACAACCATGCCGTGGAGACCTTGTTCCAAAAGGTGGCGAAAGGTGAACTCAAAACCATCATCACCGACGTGACGATGGTGGTGAGCGGCATACGCAAAGGAGCATTGGCGCGCCTTGGCGTGGAAGCCAAATGCTACCTCGGCGACCCTCGCGTGGCAGAGATGGCGGCTTCACAGGGCATCACGCGCACCCAGGCGGGCATACGGCTGGCCGTGGAGGAGCATCCCGATGCACTCTTCGCCTTCGGCAACGCACCGACGGCGCTGATGGAACTGTGTTCGCTGATACGCAAGGGCAAGGCACGTCCTGCAGGCATCATCGCCGCTCCCGTGGGCTTCGTCCATGTGAGGGAGTCGAAACACATGGTCAAGCCTTTCAAGGACATTCCCAAGGTCATTGTCGAGGGGCGAAAGGGTGGCAGCAATTTGGCCGCGACGCTCTGCAACGCCATCCTCACGTTTGACGATGCCGAACAACTCAAACCGGGGAGGGACTTATGAAGTTTGTTGTCATTGGAATCACCGACGACCCACGGCCATTTTTCCATCCAGAGGTGATGGACGTCATCAGCACGGGCAGGGTCTTCTCGGGAGGCAAGCGCCATCATGAAATCGTGGCGCCGCTGTTGCCAGAAGGGGCGAGGTGGATAGACATCACCGTGCCCCTCGATGCCGTCTTCGAGCAATATGGGTGTCTTGATGAGGATGTCGTCGTCTTCGCCTCCGGCGACCCGCTCTTCTTCGGCTTTGCCAACACCATCAAGCGAAAACTCCCCGAAGCGGAAATCGTGCTCTTCCCATCCTTCAACTCCTTGCAGATGTTGGCCCACCGATTGGTGATGCCCTACCATGACCTGCGGGTGGTTTCGCTCACCGGCCGTCCCTGGCCCGCCTTCGACCAAGCATTGATAGAACGCGCGGCAAAAATCGGGGTGCTCACCGACCGCGAGCGCACACCGTCGGCCATCGCGCGGCGGATGCTCGACCATGGGTATGACCATTACACGATGCATGTGGGGGTGCATCTCGGCAACCCCATGCGCGAACAGGTCGTGTCGCTGTCGCTCGAAGAGGCCGCCCAAACCACTTTCGAGCATCCCAATTGCCTGGTGCTCGTCGGGGAAAACACTCTTCCTTCCAGACCCTTCGGCATTCCCGACCATCAGTTTGACTTGCTCGACGGACGAGAGAAGATGATTACCAAGATGCCCATCCGACTGCTTACCCTGCAAGCCCTCGACCTGCCCGGGAAGCACGTCTTCTGGGACATCGGCTTCTGCACGGGAAGCGTGTCCATCGAAGCCCGGCTGCTGTTCCCGCACCTGCATGTGGAGGCTTTCGAGATTCGCCCGGAATGTGAACAACTGCTACAACGCAACAGCCGCCGTTTTGGTGCACCGGGAATAAACATGCATATTGGTGACTTCCTGCAAGCCGACATCGACGCCCTGCCTCGTCCGGATGCCGTGTTCATCGGCGGTCATGGCGGCAGGCTGAAGGAAATCATCGCCAAGGTGTACAAGGTGTTGCTGCCAGGAGGGTGCATCGTCACCAACAGCGTCACCTCGCCTGTGGTGCAGCGCATGACCGACCGCCCAAGCAGCAAAGACCTCTTTCATACAGCATGCTTGGAACTCGGCTTGAAAGAGGAAGCTCCCACCCATGTCCAACTCAATGACTACAACCCCATAGACATACTGAAATGCATAAAATAGCCATCATCCAAATCAGCGAGGCCGGGAAAGGCGTCGCTCAAACACTAAAAAACCAGTTGAATGCGACCATCATCGACCGCGGCGACGTAGGGACGCGATGGAAGGACTTTGACGCCTTTGTGTTCATCGGCGCCATGGGCATCTGCGTGCGCACCATCTCGCCTTTTGTCCAAGACAAGCACGACGACCCCGCCGTGGTGTGTGTGGACACCTTCGGACTGAATGCCATTTCCGTCCTTTCGGGCCATGTGGGAGGGGCCAATGCGCTGACACAAACCGTGGCGGGGGTGCTTGGAGCCAATCCCGTCATCACCACGCAGAGCGACAACGCCGGCCTGTGGGCGCTCGACACCTTTGAAAAACGCTTCGACTGGCCGATAGCGAGCGAGGATGAGATGAACGACTGCATCTTTGCCTTTGTCAACAAAGCACCTACGGCATTGCTGTTGGAAGTGCGTGACAAGGGAACAGACTACTTGGAGAGAACGCTTCCCGACCATGTCACCCTCGTCAATGACATCAGTGAGGTTGACCCGAAGAAATACAGGTTGGTCATCATGGTGACACCTTTCAAGCGATACGCTCCCCAAGGTGTGCTCGAACTGCATTTCGTCCCGATGGTGGGAACGATTGGCTTTGGGCTGGCCCATCATCCTGAAAACTATGAGCATATCATCGATGAAATGGACAAGGCAATCGCCGACATGGGCATACTGCCTTGCGCCAACCGTTATTGCACCATCGACGTGAAGGCCGACGAGCCTTTTGTGGAGGAACTGAGAGACGAATACGGAAAGGAGGTGGTGTTCTTCACCGCAGAGCAACTCGCCGAGGTCGATGTCCCTCATCCAAGCGATGTGGTGGCGAAACATGTGGGCACGCCGAGCGTGTGTGAGGCGGCAGCCATCTTGGGGTCCAACCATGGGCAACTGATTGTGGGGAAAGTGAAGGGCAAGAACTGGACGGCAGCACTCGCCTTCGACAAAAAACACCTGCGTCAAAGGCAAGGCCATGTGGAAATCGTGGGGGCGGGTCCCGGCGACCCCGACTTGGTGTCGGTCAGGGGGCGCAGGATGCTGGAACGAGCCGACCTCATCCTCTATGCCGGCAGTCTTGTGCCTCGCGAACTGACCACTTGCGCCAAGCCCGGCGCCGTGGTGC
The DNA here is from genome assembly GCA_902792855.1 of uncultured Prevotellaceae bacterium. GTDB lineage: Bacteria > Bacteroidota > Bacteroidia > Bacteroidales > Bacteroidaceae > Prevotella. Next base: position 7,012 of record CADBBP010000082.1, read on the forward strand.
GCTCGTCGGCGGGGATGAACCTCGAAGAGCAATGCCTGTTGATGAAGGAGCACTATGACAAGGGGCATTTCATCGTCCGCCTGCATACCGGCGACCCATGCATTTTCGGGGCCATTCAGGAGCAGATGGCTTTCTTCGACCAGAACGGCATGGACTACCACATCACGCCGGGCATCTCCTCTTTCCTCGCTGCGGCGGCGGAACTGCGGAGCCAGTTCACCATTCCCGAGCGCACGCAGACCATCATCCTCACTCGTGGAGAGGGGCGCACGCCCATGCCGGAAAAAGAAAAGCTCCACCTGCTGGCACGAAGCCAAAGCACGATGTGCATTTTCCTCAGTGCCGCCATCGTCGATGACGTGCAGCAGGAGTTGTTGCAGGAATACCCCGAGGACACGCCCGTGGCGGCTTGCTACCACCTGACCTGGCCCGACCAGAAAATCTATCGCGGGAAGTTGAAAGACCTGGCCAAAATCGTGCATGACAACGGTCTCACACTGACCACCATGCTTGTCGTGGGAGAATCCATCGACAATCGTCAAGGGCTGTCCGAACTCTACAACAAGCATTTCACACATCTGTATAGGAAAGGGGAATAGGCATGATTCTCGTGTTTGGAGGTACGACAGAAGGACGCCAGGCCATCGAGGCGCTGGAAGCAGCGGGTTCGCTCTATTATTATTCCACCAAAGGAGATGAGCAACAGGTGAGCCTCACTCATGGCATGCATCTGAAAGGAGGCATGGAATTGCCTGAAATGACATCCTTTTGTGAGAAATATGGCATTCGACTCATTGTCGATGCCGCGCACCCGTTTGCAGAGAATCTGCACAGGAATCTGTTGTTGCTCGCCCTCCGGCTTGATTTGCCGTTGGTCAGATTTGACAGGATTTATCCTCCTCGTCCCAATGATGTCATCTGGTGCAAGGACTATCAGGATGCAACAAGACAACTGGAGGAGCAGGGCATAGAGAGGTTGTTGGCACTGACAGGGGTCAACACAATCAGCCAACTCCGTCCTTATTGGAACCGTCATGACTGTTGGTTCCGCATCCTCCGCCGCAAGACGTCGATAGGCTTGGCCAAACAGGCTGGCTTTCCCGAGAATCGTTTGGTTTTTTATGAGGAGGACACAACGGACACGCTCATCAGCCAGTACCAGCCGGATGCCATCCTTACAAAGGAGAGTGGTTCAAGTGGCGGATTTACCCAAAAAGTAGAATCGGCCAAAGCGGCGGGAATAAAGGTGTTCGCCATAGAACGGCCGACTTACCCTCCCCCAGGTGTTATTCCCAAAGACAAGGCGGTGACAATCGACCTTGTCAACGGACCGCACGGCCTGAGGCGCGCAGTAGAAAAGCGCCTTCCAGAGTTCTATCCCCTACACAGTGGACTGACAACCGGCACTTGCGCCACGGCGGCGGCTGTCGCTGCCGCTCATGCGCTGCTGCTTAAGGAGAAACCCGACGAGGTGCCCGTCATCCTTCCCGATGGCGAGACAATCCATGTCCCTGTCTGTTATGGCGATGATTTCGCCTATGTGACCAAGCCCGGCGGTGATGACCCTGACGTGACCGATGGGTTAGAGGTCAGGGCGGCTGTTTCCCGTATCGATGGTGATGACCGCATGGAAGTGGTCATCAAAGGCGGTGAGGGGGTGGGCACCTTCACGTTGCCCGGCTTTGACTATCCTCCGGGCGAGCCAGCCATCAACAAGTCGCCAAGGCAGATGATTCGCAGCAACCTCGCTGTTTTCAACACACCTCTTCAAGTCATCATCTCTGTTCCTGAAGGTGCTGAGATTGCCCGCCGTACCTTCAACCCGCGGTTGGGCATCGAGGGAGGCATCAGCATCATCGGTGTTTCGGGCATCGTCATGCCGTTCTCGGAAGAGGCTTTCATCGAGTCCATCAGGAAATGCCTGCAAGTGGCGATGGCGAGCGGAACGCCAAGGGTGGTCATCAACAGCGGGGCGAAAAGCGAGCGGTTTGTGCGCACATGTTATCCCGAACTGCCACAGCAGGCTTTCGTGGAGTATGGCAACTATATCGGTGAGACGCTGAAGATGGCAGAAGAAATGGGAATAGAGAGGGTGACCTTGGGCGTGATGTTGGGAAAAGCAGTGAAACTGGCCGCAGGACAACTGGACACACATAGCCGTCGGGGGACGATGGACAAGGCGTTTGTCTCGCAGATGCTGACGGAAGCGGGATGCCCGATGGACATCACCACCCTCACCCTTGCAAGGGAACTGTGGAAGATGATACCGAAAGAGAAAATCCCGGCTTTCACCAAGGTGGTCATCGGCCATTGCCATGAGCATTGTGCCACTGCCGTGAATGATTGCGAACTCACCATCCTGCTCATCGGAGAGGATGGGGAGATTTACTCCTGAACATCGTTCCTGCTTCTCCGGAACAGCACGCTGGCAATGACCGGAGCACCGACGAGGGCGGTGACGGAGTTGACCGGCAGCGCTCCCTCAAAGCCGGGCATGCGGGCCAACAAATTGCAAACCAATGCCAGGATGCCTCCTGCCAGCATCGTCCCGGGCATCAATATGCGGTGGTCGCTGGTACGGTAGATGGCACGTGCAAGATGGGGCACGGCAAGGCCGATGAACATGATCGGACCACAATATGCGGTGACGATGGCGACCAGCACCCCCGAACTGATGATGACCAAAAGGCGCGAACGCTTGATATTCAAACCAAGGTTCTTGGCGTATGCGTCACCCAAGAGCAACAGGTTCATGGTCTTGACAAGCAACATGCTCAATGGGAGGAGTATGACCATCAACGTGACGAAAAGAATCATCTGGTCGCCAGAAACTCGGGCGAAAGAACCAAGTCCCCATACGACAAATGCTTTTACATCTTCTTCGGCAGAGAAAAACTTCAGCACACCGATGATGGCGGTGGCCAAATAGCCTATCATCACGCCGATGATGAGCAAGGTCACGTCGCCTTTCACTTTCTGGGAGATGTAGGCGATGAGCCCCAATACAGCCAGCGCTCCAACGATGGCGGCGATGGACATGGCCACGTCGCCCAAGTAGCCGAGACGACTGAGCGCCACGCCACCCAATGAACCGGAAAGGAGCACGACAAAGGCGACACCAAGGGAGGCTCCATTGGAAATGCCCAACACCGACGGCCCGGCAAGGGGGTTGCGGAAGACCGTCTGCATCTGAAGGCCGCTGACCGCCAGGCCGGCACCAGCCACCATGGCTGTCAGTGCCTGGGGAACACGGGAGTTGATGATGATATTGCGCCAAATCTCATTGTCGCTGCCGCCGCCCAACAAAATCCCACAGATATCGCCGACAGGGATGCGAACCGTGCCAAGCAACAAGTTGAGCACGAACAACACCACCAACAGCAATACCTGCAAGAGCGTCAAGGCAGCCGGACTTCTCATCAGCCTATTTCAAGAGTTTGTAGAAAACCGGTTGGTAGTCGGCTGGCATCAACTCGGGATGGAAGATGGCCACAAGGTCGGCCAGCACGGCGTCGGGCTTCACGGGAGAGATTTCGTAATAGGGTGTCTGCTTCATGTTGCAGTAGATGACATGGCGGTCCTTGAATGCCTTGAACAAGGCGTTACGCGGCTCGGAAGATTTCAGTGCCTCATAGGAAAAATCTCCAGGATAACTGTTGAGAATGCGCCAATAGTCGGCATTCGCTGCAGTGGCATACATCTTTTCATACTCTATGGGGACACCGCCTGTATTGTCATCCTTCAACACATAGTCAGCACCAGCATCACGGAAAATCTGTGCCAGGTAGTTCTTGCCACCCACGGCATACCAGTTGCCACCATGCATTTCACCACTGAACACGGTCGGGCGTGTCTTCGTACCTTCCACCTTCTTTTTCAAATCAAGGTAACGGCTTTCTATTTCTGCAAAGACTTGGTTGGCCTCTTTTTCCTTACCGATGAACATGGCGACGTATTTGACCCATTCTGCCTGGCCCAGCGGGTCAAGTTCTTTATAACCCAAGTGGGGGATGAGTGTGATGCCGGTCTCCTTGATGGCATCATAACCACCACGCTTGAAGGGGGAGATGAAGATGACTTGGGGATTGGCAGACAAAATCAGTTCGGGGTCGAACTCTCCCTCCATTCCAATCTTGACAATGTCGCCTTTTTTCACTCGTTGAAGAATGTCTTTGTCAAAAAGGTTTTTGGTGCCAGTGATGCCCTTGATGACATCATGGGCGTCAAGGGCGGTGAAATTGGACATCTGAAGCATCGTCATCACGATGGTACGCTCGATGGGCACCTTCACCTCGGTATATCCTTCGGGCACTTGTGCATCGACTGCCTTGGGCACCAATGCGAAGTGATAGGATACCGGCATGCGGTCCTTGTCTTTCTGTGGGTCGGCCACATCCACCAACCTTACGCCATTCGGCATGGTTTTCACCGTATATCCCTTGGCGTATCTGGGATTGTCAAGGGAGTCTGAAACGACATCACCCACACCATTTGTCCCGGCATTTTGCTTGCACGACCAAAATGCCAATACTGCTGCACATAGTGTGCAGAACAACATTACTTTGTTCTTCATCATAAAAAAACCGTTGCGCCCTCCATCCTTACTCCGAGAATCTCAGGCATGAAACATTCATCAGAGGCTGGTCTTCTGACTTCGACCCTACCACCAAGCACCTTCCCGCCCAACGTAAAAACAGGCAGTGGCAACACGCTTGGAGGCGATAAAAGGGCCTTACAGCTGCGGGACAGTCGGGGATTCTCACCCCATTCCCATTTCATCGCGACATGCGAACCTCAAATTCTGTGGCAAAGGTAGTGCAAACCGAATGGAAAACAAAACAAATAACGAAGTTTTTGTTTTTTTTCCTGAGGTGCAGCCTACCTTCGGCGAAGCCAAAGGTAGTGCAAACCGAATGGAAAACAAAACAAATAACGAAGTTTTTGTTTTTTTTCCTGAGGTGCAGCCTACCTTCGGCGAAGCCAAAGTATGCAAACCGAATGGAAAACAAAACAAATAACGAAGTTTTTGTTTTTTTTCCACATCTATACGTTATATCAAGCTTTAGCGTTTCAATGCCGACCATAAGGCCAGCACGCAACATTCGCCCTTACGATGAGGACATCAAAATACATTCCATTCCCCCATGACTATTTCATTCCAGTCCGGCTACTGAAGTTGATACGGACGCCCTTGTCATCAACCATCATATCATTGCCACCGTTGTTGCCGTTGCTGGCAGTCGGCTTGCGTTCTCCATCCAGTATCTCGCGGCACATGTCCTTAATATCGGAAACACGCTGGAGCGTCTCCAAATTGTCACCACTGTAATGACCGGGAAAGAGGAAATGGATATCATTCTTCTTCATGTAGTTCTCTATCCTCTCGGCTGTGTACATAACGGTCGAGAGGTTGGTGAATACCAACAAGTTGGTCGAGCCGAAAGCATCACCACTGAATCCATAATGTTTCGCCTTGTCGAAGAAAGTCGTGCTTCCGGCTGTATGACCGGGGGTGAAGATAACCTCTATCTCGCGGCCGCCAAGGTCTATCACGTCACCATCTTTAAGATACTTGATCTGACCTTTGTAATTACGCATATTGTTCGGGACGATAGGCATGTCACCGGCATTCAGATAGACCTCCGGGAAAGGCCCCACCCCACCCACATGGTCACCATGGGCATGGGTTGCCATCATCGTGACTGGCTTGGAAGTAATCTTTGCCACAATCTTGTCCAACTCTGGAATGTATGTTCCTGCATCAATCAGAAGTGCGCGCTCGTTACCCTCCACGATGTAGAGGGATTCATTATAGACCCTATGCCCGTTCCCTATCCATGTATGCTCGTCAAGCTGGCGGAACACCACTTCGTCATCCTGATAAACCACTTTGCCGCGATGGTCACGACTATTAACATCTGTTCCCTGGGCCTCAACTGCAAACGGCATCAGGCAGAACAGCATGGCTGCAAAAAAGATATAGGCTTTCATTTTTATAAAGGTTCTGTATGTTATTATCTTATTTCGTCATTCTTTGTGCAAATGTAGTAAAAAAATGAGAATTAGCAGCCAGCCTGACAAAGAATTTCACTTTTCATCATGGAAATTTGCTTGCGACAGTTTGAAATGATGTGGTTTGTCGAAATGACGTCGAGAATAGTAGGTGACTGAAGGATGCTTCAGATTCATCACCATCGTCCACGCTGTGCCAAGGAAGCCCTCTCTTTGGGGCTGTGACACAGCCTTGATGGCTTCGGTCAGTTGCTTTTCGCTCATTACGCCGCCCGTCTGACTGTATTGCTGGCATAGACGGTCGTAGCGGTCGTCGCCTTCCATCAACCCCACATTGTGCTTCGCCTCACACAAGTAGTGGTTGGCCACTGCCGGCGATTCTGTCACCACCATCTTGTTGTCCACATATTCCACCACCACACTTCTACCCGATGCGTCAGAGATGGCATAATGACGGGCATACCCCATTTCCGAGTGCATGTCGATGCCATTCAGCAGTTTTAGTGCCTCGTCAACATTGGCCGCATTGTTTAGCATGTAACGGATGGCAGTAGAGGTCAGCAGGTCTGGCTTGCTGGTGCACTGATGGGTCTGAACGGAGTCGCCTGCCGTCAAATCGGCAATGGCCAGACCTTTCTCGTTGATGCCGTCAAGAGCACAAAACAATCCTGTCAACGCCATATACTGGTTCTTGAATCCTTCGGGCTTGTAGTCCTCGCCGAAATTATAGAACTCCACGTTGAAAGTGGTGATTGACTCGTAGCCACGCGTGGGGATGGTATGCATGATGACGCCAATAGCCGAAGGGTAATCAAAGTTGCGCCCCATGAATATGTCGCCATCGGGGGTGGTGGCGGTCAGTGCCGAGCAACCGAAATCAGCTTTCTTTGTGGTGCTCTCCCCTTTGTAATGTCCCCTTGACAGGAAGTCCATCACATAATTTGCCATTTGCTCTGTCGTTTCGCATCCGCCACGATTCATCAGTTCGTCAAACCCGTCGTCGCCTTTATATTCCATGTAATACAGCCCGTCGTCGAGCTTCTCGCACGACATGGCACCCTTCAACAGCGGACCAAATTCCATCCAGACTAATACGCCAACAACAACAACCAGCCCCAAAACGCTGAACAGCGCGATTTTTATTGCTTTCTTCATTGTTTTTCTCACAGTTTATACCACATTATCCAATTTACTTACCGAAGTTTCCCACCTTATTTATCACGAATTTGAGAGATTTGTCGTCAAAAATCTCTTCATCTGCATATCAAATCTCAAACCTCAAATAAATAA
>CADBBP010000083.1 GCA_902792855.1 uncultured Prevotellaceae bacterium
AAGATACAACACAGTTTGAACGGTCTCAACTACTACAATTCCGCCTCCCACACCCCCCGGTGCGGGAGGCTTTTTGTTTCCCTAAAAGCAAAAAGACAAGAAAAACACCTCTTATCATTTGCAGCATCCAAAATAATTCATTATTTTTGCATGCAAATACAAAACCTTCCAAAACAATCTTCATCCATGGACAAAGACAAAAGACTCCCATATTCAGCACCCTTCCTGAGAATCCAGGAGTTTACTCCCAGTGAATATGCTGATGTTTGCAGGAAACCACAATTGGATTATTCCGATGCATTTACCAAAATTTATTGGGATTGGAATACAAATGGATACGTAGATGAAGATCAACATAAAGAAGAATATCTTTATGATGCAATACCTTCACCTCTATTTGTCAATGTGGAAACTAGTAAAACTGAAGGCTTCCTAAATGATAATTTGGAGTTTGTGAACTATGCTAATGCAAACCAAATTTTTTATAGTAGGCATTTTAACGGATCGTATCAAAGAAATGACAAACTTGGTTCTGTTTATGCCGTTCGTTCCACAGACGGCAATGACTATTTCTTCGGCTCAAAGCCCTCGATAAATCACTCCTAATCCCTCTCATCTCTGCCTCATCATTAAGATAGGAGCCGATTTTATATCGTCCTCCTGTCATTCCCTCCGCGCCGCCTCCGTTCTGTTTGCTGCGATGTCATCGCAGCCCCATTGCCCTTTGCTATTTCGGGATGACGGGATATCGTTATCCCGTCATCCCGTTATCCCGTCATCCCGTCATCCCGTCATCCCGTCATCCCGTCATCCCGTTATTTCGTTGTTCCGCTATTTCGTTATTCCGTTATTTCGTTATTCCGTAATCCCGAAATCCCCAAAATCTCCTTCCTCTTCATCTATCTAATTAATAATTATCAATTATTAATCTCATTTTAAGTTAATATTCCTTTATTTCTCCGAAATTATTAACATAATATTGTTAATCAATTAATATTTGCCTTATCTTTGCGGTATGAAAAAGAAGACGATATGGGCAGTAGCCACAATCATGGGGCTTTCGTTTCTTGCTCTGCTCTTCCTCCAGTTGAAATACATCGACGAGATGGTGAGCATGAAGAAAGACCAGTTCGACGAGTCGGTGACACACTCGCTCGACCAGGTGTCGCGCAACTTGGAACTCAACGAGACGCTGCGCTTCTTGGAGAGCGATGTCAACTCCTCCCGCCGGCGTCGTGTGGCAAGTGACTCTACGATGAGTGCCGTGGACGACCATGTTGCCACGGGCGAATACTATTCGTTTGAGGACAAGGTGAGTGCGCACCACCCGGGGGCCATTCCCAAGCTGCTCATCGTCAGGAGCGACAAGAGCACGCTGTCGAAGTCGAACAAGTCGATGCAGGAAATCCTGCGCAACCGATACGTCTATCAGAAGGCCTTGCTCGACCGCGTGGTGATGAGCATACTCTACTCCGCGTCGGAGAAACCCTTGGAGGAGCGTGTCAACTTCCACTTGCTGGACCGCGAGTTACAAGCCGAGTTGAAGAACAACGGCATCGACATCCCCTTCCACTTCACCGTGGAGACTCAGGAGGGCCGCGAGGTGTATCGCTGCTCCGACTACGACGAGGAAGGCGAGGAGTACACCTACTCGCAGGTGCTCTACCGCAACGACCCAGCCAACAAGACCGGCATCGTGAAGATACACTTCCCGCTGATGAACAAGTACATCTTCTCCAGCATACGCTTCATGATACCGTCCATCGTCTTCACCGTCATACTGCTCATCACGTTCATCTTCACCATCGTCGTCGTTTTCAGGCAGAAGAAATACTCCGAAATCAAGAACGACTTCATCAACAACATGACCCACGAGTTGAAGACGCCCATCTCAAGCATCTCACTCGCTTCACAGATGCTCAACGACCAGTCGCTCACCAAGAGCCCCGCCATGATGAACCACATCGGGACGGCCATACAGGAGGAGTCGAAGAGACTCAAGTTCCTCGTGGATAGGGTGCTGCAGATGTCAATGTTCGACAAGCACGATGCCATCTTCAAGAAGAAAGAGCTCGACCTGAACGAGATGATGGAGAACGTCGCCCACACCTTCACCCTGCGTGTGGAGCACACGGGAGGAAAGATCATGACGGAGGTGGGGGCAGTGGACTCTACCATCTGCGTGGACGAGACACACTTCCAGAACGTCATCTTCAACCTCCTTGACAACGCCATCAAGTACAAGAAGCCCGACAAGCCCGTCAACCTCATCCTGCGCACATGGAACAATGGCGAACGGGTATACATGTCGATAAAGGACGACGGCATGGGCATCAAGAAGGAGAACGTGAAGAAAATCTTCGAGAAGTTCTACCGTGTGCATACTGGAAACGTGCATGATGTCAAGGGCTTCGGCTTGGGCCTCGCCTATGTGAAGAACATTGTCGAACTGCACAAGGGCGACATCAAGGTGGAAAGCGAATACGGCAAAGGAACCACATTCACCATATCATTACCAGTGATTAAATAATAACATTATCAATCATCAAATAAAAAGCTTTATGGAAGAAAAACTGAAAATTCTATTGTGCGAAGACGAGGAAAACCTCGGTATGCTGCTTCGCGAATACTTGCAAGCAAAGGGTTACATGGCTGAACTGTGCCTCGACGGAGAGGCCGGATACCGCGAGTTTCTCAGAAGCAAGTACGACATCTGTGTGCTCGACGTCATGATGCCCAAGAAGGACGGCTTCACGCTGGCACAGGAAATCAGGCAGTCCAACGCCGACGTGCCCATCATCTTCCTCACCGCCAAGCAACTCAAGGACGACATCCTCGAAGGATTTAAGATCGGGGCCGACGACTACATCACAAAGCCCTTCTCCATGGAGGAACTTGTCTTCCGTATCGAGGCCATACTCAGGCGCGTGAAAGGGAAGAAGAACAAGGAGTCAACGCTCTACAACATCGGCGACTTCGTCTTCGACACGCAAAAGCAACTGCTCACCATCGGCGAGAAGCAAACCAAACTCACCACCAAGGAGAACGAACTGCTTGCATTGCTGTGCGCACACGCCAATGAAATTCTCCAGCGCGACTTCGCACTGAAGACCATCTGGATAGACGACAACTACTTCAACGCGCGTTCCATGGACGTGTATATCACAAAACTGAGAAAGCACCTCAAGGACGACCCGAAGATAGAAATCATCAACATCCACGGTAAGGGCTACAAACTCATCACGCCCGAAGAAGACTAAGGTGGGTAGCGGCCGTCGCCACGTGCACCGGCCACATAGAGCACCAGCCCCGACAGCATCAGCACCCCGCAGGAGATGAGGTACCAGTTGTGGTTCACCATCCCTGTGGGGTAGCCGGCGGCAAGTAATACGAAGCCGGACACCAACAACGCCACTCCGAAGCGCTTTTTCTTTCGTTTTCGCATCATCTTTTATCCTCTTTCCACTTTTTGAGCGCAAAAGTAGCGAAAAAATTTTGCCAGGTGAAGAAAAAGCAGTAATTTTGCACCGCATTTTTGCAAAACAACATTTTTATTACATTTTTTTTCAATGAATCAATACGAAACCGTTTTCATTTTGACTCCCGTTTTGTCTGATGAACAGATGAAGGAAACGGTCGCTAAATTCAAGAAAATCCTTACCGACCAAGGTGCGGAAATACTGAATGAAGAGGCCTGGGGAAGATTGAAACTGGCTTATCCCATCCAAAAGAAATCGTCGGGATTCTATGTCCTCATCGAGTTCAAGGCTGAGCCAGAAGTTATCAAAACCCTCGAGACCGGCTACCGCCGCGACGAGAAAGTCATTCGCTTCATGACTGTCAAGCTCGACAAGTATGCTGCGCAGTATGCTGAGAAGAGACGTATTAAATTAGGTAAGAAAGAAGAGGTAAAAGAGGAGGCATGACCATGGCAGAGAAAGATACTGAAATCCGCTACCTGACACCGCCGTCGGTGGACACAAAGAAGAAAAAGTATTGCCGTTTTAAGAAAAGCGGCATCAAGTACATTGACTACAAGGACCCCGAGTTCCTCAAGAAGTTCCTCAACGAGCAGGGCAAGATTCTTCCCCGCAGAATTACTGGAACATCGCTCAAGTACCAGCGCCGCGTGGCTACCGCCATCAAGAGGGCAAGGCAGATTGCTCTGCTTCCATACGTAACCGATCTGATGAAATAAACTGAAGGAGGAAAAAGCATGAAAATCATACTGAAAGAAGACATCATCGGTCTGGGATACAAGAACGACGTGGTGGAAGTGAAACCGGGATACGGACGCAACTACCTTATTCCTCAGAAAAAGGGCGTCATCGCCTCACCGTCTGCTCTCAAGCAGCTCGAAGAGGACAAGCGCCAGCAAGCTCACAAGATTGAGGCTCAGAGGGCTGCCGCACAGAAGCGTGCCAACCAACTCGACGGCATCGTCATCGAGGTGGCTGCCAAGGTAAGCTCCAATGGCGTGCTCTACGGTTCGGTGAACAAGAACACCGTGGTAGAGGAATTGGCCAAGAAAGGCATCGAGGTGGACCGTCGCATCATCACCATGCGCGACATCAAGGCTGTAGGCGAATATGAGGCTACCATTCACTTCTTCAAGGAGGTGGAGGTGAAGCTGCCCATCAAGGTGGTGGCTGAGAACCCCGAGGAGTTGGCTCCTGCTGCACCTGTTGAGGCACCCGCTGAGGTGACCGCTGAAGAGGCTCTCGAAGAGGAGATTGCAGAGGCTCTCGAAGAGGAGGAAGCTCCCGCCGCAGAATAATGACCATCGACGCCCCGGAGCGACAATGACTTCCGGGCGACAACAGAAAGAAAAAGGAAGGGGAGGCCGTCAGGTCTCCCCGACTTTTATTTCACGATGAAAAAATCACGCCATTTATGCAGCAAAAAACCTCCAAAAATTTTGGCCAATTATCGGAATTGTCGTACCTTTGCAGCCGCTTATCATAAAACAGTTGAATGAAGAACGACAAAAAGACCAACCAATACCGTGTGAATGAGCAAATTCGCGTGAGAGAGGTGCGTGTCGTCGGCGACGGCGGCTCCACTGTCATGCCTACACGTCAGGCCTTGGACATGGCCCGGCAACAGGGGGTGGACCTCGTGGAGATTTCCCCCAATGCACAGCCGCCTGTCTGTCGCTTCATCGACTACTCCAAGTTCCTCTACCAGCAGAAGAAGAGGGCAAAGGAGATGAAAGCCAAGCAGGTGAAGGTGGAAGTGAAGGAAATCAGGTTTGGTCCACAAACCGGAGACAACGACTACGCCTTCAAGCTCAAGCACGCCAAGGAGTTCCTCCTCGATGGAAACAAAGTGAGGGCATACGTCTTCTTTAGAGGACGCTCCATTCTCTTCAAGGAGCAAGGAGAGGTGCTCTTGCTGCGCTTCGCCAACGACTTGGAGGAATATGGCAAGGTGGAGCAGCTGCCCCAGCTCGAGGGGAAGAAGATGGCCATCTTCATCGCGCCCAAGAAGGCCGGTGTGGCCAAGAAGAGCCAGCAAAAGATGGACCGTGAGCGCCGCGAGGCGGAGGCAAAGGAGGCTGCAAAGAACGCCGTAGAGGTGGAGGAGGATGCCGAACCTGTGGGCGGCGGTTTGCTCGCCAATGCCAAGATAAGCAGCGAGGCCCTTCGCAAGCTCACCGAGAAGAAAGAAAACGAAGGTGCGTAACGCCCGGTATATGCGTTGCCACCGTATAATAAATAACACATCAAATTAAGAAAAAATGCCAAAAGTTAAGACCAACTCCGGTGCGAAGAAGAGATTTCGCTTCACCGGGACAGGTAAGATCAAGAGACATCATGCTTACCACAGTCACATTCTGACAAAGAAGACGAAGAAACAAAAGCGTAACCTGGTGCACCAGGCCATCGTGGACCGTTCAAACCTGAAGCAGGTACGCGACCTGCTCTGCTTGCGTTAACATTGAAGTCAAACATTTAAAAGGAAGAAAACCATGCCAAGATCAGTCAATCATGTTGCTTCAAAAGCAAGAAGAACCAGAATCCTGAAACTGACAAAGGGATACTTTGGTGCCCGGAAGAATGTTTGGACCGTTGCCAAGAATACTTGGGAGAAAGGTCTCACCTACGCATATCGTGACCGCCGCAACAAGAAGCGCACCTTCCGCGCTCTGTGGATTCAGCGTATCAACGCTGCCGCACGTCTCAACGGTATGAGTTACTCACAGCTCATGGGTGCCCTCAGCAAGGCCGGTGTGGAAATCAACCGCAAGGTGCTTGCCGACCTGGCCCTCAACAACCCCGAGGCTTTCAAGGCCATCGTGGAAAAGGTGAAGTAAATACTGCTGCAACCCAATGATAAAGCCGCAAGTCATCACGTCATGACTTGCGGCTTTTTCTTTATGGCGTTATTACGGAATTACGTTATTACGGAATAACGTTATTACGGAATAACGGAATAACGGAATACCGGAATATCGGAATATCGGAAAATCGGAATATCGGAATATCGTTATTTCGTAATAACGCCAAGGCTCCTTGTTTTACACCCCTTTCATTGTCAGGGAGATGCGGTTGCGGCGATAGTCCACCTCCTTCACCTTTACGCGCACGTGTTGATGCAGGTGCACCACGTCGTTCGGGTCTTTCACATAGCGGTCGGCGAGTTGCGAGATGTGCACCAGGCCGTCTTGGTGAACGCCGATATCGACGAATGCGCCGAAGTTGGTGATGTTGGTTACAATGCCGGGCAGCACCATGCCCTCCACCAAGTCGTCGATGCTTGTCACATTGGGGTCGAACTCAAACTCCTCTATCTGTTCGCGAGGGTCGCGGCCGGGCTTCTCCAACTCGCCCATGATGTCGGTGAGGGTGGGCAGCCCCACCGTCGCCGTCACATAGCGGCGGATGTCAATCTTGTTGCGCTTCTTGCCGTCGGACATCAGTTCGGCCACGCTGCAGCCGCAGTCGTGGGCCATCTGCGCCACGACGGGGTAGCTCTCCGGGTGTACGGCGCTGTTGTCCAATGGATTTGATGCCCCGGGTATGCGTAGGAAGCCGGCGCACTGCTCGAAGGCGGAAGGCCCTAAGCGCGGCACTTTCTTCAGTTGCTGGCGGCTTGTGAATGCCCCATGCTCGCGGCGGTAGTCAACGATGTTTTTTGCCAGTGTTGGCCCGAGGCCGCTGACGTAGGTGAGGAGGTGCTGGCTTGCCGTGTTCACGTTCACGCCCACCAAGTTGACACAACTCTCCACCGTCTGGTCCAAACTCTTCTTCAATTTCGACTGGTCCACGTCGTGCTGGTATTGCCCTACGCCGATGCTCTTGGGGTCGATTTTCACCAACTCCGCCAAGGGGTCCATCAGGCGTCGGCCGATGCTCACTGCGCCGCGCACCGTGACATCCTCGTCGGGGAATTCCTCACGAGCGGTCTTCGAGGCGGAATAGACGGAGGCTCCGTCCTCGCTCACCACGAAGGTCTGCACCTTGTGCTTGAAGTCGAGCCCCTTCACAAAGTCGCTTGTCTCGCGGCTCGCCGTGCCGTTGCCTATGGCGATGGCCTCAATGCCGTATTGCTCCACCAAATGCTCCACATGGGCCGTGGCTTGCATGCGGTGGTTCACAGGGGGGTGGGGGAAGATGGCCTCGTGGTGGAGCAGGTTGCCTTGTGCGTCGAGGCACACCACCTTGCAGCCGGTGCGGAAGCCGGGGTCGATACCCATCACGCGCTTTTGGCCCAGCGGGGCGGCAAGAAGCAATTGGCGAAGGTTCTCGGCGAAGACGCCGATGGCCTCCTCGTCGGCCTTCTCCTTGCTCAGGTTGGCAAATTCTGTCTCTATCGAGGGGCGCAGGAGGCGCTTGTAGCCGTCGGCCACCGCCTCTTCCACCAAGTCGCTGCAGGGGCCGAAGCCGCGCACGTGCTGGCGCACCAAGCGGTCCACGCAAGCCTCGTCGTCGGCGGTGATGCTTACGCGCAGGATGCCCTCGTTCTCACCTCTGCGCATGGCCAGCAGGCGGTGTGAGGTGCAGCGGCGCAGTGGCTCTGAGAAGTCGAAGTAGTCGGAGTATTTGGCCGCCTCGTCGCTCTCCGCCTTGCTCTTCACCACCTTTGAGGTGATGACGGCCTCGCGGCGGTAGGCGTTGCGCACCTGGTTGCGCGACCGCTCGTCCTCGCTCACCATCTCGGCGATGATGTCCTGCGCACCCTTGATGGCGGCCTCGGCATCCTTCACGTCGCCCTTCACAAAGCGGGCGGCAGCCTCCATGGGATGCGCCTCGCGTTGTAGCAGCAGCAGGGTGGCCAGGGGTTCCAAGCCTTGCTCACGGGCTATCTGGGCGCGTGTGCGGCGCTTGGGTTTGAAGGGCAGGTAGAGGTCTTCCAGTGTGGTGGCATCCCATGTCTCCTCTATCTTTTTGCGCAGTTCAGCGGTCAGCTTTCCCTGTTCCTCTATGGTTTTCAGGATGGTTTCCTTGCGTTTGGCCACCTCCTGCAGTTTCTCGTAGGAGGCGCTGATTTGAGAGATCTGCACCTCGTCGAGGTTGCCCGTGCGCTCCTTGCGGTAGCGTGCGATGAAGGGGATGGTGCAACCTAAGTCGAGCAGTGCGAGGGTGTTCTCCACACCCACCTCTGGCAGGTTGAGTTGCTTGGAAATGAGTTGTGCAAAGATGTTCATGTCTCTTTTCTTTGTATGGTTTTTATGTTCCTTCGGCCGTCAAAGGCCTGTTGCGTTGGCAAAATTACAAATTTCTTGTCATTTTCGCCCATTTTTCCCCTTTTTTATCGTCTATGGCAAGATGCAATTTCCCATCGCTTCCTTCAGGTCGTGGGCGAAGAGCGAGGAGAAGGCTCGCGCCCCTTCGTCGCAAAGGTGGCTGGCATCCTTGAAGTATTCGGGATGGTCGAGGTAGAGCCCCGGCGTGTGGTAGTCGAGGAAGGGCAGGCCGTTGTCGGTAGCGAACTGTCGCAGCACCTCGTAGTGGCCGTCGCCGGCGAGGGTGTACTTTGGCGAGACGGTGAGCACCAGTCGCGCACCATGCCGCTGGCAGAGGTTTGCAAAACGTTTCAGGAAGTCCAGTTTCTGGCTGTCCACTTCACCAATGGGAGGCTCGCTGGTGGGTGCTCCCGGTGTGGTGGATGGTCGCTCCAAGGGGATGTATCCTTGGTCGGAACCACCTTGACGGTTGAGCACCAGTCCCCACAGCATCGACGATGCCTTGGCGTTGTAGCGGTATAGGTGCGACACGCGGTATCTCCAATGTGTCCCGGCAAGGCGGAAGATGGAGTCGGCGGCGGCGTTCTTTCCATACAGCGGGGCGAAGAAGCTGGTCACCATGAAAGGCTCGGGCTGGACGTTCACGTCGGTGGGCATCACCTCCAAGCACACCACCTTGGGAGCGTGGGAGGCCAGCACGTGGCAGAGCACGATATAGTGGGAGTAGATGTTGTCGGCACCGCCAACTCCGGCGTTATAGACACTCACCCCGAGGCTGTCGGCGAGGATGGATGGGACGTAGTGGTGGTGGCAGCGCGAGGCTCCTAATAGCACCACGTCTTCGCTCACTCCGTCGTCTAAGTGGCGAAGCTTGGGCGACAGCACGTCGTTGGAATGGCGGAACACCCACTGCATGGCCAGTCCTCCAAGGCGGTCGGCGGCGAAGAGGCCGGCCAGGGCAACCAAAAGAATGATGGTGAGTTTTCTCATGCGGCGGGAGGGTTAGAATTGGAAATAGATGAACTGGTCGCCGCCGAGTACGCCAAAGAGCAGGAGGTAGGCGGCAATCACCACGAGGTAGAGGGGGGTGAACAGGGTGGGGCGGTGTCGCAGCAGGGCAGGTCGCCACCCGTTCTCGTCGCACAGTTCCTTCACCAAGAGGATGCCCAAGGCGAAGAGGGCCAGGGTGAGTTCGGTGAACATGGCGAAACTGATGTCGGGCATGCCGGGACGTGTGAAGATGCCGGCGAGCACCTGCCCGGCGTCGGAAAGGTTGTTGGCCCTGAAGAGCACCCACGCCAAACTCACCAGCACGAATGTCAGGGCGCAGTGGCACCAACGCCGCAAGCCGACGTATGTGCGGCGACCCATGCCCAAGGCCTTCTCGATGCAGAGCAGCACGCCGTGTACCGCTCCCCAGCACAGGAAAGTCCAGTTGGCCCCGTGCCACACGCCGCTCACCACGAAGGTCACAAACAGGTTGAAGTAGTTGCGGCTGCGGCTCACGCGGTTGCCGCCAAGGGGGATGTAAACATAGTCTTTGAACCAGGTGGACAGCGAGATGTGCCA
Organism: uncultured Prevotellaceae bacterium; assembly: GCA_902792855.1. Taxonomy (GTDB): domain Bacteria; phylum Bacteroidota; class Bacteroidia; order Bacteroidales; family Bacteroidaceae; genus Prevotella. The sequence goes on from CADBBP010000083.1 coordinate 10,259, forward strand.
GCGGTGCCAAAATTCGCCCACCGTGCAAGAGAGGTAGGGGCGGTGGAAGTTTTCCATCAGTCGGAATCCCAGCACACGGGCCACGCCGATGGCGATGAGGGAGTAGCCGGCGAAGTCGCCGTAAATTTGGAAGGGGAAGAGCAGCGAGGCCACAAGATAGGAGCCGCCGTTGTGCATCGGGACATGGTTGAACACGGCATCGACATAGAGTCCGCAGCGGTCGGCAAGGGCGAGTTTCATAAAATAGCCCCAGGCCATCAGCCGCAAGCCGCCCAGCGCACGGGTGCAGTCAAACCGATGGTGCTCGCGAAATTGCGGCAGCAGGTGGTGGGAACGCTCTATCGGGCCGGCCACCAATTGAGGGAAGAACGACACGAAGAGGGCGTAGGTGGCGAAGTCGCGCTCAACCGGTGTCGTGCCGCGATAGACGTCGATGGAGTAACCCAAAGCCTGGAACGTGTAGAAAGAGATGCCCACGGGGAGCAGCAGGCCAAATTCGGGGAACGTCACGCCGAGGCCCATGGCATCGAGGGCCGCCTCTACGTTGGTGGCCAAGAACTGGTAGTATTTGAACAGGAAAAGGATTGACAGGTTGACCACAAGGCTGCCGGTCAGTAGCATCAATCTCGTGCGGCGGGACTTGAAGTGGCCGATGCCTCGTGCGGCGAGGTAAGTCACCACCGTGCTCGTCAGCAGCAGCAGTGCATAGGCAGGCTCCCAGTTCATGTAAAAATAGTAACTGGCAGCCAGCAACAGCAGGTTGCGGGCGCGAAGGCGGTTCGCCGGGATGCAGTAATAGAGCAGGCACACCACCGGGAAGAACAGCAGGAACGCTATGGAATTGAACAGCATCTCTCTATGGGTGGGCGTCGGAGGACGCGGTGATATTTCGTGGCCGTCCATCTCCATCGACAGGTGGCTGGGGATGGCAGCGGCTGCAAAGGTATTCATTTTTTTCCGTTTTATGGCATGGCATGGCTTGAAATGTATCATGAACTTGTCAAATCACAAGAAGAGAGCAGCGACAGACAGCCTTGGTGGATTGTATAAAAAACATTAATAATGTAACTAAAAGAGCACGAATGGGTGGATTATTTCTTACCTTTGTTGCAATTTTTATTCTAACTTGATACTTTTTATGAACATAAGGACTCTATTCGTATCCGCCGTGCTCTTTTTCATGGGCACGGGGGCGGTGATGGCACAGGAGTTGCCATCCATTCCTATCGACGACCAAGTGCGCATAGGTAAACTCGACAATGGACTTACCTATTACATCCGACACAACGAGTACCCGGAGCATGTGGCCAACTTCTACATCGCCCAGCGCGTGGGCTCCATACAGGAGGAGGAGAACCAGCGCGGACTGGCACACTTCCTTGAGCACATGGCATTCAATGGCTCTGAGAATTTCAAGGGCAACGGCATCATCGACTACACGCGCACACTCGGTGTCTCCTTCGGAGGAGACCTTAACGCTTACACCTCCATCGACCAGACCGTCTATCGTGTGTGCAACGTGCCCACAAAGCGGGTGTCGGCACTCGACTCCTGCTTGCTCATCCTCAAGGACTGGTCCAACGGCCTGCTCCTGGAAGAGGAGGAAATCGTCAAGGAGCGCGACGTCGTGCACAACGAGTGGAGATTGGGAGAAGGCCCGCAGCAGCGCATGCAGACCCGCAGCCTGCCCAAACTCTATCCGGGTTCCAAGTACGGAGAAAGGTTGCCCATCGGCCTCATGTCGGTCATCGACAACTTCAAGCGCCAGGAACTGGTGGACTACTACAAGAAATGGTACCGCCCCGACAACCAGGCCATCATCGTCGTGGGTGACATCGACGTGGACCACACCGAGGCGGAAATCAAGAGACTCTTCTCACCCATCAAGGTGCCTGCCAACGCCGCAAAGGTCGTGGCTGAGGAAGTGCCCGACAACAACGAGGCCATCTATGTCTTCGACAAGGACCGCGAGATGCCAATTAACCAGATAGTCGTCTTCATGAAGCACGACGCTGTGCCCAACGAGGACAAGAGTTCTATTGCATACCTCATTCAGGATTATGTCACCGACATCATAGGCGACATGCTTGGAGCACGCTTCTCCGAGATGACACAGGAACCCGACTGCCCCTTCGTGCAGGCTTTCTGCTCCGATGACAACTTCCTCCTCTCCAGAACCAAGGACGCTTTCCAGATGATTGGCGTGCCCAAGGAGGGAAAGGACATGGAGACACTCGCCGCTCTCATCAGGGAGTCAAAGCGTGCACTCGACTACGGCTTCACTGCCACGGAGTATGAGCGCGCCAAGAGCGAATACCTCGCAAGCCTCGAAAAAGCTTACACCAACCGCGACAAGAGGAAGAACGACGAATATGGAAACGACTACCGCGACCATTATCTCGGCAACGAGCCCATCCCTTCGCTCGAATACCTGTATCAGACCATGAACCAGTTCGCTCCCATACTCACCGTTGACTTGGTCAACGAGGCCGTGAAGGAACTCATCTGCGCGAGCGACACCAACCTTGTGGTATGGGAGATGGCCAGGGAGGCCGATGGGCTGACATATCCCACCGAGGCGCAAATGGCACAGACCGTGAATGCCGTCAGGGCTGAGACGCTCGAGGCATACGTGGACAATGTGAAGGACGAACCGCTCATGCTGCCGGAGAACATGCCCGCCAAGGGAAGCATCGTCAGCGAGACGGAGAACACACAGTTGGGTTACAAGGAACTGAAATTGTCCAACGGAGCCACCGTGCTGCTCAAGAAGACTGACTTCAAGGACGACGAAGTCCTCTTGCAGGCTTTCGCAAAGGGTGGCTCCAGCTTGTATGGAGAGAAGGACTATGCCAACTTGAAGGTCTTCGACGATATTATCGGCTATAGCGGCATTGGCAACTTCTCCAGTAACGAACTGCAGAAGGCTCTCGCAGGAAAGAAATGCAATGCCGATGCCACCATCAGTGTCACAAGGCAGCATGTCACGGCGCACTCCACACCGAAGGACCTGGAGACCATGTTCCAGATGATGTACTATTATTTCACCGACATCAAGAAGGATGAAAAGCAGGTGCAGAACCTCATGTCACAGTTCGAACTTATGCTGAAGAACAAGAACTTGCAGCCCGCCGCCGTCTATCAGGACTCTCTCACCAACACCATGTACCGCCACAACCCGCGCTTCGCCAACATACAAGTGGAGGATCTCAAGGACATCGACTACGACCGCATCCTGCAAATTCACAAGGAACTCTTCAAGAATGCGGCTCACTTCAATTTCGTCATTGTGGGCAACTTCGACGAGGCTACCATCAGGCCTTTCATCGAGCAGTATGTGGCATCGCTCCCGGCCGACAAGAACGCAGCACCACTGAAACCCAACGACGTGCTGACCACCTTCAAGGGAAAGGTGAAAAACAACTTCACCTTCAAGACCGACTCTCCACAGGCCATCTCCACGCTTGTATGGATTGCACCGGTGGAATACACTCTTGAAAACAATGTGAAGGCCGATGCCATCGGACAGGTGCTTATGCAAAACTATCTCCAGACCATTCGTGAGGAGGAGAGCGCCGCTTACACCTGCGTGGGACAAGGCAATATCGACTTGAGGGGAGCACAACCTCTGGTGCGCATCTTCGGCGTCAGCCAAGGCAATCCGGAGAAGAATGCACGCGCCTTGGAACTCCTTTACAAGGGCTTCAACGACAACATGAAGAAGATGGACCTTGACGCCCTCGGAAAGGTGAAAGAATACATGCTCAAGCAGGCCGACGTGGACGCAAAGTCCTGGACATGCTGACCAACTACAAGAATGTCGTGCAGGCCTTGACGGCAAAGGATTTGCAGAAATTCATGAAGCAAATCACAAAGACAGGCAGCCAGATGGAGTGCGTCATGATGACAGAACCCAAAGACTAACATCACAACATTTTTGATAGACAACAAAGGTGGCCGGAAGGTATGTGCAGTGAAGCACACCTTCCGGCCTTTTCAGAACTATGTGATATTCCTCATTTTTCCGTATAATTTTATTATGCAAAAAGCGGTGATTTTCTCATTTTATTGCTATCTTTGCCAAGTCATTCATATTTTTGCTGCTTTTGAATTGCACCACTAAGGTAAGTGAAAATCTTGATAGGACAAAATTTTGGGTAACAAATTGTTGCTCAGGAACTTGCAAATAATATAAATACAAAATGGTGCGGATTTTGGGAATATGACATCACTACTCCATATCATACCCGTTGTCATCAATGCCGTTTTTGCAGCACTGGTGGCGGTGTTGCTGACGCGGGTGCAGAAGAGTGTCAAAGGTTTGACTGCCATTTTACTGGCAACAGCCCTCGTCTCCTGCACCAAGGAAGGCGATGTCATCTACCTGCCCGACCCTGCCGACATGGCAAAAACCAGTCCGCTTATCACCGTCGTTTACGACCCCGACGCTTTGGGCGACCGCTCCTACAACGACCTCATTTATCAGGGTGTGGAAGAGGCTGCCATGAAAAACGGGTTGCGCACCTTGCAACTGTCGCCATCGTCCATGGAAGAGGGAGAAGATTATTTGGAGAGCCTGTTCTCAAGGCTGAGCCAGGCATCCGACACGGTGAGACGGCTGATTATAGTCACTACTCCGGCATACGATGCTTTTCTGCGCAAGAACAGCCATCGCCTCGAAAGCAACAAATACGTTGACCTGCTCTACTTGGAATCGGACAGCCCCCTGCCCGACAAAGGTTCCACTCTGTTTTTGCAGTATTATGGTGCGATGTATGAGGCGGGAGTCATTGCCTCTGCATTCGTCAGCCATGGCCATGTCATTGGTGCAAATCCTGAGAACAAACCCGTACATGATGCCATACAAGGTTTTTCTGACGGTTTTTTGGCAGACTATTTCAAAAACGACACGAAAATTACTACTAACTATATAGGCGAAAAGGTGAATGAAGGCTTCGTGATAGAAGACAGCGTGGCTATAGGCATGTTGTACAAACAATACTCGAAAAACAGGATTGTGGTGCCTGTTTGTGGTGGCGCGTCGAATACGTTCTACCGCATGATTGAAACGTTCGAATCTTATAATGCGGAAAACAGATTCTTCTATATGGGCATCGATCAGGAAAAATCATCCATTTTCTGTTTTATGTCTGCCGTTAAGCATATTGACCAGGTGGTGGAAATGTGCATCGGACAATGGCTGTCGGAAAAGGGAATGCCGAAACACCAGACATTCGGACTGGAATCTGGATATACAGAAATGGTGTTGAAGCCATTCACAGAAGATGTGAAAAAGGAACTGCAGGACAACTTTCCTGAAGCCGTCTCTCAAAAAATCCATGCGGAAGCACTGAGAAAGGAGGCGGAGTATGAGAAGTAAGAGGTTGGAGGTAAGAGGTACGAGGTTGGTAGCCGTCATTCTGACGTTGCTGACGATGTCCTTTATGGGCTGTAGGCAGGAGGATGACGTGACCGTGATTCAGTCACAGAGAGAGTGGGTGAAGAAAACGGTCGTGGTGGTGGCTCCCCAGAGCAAAAACGCGTCGGTCAAGGCACGCTTGGAGCGAACAGCCGACTGGTTCCTGACCAATTTCCATGATGCCCAGCTGCACGACACGCTTGCCATTGACATGCAGATAGAATGGCATGATGAAGACAACGAAGACCTCAGCCTGTTGAGCAGGGAGGTGTCGGAACGTGAAGACATCATCGGTGTCATCGGCCCTTTCTCAAGTGAACATTTGGAGATTTTTGTGCCGGCATGTCAGTCAAACCAGACTCCGCTGATTGCCCCCACGGCAAGCAGTGAGGAGATTATCCGCCGATATGCCGTGGCAAGTGCGGGAAGCACGACAAACAAGAAACCCTTCCTTTGGTCGCTGACGGAAAGCGATGTGTCTTTCACGGAAACACTGATTGGAGGCTATAATGAAATGTTCAGATACGATGATAGCCTTGTTGCTTATCTCGCGGCTTTCTTCTCACCCGACAACGCCTACGGCAAGACTTTCTTTGACTGGGCACCGTTCTTTGCACAGGAAAGCGAGGTGGAGCTTGTATGCAACGGGCAATACCGCAGTGATGACGAACTCCAAAGCAAGATGGAAGAGTATTTGGATGGTGTATTAGGTAAGGATGATATTACGATGGTCAGCAGTTTCTGCGTGGTTGAAAGCATGAAGCAGATGTATGATGTGTCGCGAACCAGGCGTAAATGTGTCATAAACAATCCTCTGTATCATTTCTTTTTTGACACAGACGACCCTGATGACCCTTCGCTGGATTCCTGGTTTTTAATTTACTCTCTCTTTGTCGATATTTACTTTGCCTACAA
>CADBBP010000084.1 GCA_902792855.1 uncultured Prevotellaceae bacterium
ATCACGGCGAAGACCAATGCCATGGAAAATAGAATGCGTTTTTTCATTTGGATACATTTTTTAAAGTTAGCAAACAAAAATACGATAAAAAGTACACACTGCAAGCAAGAAGTGCGAATCTTTATAAATGTTTAACTAAAAAATCGATGTATTTTGCCAATTCACATTTTATTATTATATTTGCAGCCAAATACAGCGACGAGACCTTACTACGCTGCTTTGCAGACATTAAGCATCATTCCAAAAAAGAAACAAACTACACAACAATGAAGCGACTAACAATTTTGCTTGCCTGCCTTCTTCCCATCGCAACCGTCTCGGCCCAGACCGAGTTGACCACCGGAGAGGCAATGACCTATTTCCAACCCACGACGAAGATACGGACAAGTGTGCACGACCCTTCCGTAGTCTATCAATCATCGAGCCGTCGCTACTACATCTTCGGCTCCCACAAGTCAGGTGCTTGGAGCACCGACTTGCAAAATTGGACTTGGTCGGCCCCCACCTGGGGCACGTCATCGAGCACCAATGCCTCCAACGCCACCGCCTTCACCACCCCCGCCGTGAAGAGCGTCACCATCAACGGCACACAGAGAGCCTTCCCCTCCTTCAATGCCATGGACTGGTCGGCCCGCAGCGACAGCGGCTACGACATCAACGGCAACATGTGGGCTCCCGACGTGATATGGAACCCCACGATGCAGAAATGGTGCTACTATTTGAGCATCAACGGCGACCAGTGGCATTCGAGCATCATCCTCCTCACGTCGGACAACATCACCGGCCCCTATCTCTACCAAGGCCCCGTGGTGTGCTGCGGCTTCTACGACACGAGCCATTCCTACAAGGACACCGACTTGGAGTTGGTCCTCGGCACCCAGTCGTCGCTCCCCGCCCGCTACAACCGCGGCAGCAACTGGGGCAAGCGTTGGCCCCACACCATCGACCCCTCCGTGTTCTATGACGAGAATGGCAAGCTGTGGTTGGTCTATGGCTCCTGGTCGGGTGGCATCTGGATGCTGGAGCTCGACGAGAACACCGGCCTTCGCGACTACAACGTGAGCTACCCTGTCAGCGGCGGCGACGACGGCGTGACCAGCGACCCCTATTTCGGCACGAAAATCGCCGGAGGCTACTACGTCTCAGGCGAAGGCCCTTACATCGAGCACATCGGCAATTACTACTACCTCTTTGTGAGCTACGGCTTCTACTCCCCCGATGGCGGCTACGAGATGCGCGTCTTCCGCTCCTCCAACCCCAACGGCCCCTACACCGACTGCAACGGCACGAGCGCCATCTTCACCTCCTACAAGATGAACTACGGCACGAGCGGCGACAAACGCGGGGAGAAAGTGATGGGCGCCTACAACAACTGGGGCACGATGACCGTTGGCGAATGTGCGCAAGGCCATAACTCCATCATCGCCGCCGAGGACGGCCGCACCTACTTGGTGTATCACACCAAGTTCAACAACAACACTGCCTTCCACGAAGTGCGCGTCCACCAGGTGTTTGTCAATGCCGCCGGATGGTTGGTGGCAGCTCCCTTCGAGTACAACGGCGAGACAACCACCGACGCCCAGATAGCCACCCAAAAGCCCTTCACCAAGAAACAGATAGCCGGCACCTACCAAGTGCTGGTACACAAATATGGGATGAACTACGCCAACTACGAGGAAGTGCATCCCGTGGAAGTCACCCTCGATGCCGACGGCAATGTCAGCGGCGCCCTCAGCGGCACCTACTCCGTCACCTCCGGCACCGGCTACATCACGCTCACCCTCGGCGGTGTGAAATACCAAGGCGTGCTGCTTGAAGAGCAGATGGACGGTGAGCGCGTGCTCACCGTGTCGTTCACGGCTTGCAGCACGAGCGGTGTGAACATCTGGGGTTGGAAGCGTCATCCCAAATGCGACCTTGCCTGGCACGTGCAGCACCAAACCGTTCCAGTGAGCAACGGCCAAGCAGTCGCCGGCAACCTCGACTTGGCAGGCATGTCGCTCGGCTTGGACGGCGTCACGCTGACATGGAGCAGCAGCCACCCCGACATCATCTCCCCCGAGGGAATCTTCAATCCCACCAGCCTGACCGAGGACACCCCCGTGACGCTCACCGCCCGTCTGGAAAGCCCCGGCTACTACTGGACGCAGTCGTACACCGTCACCGCCAAGTCGCTCGCCAACTCCATGATGGATGAAAACATGACCAACGGCCTCGTGGCCCACTACGGCTTCGACGACACCGCCCTCTCCAACAGCTACAACACCTCCGAGCACGCCACGCTTCTAAGCAACGGCAACGGCCAGGTTCCCACGCTCGAGACAGGCGACACCCATCGCACAGGAGCCTACCCCCATCTGTATTTCGGTGTGAACGGCAATGAGAGCTACATCCAAGTCCCCAATCCCCTTTACGGGCAAACGCTCTCCGAAGGCGCCACCCTCTCCTTCTGGGTCAACCGACAGGACGACAACCTATGGGATGCCTTCTTCGGTTTTGTCAACGGCAGCGCCCGCTTCTACATGACAGGCAACACCTACATGGGATTCAACGACAACGCCGGCACGTGGGTGGACATCAACCACCCGAGCAACGTCACCACCGGCAACATCAGCTCGGGCGAATGGCACCATGTCACCCTCACCCTCTCCCGCAGCACCCTCACCCTCTACGTTGACGGCACGGCAGCTGCACTCACCACCTGGGCAGGCTCTTGCAACGGACGCGAAGTGAGCAGCGCAAGCGGCTTCGACTTCAACCGCATCGTGGACCACCTTGCCAACTCCTCCGAATTCTACCTTGGCCGAGGCTCTTTCTGGGGTTCCGCCCCCGCACTCTACGACGACCTGCTCATCTACAACCGTCCACTCAACGCCTCCGAGGTGGCGGACCTCTACGACGTTTCCAACAGCCTCTTCGACTTCTCCACCCTGCCCGACATAGCCAAGGCCAAGGTGAGCATGCTCATCGCCCGTGCGAGAGCCTTGGCCTCCGTGCCTCATGCAGAAGAGGTGGCAGGTGTCAATGCCGCCCTGGAGTCCACCCTCACAAGCATCGAGCAGCAGTTGCCCGGCAGCACATTGGCAAGCGCCCCAACCCTTCTGACGGCAGTCGAGGAGGCCCTTTTCACCTTCCTCTGCCAAGTGGCCGCCCGCGACCCGGAGCAGCCGTTCGACCTCACTTACCTGCTGTCGAACCCCGGCATGGACAGTGCTGAAGGATGGTCGGGCACGCCCACCATCAATTTCTCCTGCGGCGAATACTATCAACAGACCTTCGACTTCTACCAAACGGTGAAATCGCTTCCCGGCGGCAACTACCAATTCCTCTGCAACGCTTTCCAACGCCCCGGATGGCCAGCCGACTGTCCCAACGTCGCCACCACAGCCCGGATTTATGCCGGCAGCTCCAGCCGCCAGTTGGCCCACATCACCCGCGACGCCCAGAGCAGCCGGCTCGGCGGCGACGAGTCCTACGTCAACGGCCAGTACTTCCCCAACAACATGGAGGCGGCGAGCATCTATTTCAGCCAGGGCCTGTACGACAACCACGTGACCACCATGCTCCACACCGACGGCGGTTCGCTGACCATGGGTCTTCGCGGAACGACGATGAACACCGCCTACTGGTGCATCTTCGACAATTTCCGCCTCCACTATTTCGGTTCACTCGACAGCAACGTCACCGACAACTTCAAATACGTTGAAGGCGACGTGAACTGCGACGGCGTAGTCTCCATCTCCGACGTTACCTGCCTCGTGGACGAGATATTAGGTGGGGCACCTCCCGTCATCTGCTACCGTGCTGCCGATATGAACAAAGACGGCCTCTTCTCCGTGGCCGACGTGACCACCTTGGTGAACCTCATCCTTAGCAAGTGAGAAATTCAAGTGGAAACATTTCCGCTTTTAGAAAAAAATCCGTACCTTTGCACAATCAGAATACCAAGTGACAACCGATAGATGACGCAAAAGATCAGAATCAAGGACATTGCCGCCCGTGCCGGCGTGTCGGTAGGCACGGTGGACCGTGTGCTGCACCAACGCCCCAACGTGTCGCCCCCCGCCCGCGAGAAAGTGGAGCAAGCCCTCAAGGAGATGAACTACCAGCCCAACATGTATGCGAGTGCGCTGGCCTACAACCGCTCCTACACCTTCTATTTCATCATGCCCAAACACGCCTCGGAGGCTTATTGGGAAGAGATAGAGGAGGGTGCCAACCGTGCCTGCGAGGCACGCCGCGACTTCCACATCGATGTGAAAATGCTCTACTACAACCGTTTCGAGGACGACACGTTCGTGGAGGCCTACGAGACGTGTCTCTCCGAGCATCCCGAGGGCGTGATCATCGTGCCATCCAGCCTCGACATCACAAGGCAATTCACCGACCAGTTGCACGAGCAAGGCATCCCCTTCGTGATGCTCGACTCCTACATGCCCGACTTGAAGCCCCTTTCTTTCTATGGCCAGGACTCCTTCTGCAGCGGCTATTTTGCTGCGAAGATGCTGATGCTCATCGCCTCCAACAGCAGCGAGATCATGATCATGAAGCAGATGAAGAACGGCCGTGTGGCAAGCAAGCAGCAAGACAACCGCGAGGTAGGCTTCCGCCACTACATGCACGACCATTTCCCCAACGTGAAAATCGAGGAGGTGAACCTCCCCCTTGAAGAGGAGAAGGCGGCCTATGACGACATCCTGGAAGATTACTTCACCAAGCACCCGAAGACCCACCATTGCATCACCTTCTGCTCGAAAGCCCACATCGTGGGTGAATTTCTCCTGCGCACCAATCGCCGCGACATCCAGATCATGGGTTACGACATGGTGCAGAAGAACGCCAAATGCCTTCGCGAGGGCAGCATCTCCTTCCTCATCGCCCAGCATGCCTTCATGCAAGGCTACTACTGCGTGGAAGCCCTCTTCCAAGCCATCGTGCTGAAAGAGAAGGTGGCCCCCGTGAACTACATGCCCATCGAGATTCTCAACAAGGAGAACGTTGACTTCTACCAGCGGACAATGATCTAAGCATCCCACAACGAACCATCAATCAACAAAATACACTAACATGACCCCTTCCACATTCATAAAAATCAACCCCGCCGACTCCGTGGTGGTGTGCCTTAAAGCCTTCAGCAAAGGCGAGACCATCGAGGTGGACGGCAAGCGCATCACCATCGCGCAAGACACCCCCATGGGGCACAAGGTAATCATCGCCGACACGCCCTCCGGCACCGACATCATCAAGTATGGCTACCCCATCGGGCACGCCTTGACAGACCTGAAGGCAGGCGAATGGGTGAACGAAAACAACCTGAAGACCAACCTCTCCGGCACGCTGACCTACGAATACCACCCGGTGAACGAGCGTCTGCGCATCGCCAACGAGCACCGCACCTTCAACGGCTACGTGCGCAAGAACGGCGAGGTGGGCATCCGCAACGAGATATGGATTGTACCCACCGTGGGCTGTGTGAACGGCATCGCCGAACGCCTTGCCACCCAACTGCAAGCAGAGACAGGCGGCAAGGGAGTGGATGCCATCCATGCCTGGCATCACAACTATGGCTGCTCACAATTGAGCGAGGACCACGAGAACACCCGCAAAATCCTTCGCGACATCGTGCTCCACCCCAATGCCGGCGGCGTGCTTGTACTGGGCCTTGGCTGCGAGAACAACCAGCCGGAAGCCTTCATGGAACTGTTGGGCGACTACGACCGCGACCGCATCCGCCTGTTGGTGACCCAGAAAGTGGAGGGCGACGAAGTGGAGGCCGGCATGGCCATCCTTCGCGAGCTTTACGCCACCGCCTCCGCCGACCGTCGCGAGCCATGCGAATTGAGCAAGCTTCGCGTGGGTCTGAAATGCGGCGGCAGCGACGGGTTCAGCGGCATCACCGCCAACCCGCTTGTAGGTGAGTTCTCCGACTACCTCGTGGCCCAGGGCGGCACCACCATCCTCACCGAGGTGCCTGAGATGTTCGGTGCAGAGACCATCCTCATGAACCGCTGCGAGACCCCCGAGTTGTTTGAGCAAACGGTGTCGCTCATCAACAATTTCAAGGAATACTTCCTCAGCCATGGCGAGCCCGTGGGCGAGAACCCCTCCCCCGGCAACAAGGCCGGCGGCATCTCCACGCTCGAGGACAAAGCCCTTGGCTGCACACAGAAGTGCGGCCGTGCCCCGGTAAGCGGCGTGTTGGAATATGGCGACCGCATCCAGACCAACGGCTTGAACCTGCTCTCCGCCCCCGGCAACGACCTTGTAGCAGCCACAGCCCTTGCGTCCGCCGGTTGCCAAATCGTGCTGTTCACCACTGGCCGCGGCACCCCCTTCGGCACGTTCATCCCCACGATGAAAGTCTCCACCAACAGCGTGCTCTTCTCCCGCAAGCCCAACTGGATAGACTTCAACGCAGGCAAGCTGGTGGAAGGCACTTCGATGGAAGACTTGGTGAAAGAATTCACCGACAAGATCATCTCCGTTGCCAATGGCGAGCCCACGCGCAACGAAGCCAACGGCTACCGCGAGATATCCATCTTCAAGAACGGCGTGACACTATAGCAATCATGGTTGCGGGCGCCAGAGAGGCGCCCGCAACTATGAAGAAAAAGCATATCAAATGAGCAACAAGAAAGGTCTGTTCGCCCTCAGTCCCCTGCTGGTATTCGTTGGCACCTACCTGTCACTCTCGCTTGCCGCCGGTGACTTTTACAAGGTGCCGCTCACTGTCGCCTTCATGGTGGCGAGCGTCTATGCCATCGCCATCAGCGGCGGTTTGCCATTGGCCAAGCGCGTGGACCGCTACAGTCGTGGCGCAAGCACCAGCAACTTGATGCTCATGTTGTGGATTTTCGTGCTTGCCGGAGCTTTCGCCCATTCCGCCAAGGATATGGGCAGCGTGGACGCCACCGTGCAGCTGACCCTCTCCCTCCTTCCCGGCAACATGCTCTTGGCAGGCCTTTTTGTCGCTTCCTGCTTCATCTCCCTCTCCATCGGCACCAGCGTGGGCACCATCGTCGCCCTCTCCCCCATCGCCACCGGCCTGGCCGCCTCCACCGGCTCCAGCACCCCCTTGATGGTCGCCGTGGTGATAGGTGGTGCTTTCTTCGGCGACAACCTCTCCTTTATCTCCGACACCACCATCGTGGCAACGCAGAGCCAGCATTGCCGTTTGAGCGACAAGTTTCGCGTCAACCTTTACTTAGCCCTTCCTGCTGCCCTTCTCACATTGGCCGCCTACATCGCCATGGGCTCCGGCATCCATTCACCGTCGGAAACCTCGCAAGTGGAATACCTGAAGGTGGCGCCCTACCTCGTCGTCCTTGTGACTGCCATCTTTGGCATGAACGTGATGGCCGTGCTCACCCTTGGACTGCTTCTCACCGGCATCATCGGCATATCCATCGGCTCTTACGACCTGATGGGCTGGCTCTCGTCGATGGGCACGGGCATCACCAACATGGGCGAACTCATCATCATCACGATGATGGCTGGCGGCTTGTTGGAAATCATCCGTTATAATGGCGGCATCGACTACATCATAGAAAAGATGACGAAGCGCGTGAACGGCAAGCGCGGCGCGGAGTTGTCGATAGCCGCCTTGGTGAGCATGGTGAACATTTGCACCGCCAACAACACCGTGGCCATCCTCACCGTTGGCGACATCTCCAAAAGCATCGGCGACCGCTTCGGCCTTGACAGTCGCAAATGTGCGAGCATCCTCGACACCTTCTCCTGCTGCATCCAAGGCATGATACCCTACGGTGCCCAAGTGCTGATGGGTGCTGGTCTCAGCCAACTCAACCCAGTTGAAATCATTCCCTTCCTTTACTATCCCATGGTGCTTGGCGTCATCGCCTTGTTGTCCATCGTGCTAAGATACCCCCGAAGATTTTCATAACCTCCATTCCCATGCCATCTCCTTACGACGTATTGACCACCAATTTTCTCAACCTGCTTCGCGGTGGGGCTTTCGACGAGTCGAAGCCCATCAGCATCATGTCGGACTACAAATGGGCGCAGTTGGTGTTGCTGGCGCATTGGCACGGCGTAACCCCTTTCCTGGCAAAAGGCATCGAGCGTTACCATTTCGATGACAACCTCAACATCCCCGAAGAGCAGATAGAGAAAGTGAAAGAGCACCTCCAGGCATCACCTTCAGTCGGCATCTCCGACTTGTATGTAATCAGCCGCGTCCATTTGCACAACAAGGATTTGAACAAACGCCTCCAGCATCTTGTCAGTCAAGAATATGGTGACTTGGAACGCTCCTACGAGACGCTGCAACTCCTTGCCATCCTGCTCAGCAACGTGGTGCAGATGCTTGAAGGCAAAAGCTGCCTGAAAGGTCTCATCGACCTTGGCCGCTACCTTCGCAAGGAAGGCGACAAGGTTGACTTTGTGAAATTGGAGCGATGGCTCACCGAGACCCGCATGGTGAAGATGTGCGAGCTGCAAGGCACCTTGCTGATAGAGGGCTTCGGCTTCAGCCAATCGGAGCTGCCTTTCGTCACCCAACTTTCGTCCAATGCCCGCCGCTGGATGAAGCGTGTGCTCATGGTGGAGCATTTCTCCCGCCATCCCAAAGGCTCCAACAACGAGAATCATAACAGGTTCGCTCTGAGCAGTCCCGGCATTGCATGGCGCACCATCCTCAACACCCTCTCCTTCCGCCGACTTGCTCCCGGCGAGACAATCTCAACCATTTGTCATGGCGTGATGCGCGGCCTGGCCGAAATCGACGAGTGAGAAATTGCCAACATAGAAAAACAAAAAAACTTAAAAAAAACACAAGTCCAAGAAAAATGTTGCACTTGTGTTGTTAAATTCGCAAAATATTTGTAACTTTGCGGAAAAATCGGAGCATTGGCATTCACGCCCCTTCGACAGAAATAATTGATTGAAATGAACAGACTCTTTTTCCTATTGGTCGGTATCCTCTCGACCATGGCTATTTGCGCCCAATCTTATGGGATTCAATGTGAAGACACATGCAACCACATCCACGGCCTGGACATGAGCCATTACCAGGGCGACGTGTGGTGGGAGACATTGGGCGACAACAGCCACATGGCCTACGTATATTTCAAGGCCACAGAAGGCAAGGAGACACAAGACCAAACATACCTTCGCAACATCCAGCAGGCTCACCGTCATGGTTTGAAAGTGGGTTCCTACCATTTCTACCATGCCAACGTGCCCCAGCATCTTCAGCTGCACAATTTCATGAGCCAATGCATTCCCCGCGACCAAGACCTTATCCCGATGATCGACGTTGAGACCAAGCCAAAGTCGATGAGCACGTCCCAGTTTTGCGACTCCCTGATGAAATTCTTAGAGATGATTGAAGAGGTTTACCACCAGAAGCCGCTGGTCTATACGGGTCGCAACTTCTACAACAACCACCTATGTGGCAAGATAGACGACTACCCCCTCATGGTGGCCATGTATTCCGACTACGAGCCTCAGTTGGCCGACGAGCGCGACTACATCATCTGGCAATATACCGGCAAGGGCCGTATCAACGGCGTGAACGGCTATGTGGACAAGAGCCGCATCATGGGCAAGCACAGCCTTCGGGAACTACGCTTCAAACGATGGTGAGCACCCTCGAACCTTGACATAAGAGAAATGGGATTACCACCCTTTCAAAAAACATAACAACTCTAATAACCATGGCAATTATCAAATGTCCTGAATGCGGACAACAAATCAGCGATGAAGCGACAGTCTGCCCCATCTGCGGGGAGAAAATTGCCGGCAACATAGTGAAGTGCACCAAATGCGGAGAGGTGTATTTCAAGGACTACGGCATCTGTCCCCACTGCTACAGCATCCTTCCACATGGTGAAAGGCGTGTTGCGGATGAGGCGGACCTTGCCGAAGAAGAGCCTGAACATGGCAAAGAGGAAGCACCCCAGCAGACAGTAGAGACAGAGTCCCCCACCCCATCCGATGAAAAGGTGACGACCACCACTGAAGACGGGGAATCAACTCCAAGCGATGACAAGAAGCCGTCGGAAGCCACCAGGTCTTCTGATGACGATGAAGAGACGGAGGAGGAATTGTCGTACATCGACACCGACGGCGAGGCTTTGGAGAAACCCATCCACATCGCCGACGAAGACACCACTACCGGTAGTTCAGGAAAGCACAACTTCATCCCCATCATCGTATCGCTTGCCATCACCGCCCTCATCGCTGCCGTCTGCCTGTATTTTTACAACGACAGCAAGTTATCTCGTGAGAACCAGGCTTTCCAAATGGCCATCAACAGCGGTAATGTGAGCGAGATGAACAGTTTCCTTCGCACCTACACCGATGCGAGCGTGGAGCACAAAGCCGCCATCAAAGACAAGATAGCAGACGTGACGAAACAGAAGGAAGACCTCTCGATGAGCGTTGTCACACGCGACAAGGTGAAGATTCTGCAATACCTCACCGACTACCCGGACACCCCTCTGAAATCCACCCTCTTGTCAATGATTGACTCCATCGACTGGGAGACGGCCCTTGCCTCCGACAAGAAAAAGGCATACGAAGAATACATCGCCGAGCATGGCAATGGGCTGTTTGTGAAGGAAGCCAAAGAAAAGATTGCCGTGAAGGTGGTTGAAACGACACCCGAGGACGAGGCGAAGGCAAAGAGCCTCTTCCGCGAGTTCTTCCTCAGTGTGAACGGCAACGACGCCTCTCGTCTCACCGCCACCCTCGGCTCCAGTCTGACAACATTCATGGGCACGAGCAATGCGGGCACTGGCGATGTGGTGTCATGGATGCACCGTCAGCACGGCGAAGATGTGAGCAATGTGATTTGGAAGCTCAACCACGACTACAAAATCACGAAGCGTGAGCAGAGCGGTGAGCTGCAGAACACAACCGTTGAATTCACAGCGAAGCGAACCATCATTCGGAAAGACGGGCATGCTGGTTCTGAACATTTCAAGGTGACATCCATGGTGAACAAAAACAACAAGGTCAGCTCCATGTCGATGACGAAATACACACCCTCTTCGAGCGAACAGTCATCGTCTTCCAGCAGCACCTCAAGCACCAAGAAAGAAGGAACGTCATCTTCCAGCAGTTCGTCGAGCAACAAGCAAAGCAGCAGCAGTTCGTCGAGCAAGCCTTCAAGTTCAAGCAGCACACAGAAGCCTTCAAGTTCAAGCAGCACACAGAAGTCTTCAAGCTCAAGCAGCACACAGAAGTCTTCAAGCTCAAGCAGCACCCAAAAGTCTTCAAGTTCAAGCAGCACACAGAAGTCTTCCAGCTCAAGCAGCACACAGAAGTCTTCAAGTTCAAGCAGCTCCCAAAAGTCTTCCAGCTCAAGCAACTCCCAGAAGTCTTCCAGCTCAAGCAGCTCCCAGAAGTCTTCCAGCTCAAGCAGCTCCAAGAAGTCTTCCGGCTCAAGCAGCTCCCAGAAGTCTTCCAGCTCAAGCAGTTCCCAGAAGTCTTCCGGCTCAAGCAGCAGCAAGAGCAATTCGGGCAGTTCTACCAAAACCACGACGAATTCCAGTGGCAACTCCTCCACCAAGAGCAGTTCCACAAAGCAAAATACAGGCTCCAAGTCATCGTCCAAAGGTTCGAGTGGGAGCAGTTCAAAATCAAGCAGCACCAAATCAGGTAGTTCATCATCAGGGAAGACGACCTCAAGCAATTCGTCCAAGCCCTCCAATTCCAGCGACAAGAAATAATAAACGGTAGAAAAACTCTATAAGCGCGAAATTATGATCATCGATTACAGTAAAATTGAGGAGCAACTCATCGAAGGTTTCAAAGGTGGCAACGGCCAATTGGCTACTCGCAACTATGTAGATGCCAAAAACAAGGTGATGATGAGTCGTCTGAAGCCCGGTGCCAACATCGGTTACCATTCACATGATGCCAATTCAGAGATTATCCTCTGCCTCAGCGGCCATGGGCATTTCCAATACGACGACACGACGGAGGCATTTTCCGCCGGCGACGTACATTATTGCCCCATGGGTCACTCCCACGCGATGTACAACGACGGAGACGACGACTTGGAGTATTTCGCCATCGTCGCCGAGCATCATTAGTCATCAGGGAGCCTTGCCTCAAAATGGCACCTGGTCTTGGTTCGTGTGGAGAATTGTCTGCACGAGGAGCATGACATCAATAATATTGACGAGGTGGTCGCCATTTCTGTCAGCCATGCCTTGAGGAATGGCTAATGTATTGTTTTGCAAAATGTAGTCAATCATCACCATGATATCCATGACGCTTCTCATTCCATCGAAATTGTAGTCCCCGTCCACCATTTCCTCTTGACAAATAAAGAAAGAAGCATCCTCTTCCATCAGTATTCCCTCTGTTCCTCCCACCAATCTTATATTTGAAATATCGGCTTTCATCCGCTTTTCTTCCAATAGCGTGTCGGAGCTCAATGCAAGGGTTATCAAATCTCCATTTTCAATCACCTTTGAGAGCATCTCGCCTCCTATCTTAAAGAGATATTCATTCGTGTTTCGTTTTTCCACCTCTACCGTGACGTCATTGCCTTGCAGTTCCTCCGCCAGGGTACACACCACCTCTCCCTCCTCTTCAACGAGCGAGTATCCCTCCGGCAATTTCAATGTGAAAGAAATGGAATCGAAGTCAAGCTTGTAGTCTTTTTGAAAAGCCAGCGACAACGTTTTGGTTCCATGGGGATAAATCTCCACGTCCTCGGCATACACTTCGGTGATAATATTGAAATTGTTGAAAAATGACCACTCCTGTGCGAGCAAGTAGTCTTGCAAGCAATATCCATGCACCCATAGCGGGATGTTGTAATTGGAGAAAGCCCTGGCTTCAATCACCACATTATTGTCGTACACCGACCCCATGGGTTGCATCATCTCTCCGTCATCAATCATTTCACTGACAATAAACGGTGGCACCGCCGAAAGCACCACCACATTCTGCAATCCCTCGCAAAAGAAGAAAGCCTGCCCTCCAATTTCCTCCACTGCTGCAGGCAGGACCAACCTATCCAATAATACGCAACCTTCCAACGCCCTTTCTCCGATACTGACGACAGTGGCCGGCAACTCCAAGGAGGTGAGACTCTCACAGCTGAAGAAAGAATTAGCCGGCAACTGCTCCAACTTGCCAGGCAAAGTGACGCTCTCCAACGCCAAGCATTGGGAGAACACCCCTTCCCCGAAAGTGGTTTGTTCGCCGAGGAAAAGAGCATTTGCCAGCATTTCGCATTGAGCGAATGCATAGTCCTCCACTTGTTTCACTTGCGGTCCCACCTCGATAGACGACAAAGTAGCATTGCACTCAAAGGCACGTTGCCCAATGATTTCCACCCCCTTTGGGACGGTGTATGACGCCCCTCCCTTTGCCACCGGGTAGCAAATGAGTTCGACCATGTCAGACGTGAACAACACCCCCTGCTTGGAGCAATAATTCCCATTTCCCTCCTCCACGGTAATTCTCCCCAAACTTGCACATTTGCTGAAAGCCCCCTCCCCTATTTCCTCCACGGCTGCAGGCAGTAGCACTTTTTCAAGAAAACTGCACCCATAAAACGCCTCGTATCCAATGACAGTCAACTGTTTTGGGAAATCAAACTGCACCAGGTTCTCGCATCCTTTAAAAGCCACGTCGCCCACCATCGTCACCCCGTCAGGGCACTCTATGAACGCCAAAGAGAAGCAATTGCAGAAAGTCCCCTCCTCAATGCTTGTCAACCGTTGCGGCAATTCCACCTCCAAGAGTTCCGTGCAATCAGCAAAAGCGTATGCCCCGATGCTTTCCACTGTTTGCGGCAATGTCACGCTTTGCAACGCAGTACAAAATCTGAATACTTCCTCCCCAAGGCTTTTCACCCCTTCCGGTATCGTCACTTCCTCCAATGCCGTACACTCCTGGAACACAGCATTTTCCAAACGCTCCATTTTTTCCGGCAA